>JBGGME010000227.1:0-17728 GCA_041288195.1 Hyphomicrobiaceae bacterium
GCTCTACCATGCGGCGCGGGCGGCGATCGACAAGGCCGGCGCGCACGGCATCGCGCTCGTGTCGGTCAACGACGCCTGGATGAGCGGGCGCAGCGCCTATTTCGTCGAGATGATCGCCAAGGCGGGCCTCGTCGCCATCCAAACCGTGGGCAGCTCGAGGCTGGTGGCGCCGCCGGGCGGCGCCAAGGCCGCGCTCGGCACCAACCCGATCGCGATCGCGGTGCCTTCCGCCCCGACCTGCTGGGGCCGGCCGACGCGTTCGAGGCGCGCGTCGCGGGGCTGGTCGACTACATCAAGGCGACGCCGAAGCAGAAGGGCGTCGACGAGATCCGCATTCCCTCCGAGCGCGCCTTCCGCGCCCGCGAGCGCGCCCTGCGCGAGGGCCTGGAGATCGACCGGCTGGTGTTCGATGCGCTGGTGGCGCTGCGCGAGAAAGCCAAATAGCGACTGCCCCATCCGTATTCGTCATCCCGACGAAGGTCGGGACCCAGTACACCTTGCGGAGACGCGCATGGGTCCCGGCCTTCCTCCGCGAGCGCGCTGCCGCGCACTCGCGGCGCCGGGATGACGGCGGTGGCGACTACTTTGAAGCGTCCTCGACCAGCGCCAGCAGGCCCTTGAGCAGGGCAGTCGGCGTAGGGGGGCAGCCGCGGATGTGGAGGTCGACGGGGATGACTTGGGAGACGCCGCCCGTCACGGCGTAGCTGTCGGCGAAGATGCCGCCGTTGAGGGCGCAGTCGCCGACAGCGACGACCCACTTGGGATCGGGGGTGGCGGCCCAGGTGCGCTCCAGCGCCTGGCGCATGTTCTTGGTGACGGGGCCCGTCACCATCAGCACGTCGGCGTGGCGGGGCGAGGCGACGAAGCGCAAGCCGAAGCGTTCCAGGTCGTAGAAGGCGTTGTTGAGGGCGTGGATCTCGAGCTCGCAGCCGTTGCAGGAGCCGGCGTCGACCTCGCGGATCGACAGCGAGCGGCCGAGCCGGCGGCGCGCTGCCCGGTCGACGCGGCCCGCGAGCTCGGCGAGGCCCGCATCGTCGGGCGCGGGCGGCGCCTCGGTGAGGGCCGACTGGAACAGGCTCTCGAACAGCAGCTTGCGCATGGGGCGCTCTCACGCTCTCAGATGTCGTGGCCCGAGTAGGAGCAGTTGAAGGATTTGTTGCAGAGCGGGAAGTCGGCGACGATGTTGCCCTCGATCGCCGCCTCCAGCAGCGGCCACTGGAACCACGAGGGATCGCGCAGGTGGCAGTGCGCGACCCGGCCGTCCGGGGCGATGCGCACCCAGGCCAGGATGTCGCCGCGGAAGGACTCGGCGAAGGCCAGACCTTCCGCCCCTCCGGTCGGGGGCGATGCCGGCTCGGCGCGGATCGGGCCGGCGGGAAGGCGATCGAGGATCTGCTCGATCAGGGCCAGGGACTGCTTGACCTCGTCGATGCGCACCCACACGCGGGCATCGACGTCGCCCTCCTGGCGCACCGGCACCTCGAAGCTCAGCGCCGTGTAGGGGGCGTAGCCCGGCGCCTTGCGGACGTCGACGGCGCGGCCCGAGGCCCGGCCGATGAAGCCGCCGGCGCCGTGCTGGCGCGCCAGCCGTGGCTCGAGGATGCCGGTCGTGGCCGTGCGGTTCTGCAGCGACGCGGTGCTGTCGTAGAGCTCGATCAGCTCGGGGAAGCGGCGGCGGACGGTGCGGACCAGCGTGGGCAGGCGCTCGGCGCCGGCGCTGGCGAGATCGGTCGCAACGCCGCCGGGCACGGCGCGGTCCATCATCAGGCGATGGCCGAAGGCGGTGTCGCAGACGCGCAGGACATGCTCGCGCAGGATGCCGCAGTGGGCGTGCATGAGCGAGAACGAGGCGTCGTTGCAGATGGCGCCGATGTCGCCGAAATGGTTGGCAAGGCGCTCGAGCTCCGCCATCAGCGCGCGCAGGAAGACCGCGCGCGGCGGCGGCTCGAGCCCGAGGGCTGCCTCCACCGCGCGCGCGAAGGCGATGCCGTAGGCGACCGTGCTGTCGCCGGAGCCGCGCGCTGCGAGCTTCGCCGCCTTGTCGAGGGGCGCGCCCTGCATGAGCGCGTCGATCCCCTTGTGCACGTAGCCGAGCCGCTCCTCGAGCCGCACGACCGCCTCGCCGTTGCAGGAGAAGCGGAAGTGGCCGGGCTCGATGATGCCGGCGTGCACCGGCCCGACGGGGATCTGGTGCAGCGGCGGGCCCTCGGCGGACAGGAAGGCGTAGGCGTCGCCGACGGCGGGATCGGATGTGCGGGCGCCGAGCGGCTGGCGCACGCCCCAGCGGCCGTGGTCGAGCCAGGGGCGGGGGTCGGGCGAGCCTTCGGGCTCGAGGCCGTAGAGGTCGCGGATGGTGCGCTCGAGCCGCAGGGCCGGCGTGTGGGTCGCAGCCACCGAGGGGAAGCGCTTGTCGGGGCAGGGGAGCGAGACGACGAGCAGCCGCGTCGCGGGCTCGGCGGCGAGCGCCATGTGCACGGCCTCCCCGTCGCTCCACAGGCTCGACAGCGTCGCCTCCCCCGCCGCGATGCCGAGCATAGCCTGGCGCCAGGTGTCGGCGTCGACCACGACGCGCGGCCAGGGACGGTGTGCGGCGACCTTGGCGCCTTTCTCGGTGAGGGAGGCGATGAAGGTCATGGGGTTGTCCTTTCCCCCCCCCCTGGTGGGGAGGGGTTAGGGGTGGGGGGACTCCCGACGCGTTGTGATTCCCCCCCTCCCTGTCCCTCCCCCACGAGGGGGGAGGGGACGAATGCGGCTTTGCTTGCCATCCTCATCACCCCAGCAGTCGCGCGACGGCCTGGAACCAGGCGACCAGCGGGCCCGGCAGGTAGATGCCGGCGCAGGCGACCAGGGCCAGGTGGGCGTAGAGCGGTATGTAGGAGGCCTCGACGGGGGCCGTGCTGCCGGTGGGCTTGCCGAAGGCGAGCTCGCTCAACCGCAGCATCAGGGCGCCGAAGGCGATGAGCAGTCCGAGCACGACCAGCAGCGCCAGCAGCGGCGCGCGTGCGAAGGTGGAGCTGACGATCAGGAACTCGCTCATGAAGAGCCCCAGCGGCGGCAGGCCGGCGATCGCCACCACGCCGATCACGAGACCCCAGCCGAGCAGGGGGTGGCTCTCGGTCAGGCCGCGGATCTCGGCGATGCGCTGCGTGCCCTTGACCTGGGCGATGTGGCCGACGGCGAAGAAGATGGCGGACTTGGTCAGCGAGTGCAGCGTCATGTGCAGCAGGCCCGCGAAGTTGGCGAGCGGCCCGCCCATGCCGAAGGCGAAGGCGATGAGCCCCATGTGCTCGATGGAGGAGTAGGCGAACATGCGCTTGATGTCGCGGCGACGGTAGAGCATGAAGCCCGCGAAGATCAGCGACACGAGCCCCATCGTCACCATCAGCGGTCCCGGCGCGATGGCATTGGGGTTGGCCGCCAGCAGCATCTTGAAGCGCAGCAGCGCGTAGAGGGCAACGTTGAGGAGCAGGCCCGACAGCACGGCGGAGATGGGGGTTGGGCCCTCGGCGTGCGCATCGGGGAGCCAGGCGTGGAGCGGCGCGAGCCCCACCTTGGTGCCGTAGCCCAGCATCAGGAACACGAAGGCGACGTTGAGGAGCTCGGGCGCAAAGCCGCCGGCCTTGGCGATCAGGGCCGTCCACACCATGGCGTCCTGGCCCTCGCCGAGGACGGGGCGGGCCGCCATGTAGACGAGGATGGTGCCGAACAGCGCCAGCGCGATGCCGACGCTGCCGAGGATGAAATATTTCCACGCCGCCTCCAGCGCCTCGTGCGTGCGGTAGATGCCGACCATCAGCACGGTGGTGAGCGTGGCCAGCTCCACGGCGACCCACATCAGGCCGATGTTGTTGGCGGTCAGACCGAGGTTCATGGCGAACATCAGGGTCTGGTACATGGCGTGATAGAAGCGCAGGTAGCGCGGGGTAAGCCGCCCGGTCTCGATCTCGTGGCCGATGTAGCTTGCCGAGAAGGCGCTGGTGGTGAAGGCGACGAAGGTCGAGAGCACGATGAAGACGATATTGAGGTCGTCGACGAAGAGGTAGGGGGTCGGCGCGGGGCGCTCGTAGAAGAGCGAGAGAGAGGCGAGGAAGGTCGCCAGCGACGCGAGCACGTTGAGGCGGGCCGAGAGCCAGTAGCCCGGCAGCAGCGCGAGCAGAAGCGCCGCGGCTGCGGGGATGAGGAGGACCGCCGTCAGAGCGTCGATCGGCACATTGAGAGCGGACAGCGTCATCGCCGCTCCCCGCGGAAGGCGTCGAGCGCGGAGACATCGACCGAGTCGAAACGCTCGCGGATGCGGAACAGGAACACGCCGATGACGATGAAGGCGACCAGGACGGAGAAGGCGATGCTGATCTCCACCACCAGCGGCATGCCCTTGGCGCCCGTGGCGGCCAGGATCAGGCCGTTCTCCAGCGACATGAAGCCGATGATCTGGCTGACCGCGTTGCGCCGCGTCACCATCATCAGCAGGCCGAGCAGCACCACGGACAGCGCGAAGGCGAGGTCCTCGCGCGCCAGCGGGTCGGCGGTCTGGGTGGCGCGCAGCATCACCACCATGGAGAGGGCGACGAGGCCCATGCCGGCCAGCATGGTCGGGCCGACGCCGACCACCGTCTCGATGGTGCGGTGGATGCCGAGCCGCACCACGATGCGGCGCAAGGCCAGCGGAATGATGATGGCCTTGAGGACGAGGGCGATGATGGCGGTGATGTAGAGATGGGGCGCGCCCTGGATGTGGCCCTGCCAGGCGACGGAGGCCGACAGCACGACGGCGTGCAGGGCGAACACGTTGAGCAGGCCGAACATGCGGTCCTGGTAGAGCATGGCGAGGCTCAGCAGGACGAGGCCGCCCGCCAGCATGTGCGCGATGTCGAAGAGGTGCGGGGACATGGGCGGGCCTAGAAGCTCCCCGACACGAAGCGCAGCAGCGTGCCGAGCAGTCCCAGCATCAGCGCGATGCCGATGAAATCGGGCACGCGGAACACGCGCATCTTGGCAATCGAGGTCTCGAACAGGACGAGCACGAAGCCGCCGACGAGCAGCTTGGCGACATAGGCGGCGAGACCGATGGCGTAGGCGGCGAGGCTGGCGCCGGCGGGCGCGAGGCCCCACGGAACGAAGATGCAGGCGATGAGGGAGACGTAGAGCAGCAGCTTCACGGCCGCCGCCAGCTCGATCATGGCGAGGTGGCGGCCGGAGTACTCGAGCACCATCGCCTCGTGCACCATGGTCAGCTCGAGGTGGGTGGCGGGGTTGTCGACGGGGATGCGGGCGTTCTCGGCGACCGCGACGATGATGAGCGCCACCAGCGCGAGGCCCAGCGACACGCGCAGCGAGGCGTGGTCGAGCATGTGGTTGGCGATGCTCGAGAGCTGGGTGGAGCCCGCCACCAGCGCCACGGTGAACACGATCATGATGGTGGCGGGCTCGGCGAGGGAGGCAAACATCATCTCGCGCGAGGAGCCGATGCCGCCGAAGCTGGTGCCCACATCCATGCCGACGAGCGCCAGGAAGAAGCGCGCCGAGCCGATCAGCGCGGTGATGGCGATGAGGTCGGCCGCCCAGCTGAAGGTGAGGCCGGTGGCGAAGGTAGGCACCAGCGCGGCGGCCACCCAGGTGGCGGCGAAGATCATGTAGGGGCCGCTGCGGAACAGCCAGGAGGCGTTGTCGGCGATCACCGCCTCCTTGCGGATCAGGCGCAACAGATCGCGGTAGGGCTGCAGCACGGGCGGGCCGCGGCGGCGCAGCAGTCGGGCCTTGACCTTGCGCGTGAAGCCGAGCAGCAGCGGGGCCAGCGCGAGCACCAGCAGCATCTGCGCCGCCTGCAGGGCAAGGTCGACGGCTACTGCCATATCGACACCATGATGAGCAGGCCGACGAGAGCTGCGAATACCAGGCTCAGGTATTGGCGGATACTCAGGAACTGCAGGCGATTGAGGCGCTCGCCGGTGACCGAGACCAGGTCCGAGATGGGCGCATAGAACGTCTCCCAGATGGTATCGCGGACGCTGACGACGAGGCGCGCGGGCCGGGTATCGCCGGGCGGGGGCATGTCGACGCGCTCGGAGGCGCGGAACACGAGCGTGCCGAACACGCGGCGGATGGGCTGGGAGAAGCTGTCGGCGGTGTACTGGGTCGCAGGGTTGGGATCGGGGAAGCCGCAATCCCAGGGCGGGCTGCGGCGGACCCGGTGCGAGGCGAAGCGGTGGATGGCCTCTATCGTGATGAGGGTCGACAGCAGGATGAAGAGGAACAGCAGCAGGCCGTTGTAGGAGCTGCGGCTCTCGGCAACGGGGACGATCGAGAGCCACGGCAGGGAGGACTGCTGCGGCATGCGCGCGCCGACAAGCCCCTGCACGACTGGCCCGAGGAGGTCGATGAGGAGGCCCGGCAGGATGCCGACGGCGAGGCAGAGCAGGAGGCACAGGCCCATGGCCGCGAGCGAGGCGCGGTCCGTCTCGTGCGCGGCGGCCGCAGCGGGCGTGCGGGCACGCCCGAGGAAGGCGATGCCGAACGCGCGCACGAAACAGGCGGCGGACAAGGCCGCGCCGAGCGCCAGAACGGCGCCGATGGCCGGCACAAGCAGCTTGAGGACCCACTGCGGCAGCGCGGGGCTGAGCAGCACGGCCTGGAACGTCATCCACTCCGAGACGAAGCCGTTGAGCGGCGGCAGCGCGGATATGGCGAGACAGCCGCCCAGGAACAGGAATGCGGTCTGCGGCATGGTGCGGATGAGGCCGCCGAGCTTCTCGATGTCGCGTTCCCCGGTGGCGGTGAGCACGGCGCCGGCGCCGAAGAACAGCAGGCTCTTGAACAGCGAGTGGTTGAAGGCGTGCAGCAGCGCGGCGGTGAGCGCGAGGGCGGCGGCGGCGGCCATGCCGTTGGCCTTGAAGGCGAGCGCGAGCCCGAGGCCGATGAAGACGATGCCGATATTCTCGATGGTGCTGAAGGCGAGCAGCCGCTTCAGGTCGCGCTGCATGAGGGCGCTGAGCACGCCGAGCACGGCGGAGGTGCCGCCGACGGTGAGCAGGATGCTGCTCCACCACCAGCCGGGCGAGCCCAGCAGGTCGAACACGACGCGCACGAAGCCGTAGACGGCGACCTTGGTCATCACGCCGCTCATCAGGGCGGAGACATGGCTGGGCGCGGCGGGGTGAGCGAGCGGCAGCCACACGTGCAGCGGCACCAGGCCCGCCTTGGAGCCGGCGCCGACCATCATCAGCAGCAGGACGACCCCGGGCATAACGTGCTCGGCGCGGCGGATAGCGTCGAAGGTGTAGCCGCCGTCGGGGCCGGCGAGCAGGCCGAAGGCGAGCAGCAGGGTGAGCGTGCCGAAGCTCGCCATGACGATGTAGATGTAGCCTGCGGCCCTGTTGTCGGCGTCGTGGTGGTGCGCCATCACCAGCGCCCAGGACGACAGCGACATGAACTCCCAGGCCAGCAGGAAGGTGAAGGCGTCGTCGGCGAGCACGACGAGCGTCATGCCGGCGAGGAACGCCGGGTAGAACGGGAGCACGCGGCCGGGCGCCTCCTCGTGCTCGCCGTAGCCGATGGCGTAGAGACTGGCGATTGCCCCGCCGAGGCTTGTCACGACGAGAAAGAAGGCCGAAAGCGCATCGATGCGGAAGTGGGCGCCGATCCAGGGCAGACCGACGGGCAGGTGCACGCCGGGCGAGGCCGGGGCGCCGGCCAGCAGATGCGAGCCGGCGGCCACGAGGATGACGAGGCTTGCGGCGAGCGAGATCAGGTAGATGGCGCGGCTTGCGAAGCGGGCACGGTGCAGGGCTACGCCAAGCGCCGCCGCAACCAGCAGCGCGGCGACCGCCCAGAGCACCAGGACCGCCGGCATCCGTCCCAACGCCTCCCTGTGTTGCGCCGCAGCCCGGCGTGTTTGGACCAGCCAGACTCGACTATGCGGACGCTAGCGTGGGCTTAGCAGCTTGACGCAGTCCGTATCAAGGCGTCGAAGCGACGCTGATGCGACGGTCGGGACCTTATCACGACTCCGGCCAGCGGGTATCGCTCGCGAAATCGGCAGGGATCGGAGCGAGCGCCTCGATCGCATCGGAGGCGGCACGCACGGTCTTGATCCAGTCCCACGCCGCGCCGAGTTCGGCCGCCTCCTGCGCCTGCGGCGCCGTCCAGGAGCCGACGGCGACGCGGATGTTGAGGAGCTCCACGCCCCGCGCGGTCATGTTGGCCTGCTTCCAGTCGGGGAAGCGCTGCGTGATGCGCCGGCGCGCCTCGGCCTTGACCGCATCGATGCGCGCCTCTGCCTCCAGCTCCGCCTGCTTGGCCAGCACCGCATCGAGCGTCGGCGGCTGGCGGTCGGGGTCCTGCCAGACCAGCGTCGCGAAATCGCCCGGCTCCATCGTGAAGGCCGAGACCGGGCGCAGGGCTGCCAGCGCGTCGAGCAGTGTCGTCATGCCATGATCTCCGTCGCTTCGGTGAGGGTGGTGGCGCCGAGGCGGTTCCAGTAGGCCGCGGAGGTGAGCGTGGTGTTGGCGACGACGTAGACGTAGTAGGTGGTGGAGCTCGTCGTGCCCGGCGCATCGAAGGTCTTGAACACCACGGGGATGTCGACCGTGTTGCCGGCGGCCGCGGCGCAGGCGAGCTGGATCGAGGCGCCGATCAGCGTCGGGCCCGAGCCGCGCGAGAACTGCGCTTGCACGAGGCCGCTGCTCTGCTGCACCGACAGCCCGCCCACGGCCTCGACCAGGATGACGTTGTGCACGCTCGTCGGCGCGACGGTGACGCTGGAGCCCGTCTGCACCGGCGTGGTGTTGGAGACGCTGGTGGCGGCGCCCTGGGTCGCCGACAGCTTCTGGACGACATCGCCGGGCTTGTGGGCGCCGGGGCCGAACTGCACGAGCCGGGTCGGGCTCGCGTCCCAGGTGCCGGCGGTGGCGAGGCCGCTGTCGTAGTCGGCGTAACCCGCGAGCAGGTAGGGCTTGTCGGTGACGCCGGTGCCCGAGTAGCTGACATGCGCGCTGTCGGCGCCGGTGCCGATGGTGGTGCTGCTGAGCTGCCCGCTGGAGGGGAAGCCGACGATGATGGAGCCGCTGCGGCAGTTGCGCACGACGAGGCGCGGCGTGCCGCCGTCGTTGGCAAGCGCCGCCCAGATGCGCCCCGCCGTGCCGTTGGAGAAGCCCATCGTCGCGGTGGAGGGGATCGTGACCGACAGCGCCGCCGTGATCGAGACCGAGGAGCCGTCGGGGAAGATGGCGGTGACGGGATCGCCGCCACTCGGATCGGAGCCCGCCAGGGTCTTCAAGGCGAAGGTCGCGGCGTTGCCGGCGTGGCTCTCGGCGATCTTGCCGTTGTGCAGGCCGATCGCGCTCGCGGTACCGCCGCCGCCCGAGCTCGGCGCGATCCAGTCCGAGCCGTCCCAGAAGAAGAGCTTGTCCTCATCCGCCAGCCACGCGCGCCAGCCTTCGCGCGGCGTGTAGAAGGCCCAGGCGCCGTCCTGCCACGCGGCGATTTTGCCGGCATGGCCCGACCAGGCGCCGGTTGGGCTCGCGGCGACGATGTAGCGGTCGCCGTCGGCGGGGGAGCCGGGTGGGCTCGCGAGGTCCTTGTCGAGGACCATCAGCTGCACGAGGGCGTCGAGCGTGCGCAGCGCCTCGTTGTGCGTGACGTGCTTCTGGGCCTGGGCCGCGATGATGTAAGGCAGGATCAGGTTGGGAGAGCTGTCCATGCGCTGAGGGTTCACTTGGCTCGGTGTTGATCGGTTCGCGCAGTGTGACACAGCCCGCGGCGGCGGGGACAAGCGCGGGCAGGGTTAACAGGTAAGGCGGCGGCCGATTGCCGAGAGGCGCTCAGGCGGGAGTGCGAACGTGCGCCGGGCGCCTGGCCGGCATCTGCACGGCAAGGCGAAGGAAGGTCGCAACCAGCACCCAGGCCACGCGCGCGGCGGTGATCAGATCTCCCGACACCTTCGAGACGCCCCCGGCGCGCCGGCGCTGACCGACCGGCACCTCGACGATGCGCAAGCCCGCGGCGGCGGCGCGCATCTGCATCTCGAGGTTCCACCCGAACGTCTCCTCGCGCATGCCGAGGCTTTCGAGCGCATCGCGCCGTATGGCGCGATACGGCGACATGTCCGTGAAGCGGACGCCGTAGCGCAGGCGGATCAGAAGTCCCGCGAGATGGCCGGCGAGAATCTGGGCCGGCGCCAGGCTGCCCGCCTCGCGGGGTCCGCGCAGGCGCGAGCCCAGCACGAAATCGGCATTGCCCTGCTCGATGGGCGCGAGCACGGCCGGGATCATCTCGGGCCGGTCGCTGCCGTCGCCGTCGATGAAGAGGATGGTATCAGCGCCGGGCGAGATGGCGGCGAGGCCCGAGAGCAGCGCCCGGCCGTAGCCGCGCCGGCGCTCGATGACCACGCGTGCGCCGGCCGCCGACGCCCGCTCGACCGTGCGGTCGGCGGAGCCGCCGTCGACCACGATCACCTCGCCCACGCCATGCGCGAGAACGGCTGCGACGCAGGCGCCGATCGCCGCCTCCTCGTCGAGGCAGGGGATGACGACGGAGACCGTCGAACGGTTGATCGGCCTGGGCGCGCCGGGCATGATGCTAGAGGCTCCAGCGCAGGCCGCAGCTCGCGCACGACTTGGGCGGGGCATCCGACTGCAGGGCCGTGCGGAAATCCTGGTAGGCGCGGCCGTTCCAGATCTCGCGCAGGGACTGCTGGGTGGCATCGCCCAGCGTGTAGTTCTCGTAGCCGTTCTGCGAGAAGGGAGCGATGCAGCACGGCAGCGCCCGGCCGTTGGCGGTGAAATACATGACCGCCCAGGGACGTCGGCACAGCGACCAGGGATTGGCGTCGGCCTTGCGTGCGAGGCTCTCGCCGGGCTCGGTGGCGCCGGACGCATTGAAGCTTATGCCGAGCGCGGCTGCCTGCCTCTCCGCAGCCTCGAGGTGGTGGGCGTCGTCCTGCGTCAGACGCTCGAACAGGGCCTGGTCGGGCGTCGCCATGCCCACGGGAGAGTCCTCGCAGAACACCAGCCGCTGCAGGTAGACCTCCTTCACTCCGATCTCGTGGGCGATGCGCACGAATGCGGGAAGCTGGGCGATGGTCTCCTTGAGGCCCGTCAGCCACAGCGACACTTTCGGACGCTGCAGGCCTACCCGCGCCTGCATCTCGGTGAAGACGCGCACGTTGCGCACGATGCGGTTGAAGTAGTCCTTGCCGCGGATCAGCAGGAAGGTGCGGGCGTCGGCGGCATCGAGCGAGACGCGCAGCTCGTCCAGGCTGGAGTCCGAGAGCTCGCGGCCCTTCCTGGCGGTGAGCACGGTGCCGTTGGTGTTGAACAGCACGTAGGCGCCGCGGTCCTTCAGGTAGCGGATCATGCGCGGCAGGTCCCTGACCAGCATCGGCTCGCCGACGCCGTGCAGGACGACGCGGGCGATGTTGGGCACCTGGTCGACGATGCGCGTGAACAGGTCCCAGCTCATGTCGGCGGGCGGCTCGAGGTCCGCATAGGTGCGCGGGCAGGTCGTGCAGAGCAGATTGCAGCGGTTGGTCGTCTCCAGGTACAGGCAGACGGGATCGCTCGCCGCCGCCGGGCTCATGGCGGGCTCGACGGCCTCGTGATACCGGCGCGGATCGACGGTGCGCGCGCTCATGGGATCGCTCCAGCCGTTCGGGTTTCGGATTTGCGCCGCAGTCTGCGCGCGTCGTGGGCAAGGGCAACGACGGTGGCCAGCGTGAAGGCGGCGATGCGGAGGTCGTAGCCCGGCCACATGGCCCCGCCGACGACGTCGTAGAGGAGCGGGCAGGCGAGCGTGAGCACCCAGGCGGTCGCGGACGGGTGGATCACGAGCAACGGGACCAGCACCAGGAAGTACCAGGGATAGTGCGGAGACACGACCACCAGGAAGATGACGAGCAGCCAGCTGAGGCAGGCGACCGATGCTTGCGGAGACCGGTCCTTGCGGAAGGCCACCGCGATGGCGAGGGCGACCATGACGAGGGCGGCGATCACGACGTACGCGCGGACCGCGCCCGGCATCGGCCCGGTGAACCGCTCCATCAGCCACAGCACGTTGAACCCGCGACCCGACGCCAGCCCCTCCTCCTCGACGTAGCCCCACAGGTAGCCGAGCACGCCGCTGCCGACCGACAGGTAAGGCACGTACGCCAGCACGGCGGTGAGCACGACGACGAGCGGCAGCCGCCAATTCCACGGGCGCCAGAACACGGGGAGCGCCAGCAGCGCGGTCGGCTTGACCAGGGCGCCGAGCGTGACGGCGACGCTGGCGAGCAGGGTGCGGCCGTGTAGAAACAACAGCAGACCGGCCATCAGCAGCGCGCACATGGCGATGTCGACGTGGCCGCTGCCGGCGATCTCCCAGATCGGCAGCGGGTGCCAGGCGTAGGCGACGATGCGCGTCGGCGGGCCACCCATGCGGTGCAGGAGCGCGAGCAGCAGGGCGATGGTTGCGAACTCGAATGCCAGCAGGCCGACCTTCATCGCCACGACGCTCTCGCCCAGGCGCGTCACGGCGAGGAAGATCGCCTGTGCGGCTGGTGGGTAGATGGTCACCGCATAGTCGGCGCGGTTGATGTTGGGGAAGATCGCCGCGTCGCGCAGGTGGGAGACCTCGGGCGCAATCGGCATATGGCGATAGGGATTGATGCCGGCGGCCTGGACGCGCCCGTCCCAGACGTAGCGGTAGATGTCGGTCGAGAGGTAGGGCTCCACGAACAGGAGGGCGAGGCGCATCAGGAGCGTGCCGAGGAGGATGACGATCAGGGCAGCGCGCGGATCGGCGCGGTCCGCGATCCGCAGCGCCGCCAGGATGCCCGCGCCGCCGATAGCAAAGATGAGCAGCAGCGCCCACTCGCCGCCGGCGTGATGCAGCGTCGGGCCAGCCGCGGTGAGCGCGACGAGCCCGGCCGCCATCGCAGCGAGCCATGCAACCGGCTGGCGGACGCGGGCGGCGGCGAGCGTGAGGCTGGTCATGCGACGAGGCTTGCCGGCATGGGGATTTCGAGCTTGGCGGCGAGGTCGGTGGTGTCGAGCAGCCGGCCGAGCTCGCGCCGCGTCCAGGTGGCAGGCGTCGGCCGGCTGCCCCAGACGCGGAAGCGGCGGTCCTCGAACAGTTCGCCCACCAGCAGACGCAGCGCCGTGAGATCGTCGACGTCGTACCAGGAGGGGAGCTGGTGGACCGAGACGCCGGTCTCTCTCGCGCGCTCGAGCGTCTGGGCGGCGACCCGCTCGGTGCTCCAATCGATGTCCTGGAACAGCCGGCGGTGCGGCTGTTTCAGCCCGAGGAGATAGTAGCCGCCGTCGGTCGAGGGCCCCAGCACGATACGATCGCCCGGCGCGGCCAGGGCGGTGGCGGCGGCGGTGAGGTAGGCGGTAGGCAAGGTCGGGCTATCCGAGTTGAGGAGGCAGACGGCATCGTGGCCGGCGTCGAGCAGGGTCGTCGCCGCGTGGAACAGGCAGTCGCCGAAGCTTGGTGCCACGGTCTCGATGAGGCCGATCCGATCCGGCAGGGTGTCGCGGAAGAACCTCGCGCTGCCGGCGGGGGCGTGGGCCATGAAGCCCGCGATGTTGGCGAGCGCCGACGCGCCGATCAGATTGTCGGCGACGTCGCGCAGGAAGCTGGTGTTGAGGCTGGCTGCCTCCGCCGGGGTGAGCGGCGGGACGAGACGCGTCTTGGCGCGGCCGGGGATCGAGGCCTTTGCCATGACGGCGATGGCGCAACTCGCGTGCCTACCGGCCGGGACATCGTCACCGCCCATTGCCCGCCCTCCTCAAATCCCGCTGAACCAGTTGAAGCCGCGATCCTCCCAGTAGCCGCCGCGGTAGGTGTTTGTGACCTCCATGGCGGTGATCCACTTGGGGTTCTTGAAGCCGAGCTTGACGGCCGTGCGCAGGCGCAATGGAAAACCGAAGGGATCGGTGATCGGTTCCCCGGCGTACTTGGTTGCGAGGAGCGTCTGGGGATGCAGCGCCGAGGGCATGTCGATGCTGCCGTAGTAGTCGTCGGCGCACTTGAAGGCGACGTACCTGGCGGTGAGGTCGGCGCCGATGCGCTCCAGGAAATGGCGCAGGCTGACGCCGGACCACTGGCCGATGTAGTCCCAGCCCTCGACGCAGATGTGCCGGACGATGATCTCCTGCTCGGGCAGATCGTAGATCTGCCGCAGCGTCCACGGCCGCTTGTCGCCGATGAGGCCCGCCAGCTCGAGCTTCCAGGTGTCGGCGTTGACGGGCGCCAGGTCCTCGACGTCGTAGTAGGCGTTGAAGCGCGGCGGTTTGACCACCTTGTCGGGAGAGTAGGTTGGGGCGAGATGATTGGGCCGGAACAGCAGTGCCTGGGCGCGATCGTTCCACTGGGATACCGCCTTCAGGACGCGCTGGACGGAGTCGCGATGCGTCACGTCGCAGCCCGTGAGCATGGTGAGGGCGCCGAGGCTCAAGGTCCCGCGCAGGATTTTGCGCCGATCGATGCTTTGGACCAGCGCGTGGTTTTCCTCGAGCACGCTCTGATCGATGGCGCGCTTGGGCCTGAAGAGCGAGGGCGATGGGGAGCGCTGTGACATGGGGCTCGTGCCTCCTCAGGATGCAAGCTTGCCGGGTTGGTTCGGGTCTGGCTCTGCGCTTGCTGTTGCGTCGCGCGGCACGTCGGGACCGCCGGTTATCATGGCGACCAGGGTCTTCGGCACGATCAGCGCCAGGGCGACGTGCAGAAGCAGGAAGCCGACGATGGCGACCATGCCCAGGAAGTGCACGAGACGCGCGCCCTGGAAGTCGTAGAAGAGAATCGCGAGCTCGGAGAACTGCACGGGCTTCCAGATAACCAGGCCCGAGACCACCTGCAGGATGACGACGACGATGATGCCGACGTAGAGCACGCGCTGCACCGCGTTGTAGTGCGTGAGGTCGTCGTGGGCGAGCTCGAGCGCCAAGGCCCTGCGCATTTCGGCGATGATCTCGGCAATGCGGATCGGCAGCAGCTTGCGCCGGAAGCGGCCGGTGCTGAAACCATAGGCGAGATAGGCGATGCCGTTGGCCACGAGAATCCACATCGCGAGGAAGTGCCACTGCAGCGCGCCCTCCGGTCCGCCGCCCATCGTCATCCACGACGGGAAGTGCAGCCAGCCGAAGATCACCTCGTCGTTGTAGATCGCCCAGCCGCTCATGATGAGCACGATCATCGTCAAGGCATTGATCCAATGCATGACGCGTATCGCGAGAGGATGCAGTCTCGCGAGGTGCCGTCCATTTGATTTGACGTTGATGTCTGCCATCGGACTATCTCTCGTCTCGTGGAACCGACGTCAGGCTACTGAGGGATCGGGCGGCGGGCAAAACACTCCGCAACACGTTGTTGTGCGGCAGAGGTGATCGGAGAGGTGAAGCGATGCTCAAGATTGCGTCTGTGACGATCATCGTCGCGCTCATGGCGATCGTCGCGCATTGCACGGCGGCCGTGCTGACTGCCGGCGAGGGACAAGTGATCAACGTGTCCGCTCCGGCTGCTTCCGCTGCTCCGGCGACGACGGCTGCCGCGCTCTCGCCGGAAGAGAAGATGCGTCGCCGCTATCCGCAGCCCGTGAAAGTCGGGGACCTGATCGGCCTGCCGGTGCTGGACGACGACGACCGCACGCTCGGGCATGTGAGGAGCGTCGTGCGCACGGCGAGCGGAAAGGTGCAGCTGATCGTGCCGTACGGCGGCTTCCTCGGCTGGCGGCAGCGGCTGGTGGCGGTGCCGATCGAGGTGGTGGCGATCGCGGGCCGGCAGCTGGCGGCGCTCGACATGACGCGAGCCGAGTTCGAGGCGGCGCCCGTCTGGAACGATCCGCAGAGCCAGCCGATCGCCGCAGGCGAGACCATCCGCATCGGGCTCTACAAGCGTTGACGCGCGGGCACGCCGTTCGGCGAGGCAGCGATGCTCGATCTTCGACCGCGCCCTCGCGGGCAATTGGCTGGTGCTCACTTGTCGAGCTCCCTCGTCGATCGCGCGTCTGCCTTGCCGTTCGGGCGCGCACTCGCGGCGATGGTCTCGGCGCGACAAGTGCGGCGGCCGCGGCGCGCTCGAGCCTCCGGGCGAGCGCCACGGAGCGCCGCCTCGATATCCGCGATCAAGTCCTCCGTACGCTCGAGGCCAACGGAGAATCGCAGCAGGTCCGATGGGCAGGGACTGCCGGACCCCTCGATGCTCGACCGGTGCTCCACCAGGCTTTCGACGCCGCCGAGCGAGGTCGCCCGCTTCCATACCCGCATGCGTCCGGCGCAGGAGATGGCGGCTGCCTCCCCGCCCCTGATGCGCATAGAGAGCATGCCGCCGAAGCCGCCCTGCATCTGGCGCGCGGCGATCGCGTGTCCTGGATGGGTGCGAAGCCCGGGATAGAGAACGCGCGCGACGGCGGGGTGATGCGTGAAATGCTCGGCGATGGCCATGGCCGAGGCGGATTGATGGCGCACGCGCACGTGCAGGGTCCGCAAGCCCCGCAACAGCAACGCGGCCTCGAACGATCCGAGGATGGGGCCCAGCATCATCCGCAGCCGCGCCGCGCGCGCCAAGGCCGGCCCCTCGCGCGCGAACACCATCGCGCCGGCGACGACATCGGAATGGCCGTTGAGGTATTTGGTGGCCGAGTGCAGCACGATATCGGCGCCGAGCGCGAGGGGGCGGGTCAGGACCGGCGTCGACACCGTGGAGTCGATGGCCAACAGCGCGCCGGCCGCATGCGCGCAGCGCGCCGCTTCCCCGATATCCGTGATGACCCAGGTCGGGTTCGACGGAGTCTCGACCCAGACGAGCTTCGTGCGGCCGGGCCTGATTGCCGCGCCGAGAGCGCGCGCGTTCCCCGCGTCGACGAAGGTCACCTCCAACCCGTGGCTCGGCGCATCCTCGGCCAGCCACTGGCGCAGGCCCCAGTACATCGCCGTCGGGGCGACCACGTGCGCGGGCCGCTCCAGGCTGAGGAACGCGGCCGTTGCCGCGGCCATGCCGGACGCGAACAGCAGGCTCGATGCGCCGCCCTCGACCCCGGTCAGGATGTCTTCCACCTGTCGTACCGTGGCATTGTCGGAGCGGCCGTAGCAGTAGCCCCGTCGGTACTGGTTGTCCGCATCGCGAACGAAGGTCGTGGCCACATGGATCGGCGGAACGATCGCGCCGGTGGCGGCATCCACCGCGCCCCCGCCTTGGGCGGCCATCGTCTCGGGGCTTGGGCGGCGCGTGCGATGGCGGCGCCTGGGCGCAACGCCATTTTTCCGCTCGTGCCCGGCCGATACAGTTCCCCCGGAGCCGGCGGTTCTGGCGAGCCCCGGCGGTGGCCGGTCGAGTCGTCGGGTCGTCACGCGCTGCCTGTCGCTACAACAATGTCTACGGGGAATACGCTGACGACCAGGCCGCCGTTACGGCCCTCACGTTTTCGTGCTCTTTGCGGTGCACGGGAGCCAAAACCGCAGGGTTGGAGGGGCACAGCCTGTAACGTTGTGGGCTGTGCCGGCGAACAGGGAACAGTGGTCTCGTGACCGATCGGGAGCCTCATTGGGCCACGCTGATGCGGGCCGGCATGCGCGGCGACGCGAGGTCGTATCACCGCCTGCTGCAGGAGCTGGCGCCGGTATTGCGTGGACTGGCGAGCCGCGGCTTTGCTCAGCACAGGCTCGGTCCGGAGGATGTGGAGGACGTGGTTCAGGAGACGTTGCTGGCCGTGCATCTGAAGCGCCACACCTGGGACGAGCGCCAGCCGCTGTTT
>JBGGME010000228.1:0-6624 GCA_041288195.1 Hyphomicrobiaceae bacterium
GTTGCCCAGCGCTACGGTCGCAGCGAGAACGAGATCGCCGTCCTGCCGTTCGAGCCCGCGCTGGCCGTGAAGATCACACTGCCGCGCGACGTCGTCTCGGGCGATGTCGGCGATCGGGACGTCTACGGCGCCCAGCAGCACGCGCCGCTTCTGGATATCGAGCTATGACGGCGATTGGTCGACTGCTTGCGGACTTCTCGCGCCGGCGCCGGCCGTTGCGCTCGCTCGGCGCCTCCGGGCAGCTCGGCTATGGCATCCCCACGCCGGCTCTGGAGGCGGGACTTGCGCGCGCACCGGACATGATCGGCGTCGACATGGGCTCCATCGACATCGGCCCCGCCTATCTGGGCGCCGGCAAGATGGCGCCGACCCGCATCGGCGCCAAGCGCGACCTGCGCAAGGTGCTGCGTGCGGCGCGAGCACTCGACATCCCCTTGATCGTCGGCTCCGCAGGCTCGGCCGGGGCCAGACCGCACCTCGATCAGACGCTGGAGATCGTGCGCGAGATCGCCCGCGAGGACGGCCTTGCATTCCGCCTCGGCGTCGTCGCCTCGGACCTGCCGCGCGAGGTGGTCAAGCAAGCGATCGCGGCGGGGCGCGTGCGCCCGATGGACACCATGCCGCCGCTGGCGAACGCGGATGTGGACGCGGCCTCCCACATCGTGGGGCAGCTCGGAACCGAGGCCTTCAGGCGCGCCCTGGAGCTGGACGTGGACGTCGTCGTGCTCGGGCGCGCCTGCGATACCGGCATCTTCGCGAGCATCCCGGCCATGCTCGGGTTTCCCCCCGGCATCGCCATGCACATGGCCAAGATCATCGAGTGCGCGTCGCTGTGCTGCGTTCCGGGCGGGCGCGACACCATTCTCGGCATTCTCGACGACCATGGGTTCGAGCTCGAAAGCATGGCCCCCAATCGTGCCGCAACCCCGTCGAGCGTCGCGGCCCATTCGCTTTACGAGCAGGCCGATCCCTACGAGATCCGCGAGCCGGGCGGACGGGCCGATTTGCGCAACGTCAGATATCTGGCGCTGGACGAACGCCGCACGCGCGTCGAGGGCGCAAGCTTCGAGCCGGCGACGCGGCAGACGCTGAAGCTGGAAGGCGCCACCATGATCGGCCATCGCGCGCTCCTCATGGCTGGCGCCGCCGATCCGCGCTTCATCGCCGGCCACAAGGAGATATTCGCCGCCGTCTCGCAGGTCGTGCGCGGCCTCGTCTGCGAGGACGCGCAGGAGGACTATCGGCTTTCGTTCCGCCTGTACGGCGTCGACGGCGTGCATGCATGGGCCGAGCCGCCGGCGCAAATGCCGCGCGAGGCGTTCGTCCTGGGGGAGTGCATCGCGCCCACCCGCGAGCGCGCCGAAGAGGTGATCCGGACGACCAAGCAATACCTTCTGCATCACGGCTACGAGGGACGCCTGGCGACCGCCGGCAACCTGGCGTTCCCGTTCACGCCGCCCGAGGTCGTGATCGGCGAGGCCTACCGCTTCAACGTGTTCCACCTCATGGACGTCGACGACATGGCGCGCCTGTTTCCGGCGGAGCTGGAGACGGTCGGGCGATGACTTGCCAGTATCGCCGCCGGTAGCGTGCGCGCCGGCTCACCCGCAGCGTGCGCGTCACCCTTCCTTGGGGTCCTCGACGTCGAGCTCGACCAGCTCGGCGACATCCGCATCGTCCCCGTCCTGCTCGACCAGCACGGTGTCGTCCTCCGCCGCCGCAGTGCCGGCGTCCTCGGCTGCCACCTCGATATCCTCCGCCTCCGCGGTCTCGGAGGGAGTGGGGATTTCAGCATCGGGCATCGGCTCGACGGGGCCAGGCCGCTTGCCGCCTTGCCGCCATCCTGTCTTTCCGGCAGGCGCTTTGCGCGCTCCCAGCTCGAAAACAGGCTGAACCACCGGCGTATAGATCGCGCCGCATGCCGGGCACACGATCTGATCGCGCATCAGGTCGTAGAAGCGGACCTCGCACGCCTGGCACACGCGCTTTGTTCCGCGCGCTGCCTTGTTGGATTGGGTTGCTGCTGTCGAGGACATGCGCATCTCCTGGCTGATTGCATTAGACGCGCACCCTTGTGCGCGGGACCCGCGAGGGGCGCCGCCTGCACGACCGTGATGCCACGCGTGATGCTCCTGCGGTCTCGCAGGAGCGACTAAGACTTCTGGATCTCGCTGGCTTGCTTGCCGCGGCCCTTCCTGTCGTCCTCGAGGACGAACGTAACCTTGTCGCCTTCGTTCAGCGAGTCGATGCCCGACCTCTCCAGCGCGCTTGCGTGCACGAACACGTCCTTGGACCCGTCATCGGGCGTAATGAATCCGAAGCCCTTGGCCGCGTTGTAGAACTTGAGGGTTCCCGAGATTCTCATGTCACGACCTCTTTCGTTGTGAGCCACAGGAGCCGATCTGAGGCCTCGCGCTCGCCTCGGGCAGCCCAGGTTTGGCAGAGGGAACTTGGCCGGTGATGACGGGTATCACAACCAAAGCTCGAAGGCCCACCGCGGATCGCACCAGCGCAGGAGATATGGCCCGCGCGGGCCGCGAATACAAGTTAAGATGCAATTCGCTGCTCGAATGAGGTGGAATGCGGTGGACCGTCCGGCAAAGAATGTGGTGACGGAGACCCACTGAGGGCGTAGGGTGGATTGTCGCGCCCTCGCGGCGCCGGATGCAACGACGCGCCGCTCACGGCATAGAGATCAGCCCTCGGCCCTTTTGCCTCGCGTTGCGGACTTGGGTGTGATCGGGCTCGGGCATCGCGAGCGGATCGCGGCCGGCAACCATCACCGGCTCAAAAGGCGCCTTCGGCCCGATGTCAACAGCGCCTTCGGCAAATGCGCATCGCGGCGCGCCCAGGGCCGATCGCGGAAACGGCGCAGAGCTCGCGAGACCTCACAGCGCCGCTGCCCACGCGAGAGGAATTTAGGATGGACACGTTCGACTTCGAAGCCGAGGCGGAGCTCTTCCCCACCCGGTCTCGGGCGTCCCGACGCAAGCCGATGGCCTACAAGCGCTTCTCCCGGGCGGCCGACGCCATCCGCTATGCCATCGAGGAATTGCCCGCGGAGTTCCTCGTCGGGGCCTTCCTCGAGGTCAACGAGGAGCGGTTCGACAGCGCGGAGATGCGCCGCCTTTACGAGCGCCCCGACTACCCGTTGGAGCGGGTGCGGCCGACAACGCCCCCGCCTGCCCCCGCCACCGGGCGGGTCGATTGGAAGCGATCGTGACGGAACAGCCCCCGCAGGCAAAGAACTGATCGCACGCATGCTCGAGGATTTCATCAAGCCGACCTCGGCTGACGCCGCCAAGGCCGGTCAACCAGACGTCATCGACCAATCCCAAAGGAGATTCCGCAATGGCAAACCGTGAGCAGAAGGGCAATCGCGAAAAGCGCAAGCCGAAAGCCGAGAAGCCGAAGTCGCCCGAGCAGGCCTCCCCCTTTGCACGCCCGCAGCCGACCGTCGGTGCCAAAAAGAAGAAATAGCGCTGATCTCCAGCGCGCGGCATTGCCGTTGCTTTGGCCTGCGCCGGCAGGCCAGGCGGCGCGCGTTGCAGTTTCCGGTCCGAGCCCTGGTGGACCAAGCTCGGCGCGATCACAGCGCGTCGCCGGCCTGCCGGGGCGAGTGGTCATTAACCTCTGAAAACAGCCGCCAATTTCCGCGCAGATAATATATAGAATTTGACTTGTGCACCCCAGCATGAGACAAGCTGTCATCGCTCCATGAGCGTTTTGCGGTGCTCCAGCCGCGTGAAGGACGAATGCGAGGGCACAGCACGCCCTGATCGTCCTCCTGTTGAGCGCCCCGATAATCTCATCCGACAACCCAGGACACGCGGGGTGTCTCAAGGCAACGGACCGCGCGTTGCGCTGCGCTTGGACATATGCTGTCCGCGCCGCCGCTGCGCGCGGCCACGAGAAAGACCAAGCAATTGATGAATTTTTCCGATCTCGGCCTCGCTGCGCCGATCTTGAAGGCGCTGCAGGACGAAGGCTACCAAGAGCCCACGGCCATCCAGGGCAAGGCCATCCCGATCGCGCTGGCAGGGCGCGACCTTCTCGGCATCGCCCAGACCGGCACCGGCAAGACCGCGGCATTCGCTCTGCCCATCATCCATCGCCTGGCGGCCGATCGGCGCCCGCCAATGCGCAAGGGCTGCCGGGTGCTGGTGCTGAGCCCCACCCGCGAGCTTGCGACGCAGATCGCCGAAAGCTTCCGCACCTACGGCCGATATCTCGGCCTCACCGTGACCGTCGTGTTCGGCGGCGTCGGGCATCGGCCGCAAACCCAGGCGCTGGCCCGCGGCGTCGACGTCCTGGTGGCTACTCCCGGTCGGCTGCTCGACCACATCGCCGAGCGCAATATCAACCTGGCGGGTACTGAGATCTTCGTCCTCGACGAGGCCGATCAGATGCTGGATCTGGGCTTTCTGCCGCCGATCCGCCGCATCGTCGCGCAGCTTTCCGCGAGGCGCCAGAACCTGTTCTTCTCCGCCACCATGCCGCCCGAGATCGGCAAGCTGGCCAGCGAGCTGCTGCGCGATCCGGCCCGGGTAGCGGTCACGCCCGTCGCATCCACCGTCGACAGCGTCACGCAACGCGTCATTCACGTCGACAGCCACCAGAAGCGCTCGTTGCTGGTGGAGCTGTTTGCCGACCAGAACATGTCGCGTGCCCTCGTCTTCACGCGCACCAAGCGCGGTGCCGACCGTGTCGCCCGCCACCTCGAGGACGCGGGCATTCGCGTCGCCGCCATCCACGGCAACAAGAGCCAGTCTCAGCGCGAGAACGCACTGGCGGCGTTTCGCGATGCGAAAATCCGGGCCCTGGTCGCAACCGACATCGCCGCTCGCGGCATCGACATCGACGATGTGACGCATGTCGTGAACTTCGAGCTGCCGGACGTACCGGAGAGCTACGTGCATCGCATCGGCCGCACGGCACGCAACGGGGCCCGGGGCATGGCCATCTCGCTGTGCGACGCCGACGAGCGCGACCAGCTTCGCGGCATCGAGCGCCTGACCCGGCAGTCGATCCCCTCCGAGGACCGCCGCCGCGGTCCCGCCCACGGTTCCGATCTGGCGACGCATCGCGAGCCCAATGCCCGCGACACTCGTTCTGCCGACCCGGCAGCCGGCAGGCGCGCGGGATCGGCTCCCGCAAGGCATCAGGCCGCGGGCCGCGGCCACCGTGGCTTCGGTGGGAGCAAGGGCGGGGTGAGACGCTTCTCGCCGCCGGCCGGCGCTCATGCGCCCCGCGCGGGCAGGGCATAGGCAGGATTGGGGAGGCAAAGAGATCGCGACGGCGGCATCTGTGCAGATGCAGGGCCGCTAACAGTGATGCAGCAAGAGGGCGGCCTGCTATCGAGCCGCCCGGATACGGAGACGCGTATGGCACATCACAGATTCAGGGTCGGACAGCTGGTTGACTTCGCGCCTTCCCGGCCGGGTGTGGCGACGTCGGGCCGGCAGTACGAGATCATTCGGCTGCTGCCGGCCGATGGTGCTGAATTGCAGTATCGCGTCAAGTCCAAGGCCGAGCCGTTCGAGCGCGTCGCCAAGGAGAGCGAGCTTTCGCGGCGCACTGCGCCATGATCGCAGGCGCCTGCGGATCGCTCTCGAACGTGTGGCCGTTCTCACCCTGAGGAACGAGGCAGGATCAGCCAATACCTGTCGGCGGCCCCACGCGCCGATACGCGGCTCGCGTGTGCCGTCTAGGTCCGCCAGGCGCTGAAGCTTGCATCGGACCCGCACAGTCGCCCCCGGTCCTGATGCGAGCGTTGACCCTGCTCGGTGGCGGCGTCAGGATGCGGCGAGCTGGGCTACCTGGGGGTGACCGGTGAGCGGCTTTGCCGACTACGAACGATACGATGCGCTCGGCCTCGCCGATCTCGTGCGGCGCAAGGACGTGGGCCCCGCAGAACTGCTCGATGCCGCGATCGCGCGCGTCGAGGCGCGCAACGCCGCCGTCAACGCCGTGGTGATGCCGCTCTACGACTACGGGCGCAAGGCCATCGAGGATGGGCTGCCCGACGGTCCGTTTCGCGGCGTGCCGTTTCTTCTGAAGGATCTGGGTGGCTGGCTCGCGGGCGTGAAGGTGACGCGTGGCTCGCGCTTCTTCGCCGATGCGCCGGCGGCCGCGGCGGACAGCGAGCACGTGCGCCGGCTCAAGCGCGCCGGCCTCGTGATCTTCGGCCGCACGAACTCGTGCGAGCTGGGCCTTTCCCTCACCTGCGAGCCGGCGCTCTTCGGGCCGACGAAGAGCCCCTGGGACACGACGCGCATCTCCGGCGGCTCGAGCGGCGGCGCGGCCGCCGCCGTGGGCGCGCGCATGCTCCCCATGGCGCACGCTTCCGACGGCTTCGGCTCGATCCGCGCGCCTGCGTCCTGCTGCGGGATCGTGGGCCTCAAGCCGACGCGGTCACGCAACACGATGGCGACGTACGCCGGCGAGGGGCTGGGCGGCATCTCCACGGAGCACGCCGTGACCCTTACGGTGCGCGATTCCGCGGCGCTGCTCGATGCGACGTGCGGCGCCGGCCCCGGTGACCCTTACGTCGCGCCCAGGCCGGAACGGCCGTTCCTCCAAGAGGTCGCCGCCGATCCGCGGAAGCTCAGGATCGCGTTCACG
>JBGGME010000229.1:0-9379 GCA_041288195.1 Hyphomicrobiaceae bacterium
ACAAAAAGGTGTACATCGACCTCGACTTCTACCGCACGCTCAAGGAGCGCTTCCACGCGCCGGGCGATTTCGCGCAGGCCTACGTGATCGCGCATGAGATCGGCCACCACGTGCAGACGCTGCTCGGCGTCTCCGACAAGGTGCAGGCCCTGAAGCAGCAGGCGATGCGCCGCGGCGACGAGGTTGCAGCCAACGGCATGCAGGTGCGCATGGAGTTGCAGGCCGATTGCCTGGCCGGCGTGTGGGCGAGCCTCAACGATCAGGTCAGGAGCCGCCTGCAGCCCGGCGACGTCGAGGAGGGCCTGAACGCCGCGGCCCAGATCGGCGACGACACGCTGCAGAAGCGCGGCCAGGGCCGCGTGGTGCCGGAGTCCTTCACGCACGGCTCCGCGGCGCAACGCGTGCGCTGGTTCAAGAAGGGGCTGGAAGCCGGCCGCATGCAGGCCTGCGACACCTTCGACGGCCAAGCGCTGTAGGCGCGAGGGGGTCAGACCCCATGGACACCCTGACGGCTGGCTGGTCCGGACGGCATGGGGTCTGACCCCATATTGCGCCGGAATGGATAGAGCATCTGCCCGACGAGTCCCGCCGGCACCGGGCTCGACGTACCGAACTGCTGGGGCACGCGCCCCTTGGGCATGTAGTACGTCCCGAACAGGATGTCCCACAGTGGCAGGAACCCCGCGAAGTTCTTGTCGCGCGCATTCTCCTCGTCGGTGTGGTGCCAGCGGTGGAAGCGCGGCGAGGCGAGCGCCCAGCGCAGCGGCCCCCAGTCCCAATCCAGGTTGGCGTGCACGAGGATCGCCATCAACGTGAGGAGCGGCGCGATGCCCGCTACCGCCACCGGCGCAAACCCAAGCGCAAGCACCGGCAGTGTGCCGGCGATGCGCATCAGCGCATCGTTGACGGGATGCAGCCGCACGGCCGATAGCCAGTCGAGGTCGACTGAGGAATGGTGCACGGCGTGGAAGCGCCACAGACGCCGGCCATGGAAGGCGCGGTGCATCCAGTAGCCGATGAAGTCGCCGAGGATCAGGATCTGCACCGCCTGCAGCCACAGCGGCAGCCGCGCGGCCGAGCCGAAGCCGTTGAGCAGGAGGTCCTTGTCGACCTTGCCGTAGATGAGGAGCGCGAGCGGCACCACGGCGATGACGACCGACACGCGCGTGATGGCGCGTGTCACGAGCGGCGTGAAGCCCCAATAGGCGAGGTCGGTCCAGAAACCCCGCCGCAGCAGCGGTAGCCGCCGCTCCCTCGGCCGCATGAGTTGCAGCAGCCGGAAGGCGACGAGCAGCACCGCGAAGGCGATCACCACTCCCTGAACGGTCGGCGGCATGCGCGTAAGCTCCCTCGAAGGGCCTGCGCAATGATCACGCCGCAATGTGGCAGCGTGACGCCGAACGCTACCGCCCCAGCTGCTCCTTCACCTTGGCGGCGAGCTGCGGCAGCGTGAATGGCTTGGGCAGAAAGGCGTAGGCCTCGTTCTCGTCGAGGCTCTTCTTGAAGGCGTCGTCGGGATAGCCCGAGACGAAGATGAACTTGAGGTCGGGGATGGTCTTGCGCAGCTCCTTGAGCAGCGTCGGCCCGTCCATCTCCGGCATGATCACGTCGCTGACGACGATGTCGATCCTGCCCTTCTCGCGCGCCACCACCTCGAGCGCCTCTACGCCGGTGCCGGCCTCCAGCACCTCGTAGCCCTGGCGGGAGAGCGCGCGAGCCGCGAAGTTGCGCACCACGTCCTCGTCCTCCACCAGCAGCACGCGTCCCGAGCCCGTCAGATCGCGCGGGCTCTCCTTGACCTTCTCGCGCGGCTGGGCGATCTCGTCCTCGTTCTCGACGATGTAACGCGGCAGGTAGATGCGGAACATCGTGCCCTTGCCGACCTCGCTGTCGGCGAAGATGTAGCCTCCCGTCTGCTTGACGATGCCGTAGGCGGTGGAGAGGCCGAGGCCCGTGCCCTTGCCCACCTCCTTGGTGGAGAAGAAGGGCTCGAAGATCTTGGCCTTGATCTCCTCGGGCATGCCGACGCCGGTGTCCTCGACCTCGATCAGCACGTACTCGCCGGCGGCCACGCCCTGGTCGGCGTGCTTCAGGCTCTCGCGCTCGGAGAGGTTGCGCGTACGGATCGTCACGCAGCCGCCGTCCGGCATGGCGTCGCGGGCGTTGACGGCGAGGTTGATGACGACCTGCTCGAACTGCGTCTTGTCGGCCTTGACGTACCAGAGGTCGCGGCCGGGCAGGATCTTGAGTTCGATCCTCTCGCCCATGGCGCGGTTGAGGAGGGCGGAGAGATCGGTCAGCACCTCGCCCAGCTCCAGCACCTCCGCCTGCAGCGTCTGCCGGCGCGAGAAGGCCAGCAGCTGGCGCACGAGCGCGGCGGCGCGATGGGCGCTGCTCTTGATGTTCATGATGTCGCGGTAGGAGGGATCGGTCTGCCGGTGCGTCTGCAGCAGCAGGTCCGAGAAGCCGATGATGGCGGTGAGCACGTTGTTGAAGTCGTGCGCCACGCCGCCCGCGAGCTTGCCCACGGCCTCCATCTTGTGGCTCTGGGCGAATTTCAGCTCCAGCGCCTTCTGCTCCGTGGCGTCGATGGCGTAAACGACGGCGCCCTCGCGGCCGCGCGGGCCGGCGTTGAGCGTGCTGACGTAGATGCGGTGGGCCAGCTCGCGCTGCGACCCGAACGACACCTCGACCGGCGCGGCGCCGGTGCGGCCGGAGACGGCGCGCTCGAGCGCCTTGGCAAGCTCGCGGCCGGCCTCCTCGTCGCCCTCCGGCACGAGCGCGGCGACAGTAGACGGCATGCCGCGTCCATCGACCGCGAACATGCGCATGAACGCGGCATTGGCGGTGACGATGCGGCCCTCGGCGTCGGCGGTGGCGATGCCGAATGGGGCGGACTGGAACACGCGGGTCAACCGCAGCTCGCTGTGGCCGCGCGATGCCACCCGCGTCTGCTCCTCGCCGCGATCGAGCACCAGCACGGAGATGACACCTTGCGGCCCATGGCTGCGGCAGATCAGCTGGGCGGGGAAGGCGCGGCCGTCCTCGCGCAACAGGTCGAGCTCGAGCCGCGTGGTACGGCCCGACGGCGTGCGGCTCGCGGCACGGACCAGGGCGGCGCCGTCGGCGGAGACGATGTCGCGCAGCGTGAGCGCGCGCCCCGCCTCGCGTCCCCCCTCGGGCCGCAGCCGCAACCACTGCGCCAGCGTGGCGTTGACGTGCGCGAGGCGGCCGTCGGGCGTCACGGCAAACAGACCCTGCGGCAGGCTGTCGTAGAAGGCGAGCGTCGATTCTAGCCCGCTCACCGTCTCGATCTCGCGCGTGCGCTCGCGCGTCACGTCGGCGACCTGCCACAGCGTCAGCCGCCCGGTCGATGCGCCGCGGGCGTGGCCCAGGAACGGGCGCACGGAGACCCGCAGCCAGCGTCCGCTCAGTCCTTCGCCGAGGCGCGAGTGGACGAAGAACTCCTCGTCCCTGAACTCTCCGCGCTCGGCGGCGCGGTTGAGGCGGAAGAAGGCTTGCGCCGAGTCGGCCTCGCCTGCGAACAGCTCCTCGAGCGTCGCATGCCGGCCGGCGCGCCGGCCCGTGAGGCGCTGCAGGGCGCGGTTGCGGTAGAGCACGGTGCCCTGGCTGTCGACGACCTTGAGCCCGGTGTCGAGCCCGTCCGTGACCGTCTTGACGAGCTCGGCCTCGGCGACGCGATCGGCCACGCGCAGATGCCCGGTCATAAGGCCGACCGTGAGGAAGACACCGGCCACCGCCAGCAGCGCCAGCAGGCCGAGCAGGAGGAGCGTTCCAGCCCCGCTGAGCACGAGCACCGAGGCAAGCAAGGCTGCCGCCGCCAGGGCGGCCAATAGCCTGCCCGTGCGCCCGAGCCCGCGCAGTCGCGCTGAGGCCCACGCTACGGCCGGGAGCGCGGCGGTGCGTGCGTCCATGTCTGCCATGGCGCCGAGCTTTAACTGATTCTGGGCGAGCAGGGCCCGCAGCCCTTTCACGTTGAAGGCCAAGGGAACCCTCAACGCCTGCATAAGGCCAACTTCTGGACGCATGTACTAACCAGGATTTGCGTTGATGCGATACGCTGAGGCCTGACAGGCCAGCTGACGGGCGCGAACGCCCGCCGGCGCTCCAAGAAAGCAATCATTCAGGTTAAGATGCCCTAAATCGCGCGCCGATGGGCTCTGGACCGCCTCGATTCAGTCGCCCGCCGCATTGATGCCGGCTTTGCCCCCCGATGTGCGTGGCATTGCCCCGCACGGGCCCCGCACGGGCTTGGCGCAGCCGGAAAAACGGCGCACTCTCGATCGGGGCGATTCGATGGGGATCGAGATATGTCCTGGCTCACATGGCTCTTTGTTCTGATCCTGCTCGGGGCGGGGATCGGCGCGGCTTTCCTAGCCTACCGGGCCTACATGTTCGGCGATACCGGCATCAATTTCGGA
This sequence comes from Hyphomicrobiaceae bacterium, assembly GCA_041288195.1. Classification (GTDB taxonomy): domain Bacteria; phylum Pseudomonadota; class Alphaproteobacteria; order Rhizobiales; family Hyphomicrobiaceae; genus AWTP1-13. The sequence continues at coordinate 4,443 of JBGGME010000229.1, forward strand.
GGGCTGCTTTTCAAGCAGCGTCCCGAGCCGCGCCTGGGCGTGATCGAGCAGGCGCAGGTAGACAGCCGCCGCCGGCTGGTGCTGGTGCGGCGCGACGACGTCGAGCACCTGATCATGACGGGTGGTCCCGTCGACGTCGTGATCGAGACCGGCATCAGCGCCCATAGGGCAGAGCCGATGGCCGAGCACCAAGAGGAGCCTGCGGCGCCGGTCTTCACGCGCCAGCCGCGCAGCTTTGGCCAAGCCGTCAACGAATGAAGCACTGTCCCGTGTTGCGTCTGTCGTCTTGTTTGCTTGCAGCACTCTGGCTGGCGATCGCAACGCTTGCGCCGGCGGCAGCGCAGGCCCCGCAGCCCACTGAGACCAGCAGCCCGCCCCCGCACGCCGAAGCCCCGCCTCACGCTGCTCCCGAGGTTGCCAGCGCCGTGCGGCTCACCGGCGCCATCGAGGCCGCCGAGAAGGCGATGCAGCAGCTCACCGAGCTCGAGGAAGAGCTGAGCCGGCTGCGGATCGATGTCGAGTCGATCCTGTCCGACTCCTCCGCCACGGCCGAGACGCTGCGTCCGCAGCTCTCGGCAGTCCGCTCCCAGATCGAGAGGCTCGGGCCGGCTCCGGCCAAGGACGGGCCTGCCGAAGCTCCCACCATCGCCGCCGAGCGCGCCCGGCTGACGGCGGCTGCCTCCTCCCTCGATGCGGCCATCAAGTCCACCGAGCTCACATGGCTGCGCGCCCGCCAGCTGATCGAGAAGATCACGGTTCAGCGCCACTCGCTGTTCACCAGGAACCTGATGGAGCGGCTGCCGAGCCCGTTGCTGCCGCGCACCTGGCGCGACGTGATGAGCGACTCGCCGGGCGTCGGCCAACGGATCGGCTACCTGTGGGAGGACTGGCTGCAGTGGGCGGCCCCCAAGAGCCTCTGGCTCGCCCTGCTGTTTGCTGCCGCTCTTGTTCTCTACCTCGTGCTGAGGCACGTCACAGGCCGCCTCACCGAGCGGCACACGCAGCGCAGCGAGCCCCCGCCGCCTTCGTTCTTCGAGCGGGCCCGGTCGGCGGCCTGGGTGGCCCCGCTGCGGGCCGCGCCCGCCATCCTCGCGGCCGCCCTTCTCTATGGCGGCCTCGATTCTCTCGATCTGCTGTTTGCACCCTGGGGCCGCGCCGCCGGCGCCGCCTTCAAGGCCATCGTGGTCATCTCTGGCCTGTCCGCGCTGATCTTTGCGGTGTTGGCGCCCCGCTCGCCGCAATGGCGGCTGGTGGCGCTCGCCAACGGGCCGACGCGCCGCGTGTGCTGGCTGCTCTACGGCATTACGGTCGTGTACGCCGTCGATGCCGCCTTGACGGAGATCTCGCGCGCCTTCTTCGTGCCGCTCGCGCTCAGCGTGATGCAGTCGTTCGCCGCCAGCACCGGCTTTGCCGCCCTGCTCATCGGCCTCCTGCTCACGCCCTTCACGCCGCAGCGCGCGGCGGCACCACCGGTGGCCGACGGCGCCGACGAGGCTCCCTTCGAGCCCAACGAGCCGCCGCCGGTGGCGCGCTACTATCCGCGCTGGCTAAAGCTGCCGCTGTGGGTGATGGCGCTGACCATCCTGGGGTTTGCGCTCCTGGGCTATGTCGCACTCGCCCGGTTCATTGCCCAGCAGCTCGTCATGACCAGCATCGTCATCGCCGTCGGCTGCCTGCTCTATCTGGCGATCCGCGCGATCACACGCGAGCCGCCCAACCACGCCTATCCCGTCGGCGAGATTCTCCAGAGCCGTTTCGGCCTCGACGAGCCGCGACGCAACCAGCTCGCCAAGTTGACCGAGGTGGCGCTGACCTTCGCCCTCATCATCGCCGTCATTCCCTTCCTGATGCTGCAGTGGGGATTCTCCGGCGCCGACATCCGCGACTGGTTCAAGTCGTTCTTCTTCGGCATCGAGATCGGTCAGTTCCGCATCTCGCTCGCCCGCATCCTGCTCGGCATCCTGCTGTTCACTGCGCTGCTCTTCACGACGCGGCTGATCCAGCGCTGGCTGCGCGAGCGGATGCTGCAGCAGCCGAAGCTGGACCCCGGAATCGCCAACTCGATCGACACCGTGGCTGGCTATGTCGGCATCGTGCTCGCGGCCCTGGTCTCCGTCTCCTATGCAGGGTTCGACATCACCAATCTCGCCATCGTCGCCGGCGCGCTGTCGCTCGGCATCGGCTTCGGCCTGCAGTCGATCGTCAACAACTTCGTCTCCGGCCTGATCCTGCTGATCGAGCGCCCGATCAAGGTCGGCGACCGGCTCGTGGTCGGAGACCAGCAGGGCCTCGTGCGCCGCATCAGCGTGCGCGCGACCGAGATCGAGACCTTCGATCGCGCCAGCCTGATCGTCCCCAACTCCGAGCTGATCACCGGCCGGGTGCTGAACTGGACGCACCGGGACTCGCTCGGCGCCGTCAACGTCAAGATCGGCGTCGGCTACGACTCCGACCCCGAGCAGGTGATCGCGATCCTGAAGGCGTGCGCGGAAGCGCACCCCGACGTGCTGCGCACGCCCGAGCCGAGCGCCATATTCGAGGGCTTCGGCGACAGCGCCCTGCTGTTCAACCTCCGCATCTCCCTGCCCGAGATCAACAAGGCGCCAAACGTCCAGTCGGACCTGCGTGTCGCCATCCTGAAGGCCCTGCGCGCGGCCAAGATCGAGATCCCCTTCAACCAGCTCGACGTCAACCTGCGCGACATCGAGAGCATCAAGCAGGCCCTCGCGCAGGCGCAGGAGCGCGCGCAGAAGCCGCGCGAGGAGGCCAGGACGGCAGCGACCGGCAACGGCCGCCCCGTCGCCGGCGAGTAGACGCCTCGCGGCGAGGCGCTCCTTAAGCGAAAAGCAATCTTACCGGCTCGTGCCGACGGCGGCCCTTGCGCATGGTCCGCGCCGGCTTCACGCATTGTTAGCGCGTTGATGCCCGAATGACCCCCTCGGCTGAGACCACCAATGACCGCAAGCTTCGCGCGCTCGATCCTCCCCCTGGCGGCTACCGTCTTGGCCTGGCTCGTCTTGCTTTCGCCTGCCCAATGCGGCGAGCTGAAGATGGGCGGCACAGGATCGGCGACAGAGCTTCTCAAGCATCTGGGCCGCGGATTTGCGAGCGAAAGCGAAACCCAGATCGAAGTAATCCCAAGCCTGGGGAGCAGTGGCGGCATCCGGGCTCTGGGCGATGGGGTCTTGGACCTGGCGGTGTCGGGCCGGCCCCTCAAGCCCGATGAGAAATCCAAGGGGCTGAAAGTGGGTCTGGTCATACGAACGCCCTTTGTGCTCGCGACCTCGCATCCCAACCCCAATGGCTTGACGAGGGCGGCCGTGGTCGAGGCATTCTCCACGCATACTCCGGCCTGGGGGGACGGCTCCCCCATCAGGATCATTCTCCGCCCGCGATCCGAAAGCGACACCGCCCTTCTGGGCAAGCTGTTTCCCGGACTGGCTTCCGCCATCGAGGATGCCCGCAAGCGGCCCGACGTCCCGGTCGCCGCGACCGACCAGGATAACGTCGAGATGGCCGAGCGGACGCCGGGATCGCTGGTTGGGTCGACCCTGACGCAAATGAGGATGGAAAAGAGCAACCTGCGCACGATTGCCATCGACGGCGTCGCGCCGAGTCTCGAAGCCTTCGAGCGCGGCGACTATCCCTACGGCAAGGAGCTCTACTTCGTGCTCCCGTCGGCGCCGAGCCCGCTCGCGGAGCACTTTCTGGAATTTCTCCGGTCGCCCGAGGGACAGCGGCTCCTGCGCGACGCGGCCATGATCCAGTAGGCATACGCATGATCTCGCGATCGGCGCACTCGTGGCAGAACAGGCTCAGTTCGGTTGCGCTGCGCCGCATCGTCGGCGCTATCGGCCTGATCGCGGCGCTGGCCGTAAGCCTTGCCGGCCCCGTCAGCTTCGCGATCGCGGCCTACCTCGAGCTGGCGGAGGTCCTTGCCTTCAAGGCGCAGCTCAATGCCAGCAAGATATCCAAGTTCGTCTACGCCCACGAGAAGCTCTGGCAGTATCAGCACGTCCGACTGACCGAAATCATCGAGCTTCCGCACACCGACCCCGACGAGCCTATTCGGCAGCGGGTGACCGACACGGCCGGCCGCGTCGTGCTCGAGGAGGGCCCACCGCTAGCGGGCCCGCTCCTGCGGCGGCAGGCGCCAATAGTCGTGAGGGGCAATGTTGTCGGCGCCATCGAGCTCCAATCCAGCCTCACGCCGTTCCTGGGAAGTCTGGCGTTGATCGGCCTTGTCAGCCTGGCCGTGGGCGTCGGCGCCTACATTGCGTTCAGGGTCCTCCCGCTCAGGCTGCTCGATCGGACGCTCGGTCGGCTCGAGGTTCAGAACCAGCGTTTCGACCTGGCCGTCAACAACATGTCGGAAGGCCTGTGCTTGTTCGATGCTGATCGCCGATTGGTGGTGAGCAACGAGCGTTATGCCCGCATGTACGGCATGCAGCCCGCGGATATCAAACCAGGAATGCTGCTCGAGGAGATCCTCGAGAAGCGCGTCAGTACTGGCCTCTACGCCGGACCGGATCCGAAGAGCTATGCTCGGGATCTTTTCGCGCTCACGACCGCCGGCATCCCGGGAAGCGCGATCCGGGAGATGAACGACGGTCGTATGATCGTCGTGAAGTACCAACCAGTCCCCGGCAAAGGCTGGGTATCGACCCACGAGGACGTCACCGAACAGCGGCGCGTCCAGGAACGCATCGCCCATATGGCGCACCATGACGGGCTGACCAACCTCGCCAATCGCGTGCTGCTGAGGGAAAGACTGGGCGCGGCGCTTGCCGATGTGGACAGCGGCAAGAGCCTGGCCGTGCTCTGCCTGGACCTCGATCGCTTCAAAGAAATCAACGACGCGCTCGGGCATGCGTGCGGCGACGCGCTGCTCAAGGGCATTGCCGAAAGGCTTCGCAGCTGCGTCAGGGACACCGACA
>JBGGME010000230.1:0-6442 GCA_041288195.1 Hyphomicrobiaceae bacterium
TGGGCTGAGCCGCTTAGAGGTCGGGCGGCTTGTCAAGGATCATGGGCTGAAGGTGAAGAACCCGTTCCAATTCATCGACGAAGTGCGCCAGGAAACATCGAAAGTGACGTGGCCCACCTGGAAAGAGGTGTGGATCACGACGGCGATGGTCCTGGTGATGGTGACGCTGACGGCGGTGTTCTTCCTGTTCGCCGACATGATCATATCGCAGGTGATCCAGTTCATCCTGCAATTGGGTCGGTAGACGCATCTCGAATGGCTGCACGCGGACGCGGCCCGGCGGGTCGAGAGACGAGAGAATGACTAAGCGCTGGTACATCGTGCACGCCTACTCGAACTTCGAACGGAAGGTGGCCGAGGCGATCAAGGATCGCGCCAAGGCCGCGAACCTCTCGCAATTGTTCGAGGAGGTGCTGGTGCCGACAGAAGAGGTGGTGGAGGTGCGCCGCGGGCGCAAAGTCTCCTCCGAGCGCAAGTTCTTCCCCGGCTACGTGCTGGTGAAGATGGACATGACGGATGCCGCCTATCACCTCATCAAGAACACGCCGAAGGTGACGGGCTTCCTCGGTGCCGACAACAAGGCCACGCCTATCACCGAGGACGAGGCCATGCGCATCCTGCACCAGGTGAAGGAGGGCGTGGAGCGGCCCAAGCCGATGGTCACGTTCGAGATCGGCGAGAAGGTGCGGGTGGCCGACGGCCCGTTCGCCACCTTCGAGGGCCACGTGGAGGAGGTCGACGAGCAGCGTGCGCGGCTCAAGGTGGGCGTGTCGATCTTCGGCCGGCCCACGCCTGTGGAGCTCGAGTTCGGCCAGGTCGAGAAGGTCGCCTGAGCCGCCGACGGCATCGGCGCGGCCGGGTGGGAATGGAAGAGTAGAGAGGGTCTAGGAACGCAATGGCCAAGAAGATCGACGGCTACATCAACCTGCAGGTGCCGGCCGGGCAGGCCAATCCTTCCCCGCCGATCGGCCCCGCGCTCGGCCAGCGCGGCCTCGCCATCATGGAGTTCTGCAAGCAGTTCAACGCCAAGACCAAGGACCTGGAGCAGGGCGCGCCGATCCCCGTGAAGATCACGGTGTTCTCGGACCGCTCGTTCACCTTCGAGATGCGCACGCCTCCGGCCTCGCATCTCCTCAAGAAGGCGGCGGGCCTCTCGGGCGGCTCCAAGGATCCCGGCCGCACCAGCGTCGGCACCATCACCATGGCGCAGGTGCGGGAGGTGGCCAAGGTGAAGATGAAGGACATGAACACGGACGACCTCGAGGCGGCAGCGCGGACCCTAGCGGGCTCGGCGCGCTCGATGGGTCTGCAGGTAACGGAGTGAGGCAATGAGCACGATCGGCAAGCGCCTGAAGGCAGCGCGCGAGGGTGTGGACCGCGACAAGGCCTACGCCATCGACGAGGCCGTCAAGGTCGTCAAGGAGCGGGCGAAGGCGAAGTTCGACGAGACCGTCGAGGTGTCGATGAACCTAGGCGTCGATCCCAAGCACGCCGATCAGATGGTGCGCGGGGTCTGCAACCTGCCCAACGGCTCGGGCCGCACGCAGCGCGTGGCGGTGTTCGCCAGGGGCGCCAAGGCCGAGGAGGCCCAGGCGGCCGGCGCCGACGTGGTAGGTGCCGAGGACCTCGTCGAGCAGGTATCGAAGGGCACCATCAACTTCGACCGCTGCATCGCCACGCCCGACATGATGGGTCTGGTGGGGCGGCTCGGCAAGGTGCTGGGCCCGCGCGGCCTGATGCCCAACCCGCGCGTCGGCACGGTGACCATGGACTTCACCACCGCGATCAAGGGCGCCAAGGGCGGCGCTGTCGAATTCCGCGTCGAGAAGGCCGGCATCGTGCAGGCGGGCGTCGGCAAGGCGAGCTTCTCCGACAAGCAGCTGGTCGAGAACATCAAGGCGTTCGTGGACGCGGTGGCCAAGGCCAAGCCTCCCGGCGCCAAGGGCCACTACGTGAAGAAGGTATCGGTGAGCTCCACGCAGGGCGTCGGCGTCAAGATCGATGCCGCCAGCCTCGGGATCTCAGGCACAGCAGGGTGAGCCGCGACACGCAAACGAGATGAGGAATGCCGGGCGATGAGCCCGGCTACGGGCGGCGGGCCGCAGCTTGGCCTTCCACTCGGAGCCTGTCCGAGACTGCCGGTGCCGGGGAGACCTGGCTTAAGCCTCCAACCCAGAAATCGGCCCAGAGATGGGCCCAAAGACGGGCAAGAGGGCCTGCATGAGACGGGAGACGGACGGGCGGGAAGCCGCCGGTTCGAGCCTCTTGGGTCTGCACCGTTGCGCCGAAGACCTCTGGTCGACGATCGCGAGGGTAGGACGGGTACCTGAAGCGTCGCCCCGATGAGGAGGCGGCAAGGTGCAACCCGCGGAAGGCGAAGGGCCTCGGCCCTCGAGCTTTCGCACGAAGGAGTGAGCTAGACGTGGACAGAGCGCAAAAACGCCAGCTCGTCTCCACCCTCAACGAGGAGTGGAAGGACGCGGGCGTGATGGTTGTTGCCCACTATACGGGCATGACCGTGGCGCAAATGACCGAGTTCCGCAAGCGCATGAAGGAGGCGGGCGGAGCGGTCAAGGTCGCCAAGAACCGCTTGGCTAAGCTGGCGCTGAAGGACACCGACGGGCAAGGCGTCGCCGATCTGCTCAAGGGGCAGACCTGCGTCGCCTACTCCGAGGACCCGATCACCGCCGCCAGGGTCTCGGTCAAGTACTCCAAGGAGAACGACAAGCTCGTGATCCTCGGCGGTACCATGGGCAAGACGGTGATGGACGCGAGCGCCGTGAAGGCGCTGGCGGATCTGCCGTCGCTCGACGAGCTCAGAGCCAAGCTGATCGGTCTGGTGCAGGCGCCGGCCACCAAGATTGCGCGCGTGCTCAAGGAGCCGGGCGCCAAGCTTGCCCGGGTGCTGCAGGCGCAAGGAGCCAAGAGCGCATAGCACCGCAAACGAGATCGAAACGGGCCAGCGGGCGACTGCCGGCCATCTGCAAACCGAACACGCGAACACGCGAAACCAGGGAAGTATCAAGTCATGGCTGATCTAGCGAAAATCGTCGACGACCTGTCCAAGCTGACCGTGCTGGAGGCTGCCGAGCTCGCCAAGCTGCTCGAGGACAAGTGGGGCGTGTCGGCAGCGGCGGCAGTCGCCGTCGCGGCGGGCCCCGCGGCCGCAGGGCCGGCGGTCGAGGAGCAGACCGAGTTCGCCGTCATCCTCAAGGCTGGCGGCGACAAGAAGATCAACGTCATCAAAGAGGTGCGCGCCATCACCGGGCTCGGCCTCAAGGAAGCCAAGGACCTTGTCGAGGCCGGCGGCAAGACCGTCAAGGATGGCGTCAACAAGGAAGAGGCCGCCAAGCTCAAGAAGCAGCTCGAGGACCAGGGCGCGGTCGTCGAGGTCAAGTAGCGAACGATCGTCCGGCGGAGAGGGCACGGGCAGCGTGCCCTCCCTGCTCGGACGTGCTGAGACGGATGTGCAGATACCGAGGCTCTGGGTCGAGCTTCGCCGACACGACAACAGGCACTGCCGCGGGGTCCAGGTCCCGCCGCAGCGAACTCAACATCCCTTCGCGCGGGCAAGGGACGAGGAGCGGAAATGGCTGACACCTACAACGGCCGCAAGCGCATCAGGAAGCAGTTCGGGTCGATCCCCGAGGTGGCAGAGATGCCGAACCTCATCGAGGTGCAGAAGAGCTCCTACGACGCCTTCCTGATGGTCAAGGAGCCAGCGGGAGGCCGCGCCGAGCAGGGCCTGCAGGCGGTATTCCGGTCGGTGTTCCCGATCTCGGACTTCTCGGGCCGCGCCACGCTCGAGTTCGTGCGCTACGAGTTCGAGGCGCCCAAGTACGACGTCGACGAGTGCCAGCAGCGCGACATGACGTTTGCCGCGCCGCTCAAGGTGAAGCTGCGCCTGATCGTGTTCGACGTCAACGAGGAGACCGGCGCCCAGTCCGTCAAGGACGTGAAGGAGCAGGACGTCTACATGGGCGACATGCCCTTCATGACGCCCAACGGCACCTTCATCATCAACGGCACCGAGCGCGTCATCGTCTCCCAGATGCACCGCTCCCCGGGCGTGTTCTTCGATCACGACCGCGGCCGCACGCATGCCTCCGGCAAGCTGCTGTTCGCTGCCCGCATCATCCCCTATCGCGGCTCCTGGCTCGACTTCGAGTTCGACGCCAAGGACATCGTCTACGTGCGCATCGACCGGCGCCGCAAGCTGCCGGTGACGACGCTGCTCTATGCGCTGGGCATGGACGACGAGGAGATCCTCTCGGCCTTCTACAAGTCCATCACCGTCAAGGAGAGCAAGCGCGGCTGGAAGGTGCCGTTCTCGCCCGATAAGATGCGCGGAATGACCCCGTCCTCGGACCTCACGGACGCGCGATCGGGCGAAGTGGTGGCCAAGGCGGGGGAGAAGATCACCGCCAAGCGGGCCCGCGAGCTCGCCGAGGAGGGCCTCAAGGAGGTCCTGTTCAACGCCAATGACCTCGCCGGGCGGTACCTGGCCGAGGATATCGTCAACATGGAGACTGGCGAGATCTACGGCGAGGCGGGCGAGGAACTCACCGCCAAGCTGCTGGAGGCGCTGAAGGAGGCCAAGGTCAAGGAGTTCCCGATCCTCGACATCGACCATGTCACGGTCGGCGCCTTCATCCGCAACACGCTCAACATCGACAAGAATTCCAACCACGAGGAAGCGTTGATGGACGTCTACCGGGTGATGCGCCCGGGCGAGCCGCCGACGCTGGAAGCCGCGACCAACCTGTTCAACGGCCTGTTCTTCGACTCCGAGCGCTACGACCTCTCGGCGGTCGGCCGCGTCAAGATGAACATGCGGCTCGACCTCAAGGCCGACGACACCGTGCGCACGCTGCGCAAGGAGGACATCCTCGCGGTCATCAAGACGCTGGTCGACCTGCGCGACGGCAAGGGCGAGATCGACGACATCGATCACCTCGGCAACCGGCGCGTGCGCTCGGTCGGCGAGCTGATGGAGAACCAGTACCGCCTGGGTCTCTTGCGGATGGAGCGCGCCATCAAGGAGCGCATGAGCTCGGTCGATATCGATACGGTGATGCCGCAGGACCTGATCAACGCCAAGCCGGCGGCCGCCGCCGTGCGCGAGTTCTTCGGCTCCTCGCAGCTTTCCCAGTTCATGGACCAGACCAACCCGCTCTCTGAGATCACGCACAAGCGGCGGCTCTCGGCGCTGGGCCCTGGCGGCCTCACGCGCGAGCGCGCGGGCTTCGAGGTGCGCGACGTGCACCCGACGCACTACGGCCGCATCTGCCCGATCGAGACGCCCGAAGGCCCCAACATCGGCCTCATCAACTCGCTCGCCACCTTTGCGCGCGTCAACAAGTACGGCTTCATCGAGAGCCCCTACCGCAAGGTCGACAAGGGCAAGGTGACGGACGAGGTGGCCTACCTCTCGGCTATGGAGGAGGCGCGCTATCACGTCGCCCAGGCCAATGCCGAGATCGACGCCAAGGGCAAGCTCACCGGCGATCTCATCACGTGCCGCTTCTCCGGTGACGTGCTGCTCGTGTCGCCCGACAAGGTCGACTACATCGACGTGTCGCCCAAGCAGCTCGTGTCGGTGGCCGCGGCGCTGATCCCGTTCCTCGAGAACGACGACGCCAACCGCGCGCTGATGGGCTCCAACATGCAGCGCCAGGCCGTGCCCCTCATCAAGGCCGAGGCGCCGCTGGTCGGCACCGGCATGGAGGAGGTGGTGGCGCGCGACTCCGGCGCCGCCATCGCGGCGCGCCGCACCGGCGTCGTCGACCAGGTGGACGCCACCCGCATCGTCATCCGGGCGACCGAGGAGACCGATCCCTCCAAGCCGGGCGTCGACATCTTCCGGCTGCGCAAGTTCCAGCGCTCCAACCAGAACACCTGCATCAACCAGCGCCCGCTGGTCACGGTGGGAGATCACGTGCACGCCGGCGACATCATCGCCGACGGGCCGTCGACGGACCTCGGCGATCTGGCGCTCGGCAAGAACGTGCTCGTCGCGTTCATGCCGTGGATGGGCTACAACTTCGAGGACTCCATCCTCCTCTCCGAGCGCGTCGTGTTCGACGACGTCTTCACCTCGATCCACATCGAGGAGTTCGAGGTGATGGCGCGCGACACCAAGCTCGGCCCCGAGGAGATCACCCGCGACATCCCCAACGTCTCGGAGGAGGCGCTCAGGAACCTCGACGAGGCCGGCATCGTCTTCATCGGCGCCGAGGTGAACCCGGGCGACATCCTGGTCGGCAAGATCACGCCCAAGGGCGAGAGCCCGATGACGCCGGAGGAGAAGCTGCTGCGCGCCATCTTCGGCGAGAAGGCCTCCGACGTGCGCGACACGTCTCTGCGGCTGCCGCCGGGCGTCAACGGCACGGTCGTGGAGGTGCGCGTCTTCAATCGCCACGGCGTCGAGAAGGACGAGCGC
>JBGGME010000231.1:0-8963 GCA_041288195.1 Hyphomicrobiaceae bacterium
GTGGATCACACAGCAGAGGTGACACCGGTAGGGTGGGTTAGCGCGGGCACCGCCGTGCAGTGTGGATCGCGAGGTTTTTCCGCGCGTAACCCACCAGCTGGTCGCCGTGACTTGTCGGGTTACGCGCTGCCGCGCTAACCCGACCTACCGCCCCAGCAGCACGTCCTTGGCCTCGTTGATCTTGGCGGCGAGATAGGTGGAGCCGCCGCGGTCGGGGTGCATCTTCATCATCAGCTCGCGGTGCGCGCGGCGGATGTCGTCCTCGCCGGCGCCCTCCTGCAATCCCAGCACCTGGAGCGCTTGCGCGCGCGTCATGGCGCCCGACGGGCTGCCCGTCGCACCGCTGCCGGCACCTGACGCAGGCTCGCCATCTGCACGCGCCAGGTCCTCGCGCCAGGAGGGATGCGTGCGGTCGAGCGCCGCCTCCAGGACCTGCGCCGACTGCGGGTCGGCGAAGCGGCAGTCCTGCCACAACCGCGCCATGTCCAGCGGCGTCAGGTCCTCGAGATTGCGCCCGGCAAACGCCCCCTTGAGCACGCGGCCACGCACCTCGCCGGTGTCGTGATCGAGCTCGACCTCGAGATACTCGGTTGCCACGCGCGAGGTCTGCCCCGCCGACTTCTGGGCGCCCCCGAACGGTCCGCTCCAGGGAAAGCCGCCGGTGCCCCACAGCAGCCAGGAGCCGACCGCCGCCAGCGACATGGCATAGCCCAGCATGCCGCGCACCACGAGGATGCCCGCGCCCGCCAGCGCCGCCACACCCGCGCCGATGCGGATCTGCCGCGCCAGCGCCTGCGGGTTCGCCATCGTGTAATAGCGCGACGCCAGCAGGAACAGCGTCAGCGCCAGAAGACCCAGCAGCAGGAATTGCATGAGCGCCTCCTACTTGAGCTGTTGCAGCAGAGCGCGGGCTCCGTGGCCGGTAAGCGCCTCGAGCGCCTTGCGCCCGCCTGCCGCGTACACGGCGACCGCCGAGAGCAGCTCGCGCAGCTGCGCCGCCGAGCCCGCGTCGAACCGGCAGTAGGCGCCCTTGGTGAGACGCGCGATCTCCCGGAACGTCTTCTCGGCGCGCGCGTCGCTGCCTTCCTGGAACAGGAACACCGGGACGCCCAAGAGCGCCAGCTCGCCCGCGCGCCCGCAAAGATCGTCGATGTCCTCCTCCATGCAGTCGCCGACGTACACCAGCGCGTTGATCGCCTTCCTCGCCGACTCCGCGCGCGCGTGCGAGAGCACCTTGCGGATCTGCGTGTAGCCCCCGGCGCACGTGACGCGCGTCATCAGCGCCGCGAGCGCGTCGGGGTCCGACACCCAGCGCGAGGAGCGGCACTCGCCGGCGCCGCGGAAGAATACGAGTTGCACATCGAGACCGCCGACGGCCTTCACGGCCTGGAACATATCGGCCTGTAGCGCCAGCGCCATGTCCCACGTCGGCTGCCGGCTCATGGTGGCATCCATCGCGAACACCAGCCGACCGCGCCCGCTGCCTGTGCGCGGCGCCAGCTCCTTCATGCGGCGGACGAACTCCGCGACATCGCCATCGCCCGGGCGTCCCGCAACGGGACGATCGCGCGCCTCCGTGGGTGTGCCGCGCGGCGGCGCCGACGCTGGTGTCGCGCTCCGCGCGCGCTCGTTCTTGTCTTTGTCGTTGGCCATTGCAGTCGCGCTTGCGCGTGCAACCTCGAGCCGCAGCACCCCGTCGCTCCGGCGACGCTCTCCTATCAAGATGGCGCTTCCGCAGGCCCGCGACAACATGGGCGCCGCCCTTGGCCGGCGGAGCAGTGCACAATATCCGCCGACATGGTTCCCCGAATCCCCCATTTTCGCCCGCGGAAGGCGCAAATCGAGCCCCCGGCCGAGCCTGGCCGATGAAGCTCCTGCTGCTTGCCCTGGTCCCCGCCTGCTTCGCCCTCAATCCCGTCACGGGCCGTGCGCTGGTGGAGGATTTCGGGCCGGCGACCCTGTCGCTCGTGCGCTGGTCGCTGTCGGGCCTGGTGATCGCGGCAATCGCCCTGATGCGCCCGGGCCGCGAGCGCTGGCGCGCCCCACCCTCCCACCTGCTGCGACTCACCGTGCTGGGCGCCCTTGCGATGGGCTTCTGCGCCACTGCGGCCTACGTTGCCTCGCGCACGACGCAGGCCACCAACATCGGCCTCATCTACGGCTGCACTTCCGCTTTCGTGGCGGCCTGGGAGATCGCCGCCGGACGCCAGCGCGCGAGCCCGCTGCTCCTCCTCGGCATTGGCGCCTGCCTCCTCGGCGTGGTGCTGATCCTGACGAAGGGCCACCCCGAGGCGCTGACGGCCCTGAGCTTCACCCCGGCGACTTGTGGGCGGCGGCGGGCACCCTCGTGTTCGTCGGCTACACCATCGCCATGCGCCGCGTGCCGGCGAGCCTCACGCCCATGCCGCAGTTCGCCGTCATGGCTCTCGGCGCCGCCATCGCCATGCTTCCGTTCGCCGCGGGCGAGATCGCCTCCGCCGGCCTGCCGGTGATCGATGAGCGCACGCTGCCGTGGATCGCGGTGGTCGTGCTCGCGACGGGAATTGGCGCGTTCCTGGGCTACAACATCTCGCTCACGCTGAATGGCCCCGTGCTCACCTCGGCATCCCTGACGCTCACCCCCGCCTTCGCCGCCGCCCAGGCCATGGCTCTGATCGGCGAGACGCTTCACTGGTACCACGCCGCCGCAATCCCGCTGGTCGTGGCAGGCCTGATGTCGATCAACCGCGACCAGGCGCGAAATCGATAGCCTGGTGGGACGTCCAGCGTCGCACCACTGTCATCGAGCCTTCATGCGCGCAGCCGACTATGCGCACCTTCGAGGGCGAAGGGGGCAGCCATGCCGGTCTACCACGCACGCATGCTGGACGCGGATACCGGTGGCGAGGGCCGCTACCGCTTCGATGGGCCGGCGGACCTCATGGGCCGCACCGCCGACGAGATCGTCACCGTCTTCTTCGACCACGTCGAGAAGGAGGTGCTGCGGCGCCACGCGGACTGGGAGATCAACGGCGTCATGAAGAACCGCGATCGCGGCGTCGTCACCGCCATCGGCTCGCTGATCCCCGCCAAGAACGACCCGCCTCTGCCGTTTCTGCTGATGATCTCCGCCGAGGCGTGAGGCGTAGGTTGGGTTAGCGCGAAGCGCGTAACCCAACATGCCCAACATTCGGCCGACGTCGGGTTACGCGCGATTGAGCGTCGGTGTGCTGCGTGAACCGTCGTGCCGCGCTAACCCGACCTACGACTACGATTCCAACCCCAGCAACCCCACGTTGCCCCCGGTGGCCGTGATGTCGGTGGTACGCACGCGCTCGGTGGCGAACCGCGCCAGATAGTGCGGCCCGCCCGCCTTCGGGCCCGTGCCCGACAACCCCTCGCCGCCGAAGGGCTGCACGCCCACCACGGCGCCGATCTGGTTGCGGTTGACGTAGAGGTTACCGACGTGCGCGCGCTCGGCCACCAGGTCCGCCACCGCCTCGATGCGGCTGTGCAGTCCGAGCGTGAGGCCGTAGCCGGTGGCGTTGATGGCGTCGATGACGCGGTCGAGACGGCGCCCCTGGAAGCGCACCACGTGCAGGATCGGCCCGAACACCTCCTCCTTCAGGACATCCGCGCGGGCGATCTCGTAGACCGCCGGGCCGACATAGGTGCCGGCCGCGCACGCCTCCGGCACGGGCAGGTCGACGAGTTCGCGCGCCTCCTTGCGCATGCGCGCCTTGTGCGCCTCGAGCTTCGCCTTGGCGTCCACGTCGATGACGGGGCCGACATCGGTGGCGTAGTCGAGCGGATCGCCGATCGCCAGCACCTCCACAGCGCCGACGAGCATGTCGATCATGCCCTTGGCCACGTCCTCCTGCACGAAGAATAGCCGCGCCGCCGAGCAGCGCTGGCCCGACGAGTCGAAGGCCGAGCGCACGACGTCGCGAATCACCTGCTCGGGCAGCGCGCTCGAGTCGGCGATCATGGCGTTCATGCCGCCCGTTTCCGCGATGAAGGGCGGAATCGCGCCCCGCCGCGCCGCCAGCGCCTGGTTGATGGCCCAGCCCGTGTCGTTGGAGCCGGTGAAGGCGACGCCCGCCACGCGCGCATCCCTGGTGAGGGCGGCGCCAACCGCGCCGGCGCCAGGCAGGAGATGCAGCACATCGGGCGGCACGCCCGCCTCGTGCAGCAGTCGCACCGCCAGCCACGCCACGATCGGCGTCTGCTCCGCGGGCTTCGCGAGCACGGGGTTGCCGGCCGCCAGCGCCGCCGCCACCTGGCCCGTGAAGATCGCCAGCGGGAAGTTCCAGGGCGAGATCGCCGCGAACGGGCCGCGCCCCCTCAGCGCCAGCGTGTTGGTCTCCCCCGTCGGGCCCGGCAGCGCGATCGCGCCGGCAAACAGCCGCCGCGCCTCGCTCGCGTAGTAGCGCAGGAAGTCGACGGCCTCGCGCACGTCGCCCAGCGCATTGTCGAGCGTCTTGCCCGCCTCGCGCACCATGACAGCCATCAGCCGCACGCGGTCGCGCTCGTAGAGGTCGGCGGCCTTGTCCAGGATCGCGGCGCGCGCCGGCCCGCCCACGCGGTCCCAAGCGCCCGCCGCCCTTTGCGCGGCTGCAAGCGCCGCCTCGACATCTCCGGCCTCGGCCCAGCGCACCGTGCCGACCTGCACGCGATGATCGTGCGGGCTCAGCACCGGCTCGGCCGCGCCGCCGCTCCGCTCCACGCCGGACACGATCGGGCAGGCCGCGACCGGCCGCGCCAGCTCGGCCTCGATCTCGCGCACGAGCGGCGCACGCACCGGCGGCTCCGTGAGCGCCAGCCCTGCACTGTTGCGCCGTGCCGGAAAGAAGATGTCCGGCGGCCGCGGCAGCCGCCGCACCTTGCGCTGCCGCTCAAGCTCCACCGTCTCGTGGGGGTGGCGGACCATCTCGTCCACCGGCGCCGCCTCGTCGGCCAGCCGGTTGACGAAGGAGGTGTTGGCGCCGTTCTCGAGCAGCCGCCGCACCAGGTACGCCACGAGGTCCTCGTGCGGGCCGACCGGCGCGTAGATGCGGCAGGGACGGCCACCTGCGCCGAGCAGCCTGCCCTTGCCCACGACCTCGGCATAGAGCGCCTCGCCCATGCCGTGCAGGCGCTGGTACTCGAAGGGTGCTTCGCCCGCCGCCTCGTAGACGGCGGCAATCGTGTGCGCATTGTGCGTCGCGAACTGGGGAAAGAAGGCGCCGCCGTTGTCGAGCATGAACCGCATCGCGGCCAGGTACGACACATCCGTATGCGCCTTGCGCGTGAACACGGGATAGTCGGCAAGCCCACGCTCCTGCGCCCACTTGATCTCGCTGTCCCAGTAGGCGCCCTTGACGAGCCGCACGGGGATCAGCCGGCCCGCGTCCTCAGCCAGCGCTTCGAGCCACCGCAACACCGGCAGCGCGCGCTTGCCGTAGCCCTGCACCGCAAGGCCGAGGCCCGGCCAGCCCTCGAGCTTCTCATCGCGAAACGCCGCGGCGAACAGCCCGAGCGTCATGTCGAGCCTGTCCTGCTCCTCCGCGTCGATGGTGAGCCCGAGCCCGCGCATCCGCGCAGCGGCCGCCAGCTCGACGACGCGCGGCAGCAATTCGGCGTGGAGCAATGTCTCCTTGCCCGGATCGAAGCGCGGATGGATGGCCGAGAGCTTCACGGAGATGCTGGGCCGCGCCATCAGGCTAGCGCCGTCCGCCGGCGGTGGCCCCGCGCGCTTCCCGATCGCCTCGATCGCCCACCGGTAGCGGTCGAGATAGCGCTCGGCGTCGGCCGCCGTCTTGGCCCGCTCGCCCAGCATGTCGAAGGAGAAGCGGTAGCCCTGCGCCTCGTACTCCTCGGCCCGGTCGAGCGCCTCCTCGATGGTCCGCCCCAGCACGAAGTTGTCGCCGAGGATGCGCATGGCCTGGCGCACGGCCTGCCGGATGATGGGCTCGCCCGAGCGGGCGATGAGCCGCTTGAGGGTCGCCGCCGGCCCCGTGCCCTTGTCCTCGCCGAGCCTGACAACGCGACCCGTCAGCATCAGCCCGAAGGTCGACGCATTCACGAACCAGCTGTCGGAGGCGCCAAGGTGCTTCTCCCAGCGCCCCTCGCCGATCTTCTCCGCGATCAGGGCGTCGGCGGTGTCGGCGTCGGGAATGCGCAGCAGCGCCTCGGCGAGGCACATCAGGATGATGCCCTCCTCGGAGGTGAGCCCGTACTCGTGCATGAAGGCATCGACGCCGCCGTGCCGGTGCCGGTTGGCGCGCGCCGCCGTGACGAGCCGCGCGGCGAGCCTGGCGACGCGCGCCCGCTCCTGCGCTGGCGCCGCCGCGCTCCGCCTCAGCTCGGCGATCAGCCGATCCTCGTCCACGAGAAAGCTGGCCGCGATCTCGTCGCGCGAGGGCAAAGGTGATTCCTCGAGCATGGCCGCAGCCTAGCAGAATGGCAGGCGCCCACCCATGTCTGGGTCGCCCTGACCACAACCCGCGGGGTCCGTGCTATCCCGCGGGGCGCATTGGACAATCGCGAAACCTGGACCTGCTAAATCATGACCAACGGCATCCGCGCGATACGCACCCTGCGCCAGTTGCGGGCACAGGTGGCGGCGTGGCGTGCTGCCGGCGAAACCATCGCCCTGGTGCCGACCATGGGCGCCCTGCACGAGGGCCACCTCGCGCTGGTGCGGCTCGGCCGCCAGCGATGCCGGCGCGTCGTCGTCTCGATCTTCGTCAACCCGACGCAGTTCGCCCCGCACGAGGACTTCGAGCGCTACCCACGCGACGAGGCGGGCGACCTCGCCAAGCTCGCCGGCGTCGGCTGCGACGCGGCCTGGATGCCGGACCGCGGCCTCATGTACCCGGACGGCTTTGCCACGCGCATCGTCCCGGAGGGCGCCGCGGCGGGCCTTGAGAGCGACACGCGTCCGCACTTCTTCGGCGGCGTGGCCACCGTGTGCTGCAAGCTGTTCGGGCAGGTCGCGCCCGACGTCGCCGTGTTCGGCGAGAAGGACTATCAGCAGCTCTGCGTCATCCGGCAGACGGTGCGCGACCTCGATCTGCCGCTCGAGATCGTCGGCGCGCCCACGGTCCGCGATGCCGACGGCCTCGCCCTCTCCTCCCGCAACGCCTACCTCACCCCCGAGCAGCGCCGCATCGCACCCGAGCTCAACCGTGCGATCACAAGAGTTGCAGCGGCCGTCCGCACCGGCGCCGCTCCCGCCGAGGCTGCAGCGCAGGCACGCGACGACATCGCGCGCGCCGGCTTCTCGCCTGTGGACTATGTCGAGGTGCGCGATGCCGACACCCTGGCGCCAGCAACTGCTGGCGGCGGACGTTCCCTGCGCGTGCTGGCGGCCGCGTGGCTCGGCAAGACGCGGCTGATCGACAACGTCGCCGTCTGAGGCCGCACTCATACGGCCGCAGGCACCTCGGGCATGTATCCGCGCGCCGTGAGGCTGTGAAAGCGCCACAGCATCAGGCCCGCGTACACCGCCGTGCCCAGCGATAGCCCGATCCACACGCCGATGGCGCCGAGGCCCACCGAGAACCCGAGCCACAGGCTGCTCACGAAGCCGACGGCCCAGAAGCTGATCGCGGAGAAGAGCAGCGGCACGCGCGTATCGTTGAGCCCGCGCAGGGCCCCGCCGATCACCGTCTGCGCGCCGTCGGTGAGGAAGAAGCTCGCCCCCAACACCAGCAGCGTCGCCGCCAGCGCCACCGTCTCGCCCGACTGCGGGGCATCCGCGCCCAGGAACACGAAGGGGATCGCATGCCGGGTCGCCGCCACGATCAGCGTCATGGCGCCCATAAAGCCGACGCCGAGCGCCAACGCCGTGAAGCCGGCGCGGCGCGTGCCCGCCGGATCGCGCCGCCCCACCGCCTGCCCGACGCGGACGGTCGCCGCCGTCGCAATGCCGAACGGCACCATGTAGAGGATCGCCGCCACCTGCAGCGCGATCTGGTGCGCCGCCACCGCCGCCGTGCCGATGCGGCCCATCAGCAGCGCGGCGGCCGCAAACAACCCGTACTCCAGCAGCAGCGTGCCCGAGATCGGCAGCCCGATCGCCACCAACTTGGCCAGCAGCAGCCAGTCGGGCCGCCAGAAGCGGCCGAGCACGCGGTACTTTTTGAATGGAGGGCGGGTGGTGACGATCACGAGCGTGGCGACGCACATGCCGGCGTTGACGATGGCGGTGGCAAGGCCTGCGCCCATCAGGTCGAGCGCCGGCAGCCCGAAGGCGCCGAAAATCAGGCCGTACGCCAGGACCGCATTGATGGGGATGGCCGCGAGCGTGATCCACAGCGCCGGCTCGGGCCGGTTCACGGCGCCCATGAAGCTGCGCAGGGCGATGAAGGTCCAGCCGGGGATGATGGCCCAGGCCATGCCCATGAGGTAGCGACCGGCGAGCGCGGCCGTCTCCGGCGCCTGGCCCAGCGCCAGCAGGATCGCCTCGCCCTGGAACTGCAGGAGCGTCATCGGCATGCCGAGCAGGACGACCGACCACAGGCCCACACGCAGCGCCCGGCGCACCATGCGCGGATCGCGCGCCCCGTATGCCTGTGCCGCCAGCGGCGCCACCGCCGAGACCAGCCCCATGCCGACGGTGAAGGCGGCAAACAGCACGGTGTGCGCCAGCGCTGCTGCCGCCAGCGCGGCGTCACCCAGCCGGCCGATCAGCACGAGATCGGTCGTCATCATCGCGATCTGGCCGAGCTGGGTCAGCGCCATGGGCGCGGCCAGCCGCACGGTGTCGGCGAGCTCGGCGCGCCAAAGGCCGACCCGTCCCGGGCCCTCGGCTCGGGCGGCAATAGTCTCAGCTGCGGTCATGGCCGCAACATAGGGACGATTGCTCAAAAGGAAAGCAGATGCCGACTGTTGCGCGGCGAACCTTGCCAGGGCGGGCGCCTTCGTGCGACGTGACCGATCGGCCAGCGGCGGATTCGCGTCCGAAGCCCCTGGCGTCCGTATCCCCGCGTGTGTGGCGT
>JBGGME010000232.1:0-3498 GCA_041288195.1 Hyphomicrobiaceae bacterium
GGTCATCGACGCATTCAAGCCGTTCCATGCCAACACGCGTTTCCATCTGTTCGGCTCACTGCTCGGCAGTTTTCCCTATGCCGGGGATTACGCTTTGAGCATGTGGTACGTGAACCAACTGCCGCGGCATCCAGAGTACAAGGATCTCGACCTGCGCATCTACAATCTGGGCGGGATGAAGACCGGCTTCTGGGAGCACGCCAAGGGCCCCAAGAACAACCCGTTTGTGCATCGCGATATTCCCGTCCGGTGGTTGCGCCAGCGGATGGCCGATGAGCATCGCGGGACATTTGATTGCTATCCGACCCTGGTGTCGAGGATTGCAATCGCGCTAGCCCGGCGAGGCGCCAGGCTACTCTAGGGCGGCGCTTTCGCGCGCCTTGCCGTTGCCGCCCGGCTCGGCTACCCCTCCGCCCCCATGAGACTCTACCGCGCGTTCGCCACCGTCGGCGGCCTGACCATTGTCAGCCGCGTGTTCGGCTTCGTACGCGACATCCTGATCGCGGCCGTGCTCGGCACCGGCGCGGTGGCCGACGCCTTCTTCGTGGCGTTCCGCTTCCCCAACCTGTTCCGGCGCCTGTTCGGCGAGGGCGCCTTCAACTCGGCGTTCGTGCCGCTGTTCGCCAAGCGGCTGGAGGGGGAGGGCAGGGAGGCCGCGCGCGCCTTCGCCGAGGAGGCGATGTCTGGCCTCGTGCTCATCCTGGTGACGCTGACCGTCGTCGCCCAGATCGCCATGCCGTTCCTGATGTACGGCCTCGCCCCTGGCTTCAGCGCGACGCCGGAGAAGTTCGATCTCGCCGTGCTGATGACCCGCATCACCATGCCCTACCTGCTGTGCATGTCGCTGGTGGCGCTGCTGTCGGGGGTGCTCAACTCGGTCGGCAAGTTCGTCGAGAGCTCGTCGGTCTCGATCGTGCTCAACGTGACGATGATGGCGGCGACGCTGGTGGCGCTCGGGCTCGGCTACAGGAACGATCCGACCGCCGGCATCATCCAGGCCTGGGGCGTGTTCGCGGCGGGGCTGCTGCAGCTGTGGCTGCTGGTCGACGGCGCGCGCCGCAACGGGCTCTCGCTCAAGCTGAGGCGGCCGCGCATGAGCGAGGACATGCGCCGCCTGATCAAGCTCGGCATCCCCGGCGTCATCGCCGGCGGCGTCACGCAGATCAACATCGTCATCGGCACGGTGGTGGCGTCGCTGCAGGATGGGGCCGTCTCTCATCTCTACTACGCCGACCGGGTATACGAGCTGCCGCTCGCCATCGTCGGCATCGCCATCGGCGTGGTGCTGCTGCCCGACGTGTCGCGGCACCTGCGGGCCGGCGACCATGCCGCCGTCATGGACAGCCAGAACCGCAGCCTCGAGTTCGCGATGCTGCTGACGGTGCCGGCCGCGGTGGCGCTGGCGGTGGTGCCGGTCGAGATCGTCAAGGGCCTGTTCGAGCGCGGCGCCTTCACGGCCGCCGACACGCCGGCGACGGCCTATGCGCTGGCCATCTTCTCTGTAGGCCTGCCGTCGTTCGTGCTGATCAAGGTGTTCCAGCCGGCGTATTTCGCGCGCGAGGATACGGCGACGCCGATGCGGTTTGCGGTCCTGAGCCTGACGGTGAACACGCTGGGCTCGATCGGGCTGTTCTTCCTGTTCCGACGGCTCGGGCTGATGCCGCACCTCGGCATCGCCGTGGCGACGACGCTCGGTGGCTGCCTGAATGCGGGGCTGCTCTACGCGGTGCTGGTGCGGCGCGGGGCGTTCGTTACCGATGCGCGCCTCAGGCGCGCTCTGCCGCGGATCATGCTGGCGAGCCTGGTGATGGGCGCGGCGCTCTGGTCCACGGCGGTCGCGCTGGAGCCCTGGTTCGGCCCGCCGCACGGGTCCCTCGCACGCATGCTGGCGCTAGCGGCGCTGGTGGGCGCGGGGCTCCTCGTCTATGCGGCAGCAGTGCTGGTGCTCGGCATCCTCGACTTGCGGCAGCTGCGCGGCTTCCTCAGCCGGCGGCCCGCGGGTCCCGTGTGAACCCGCCAAACCCTTGCGCCACCGCGCAGGGCACGCGATAACCCGCGCCGATCCAGCAAGGCACGCAACCCATGAAGCTCCCGCAGAAGCCCTCCCCGCGCGTCTTTTCCGGCATGCAGCCGACCGGGCAATTGCACCTCGGCAACTACCTCGGCGCCATGGTGCGCTGGGTGGAGATGCAGTCGAGCCACGAGTGCATCTACTGCGTGGTCGACATGCACGCCATCACCATGTGGCAGGACCCCAAGGAGCTCAAAGGTGCGATCCGGTCGGTGACGGCGGCCTACATGGCGGCCGGGCTCGATCCCAAGCGCACAATCCTCTTCAACCAGAGCCAGGTGGCGGAGCACGCGGAGCTGGCGTGGATCTTCAACTGCGTGGCGCGGCTCGGCTGGCTCAACCGCATGACGCAGTTCAAGGAGAAGGCCGGCAAGGACCGCGAGAACGCCTCCGTCGGTCTCTATGCCTATCCGGTGCTGATGGCGGCGGACATCCTGGCCTATCGCGCCACCCACGTGCCCGTCGGCGAGGACCAGAAGCAGCACCTGGAGCTGACCCGCGACATCGCCCAGAAGTTCAACAACGATTTCGGCGATGCCATCAAGGCGGCGGGCTTCGAGGAGGGCCTGTTCTTCCCGCAGCCCGAGCCGGTGATCATGGGGCCGGCGACGCGGGTCATGAGCCTGCGCGACGGCACCAGGAAGATGTCGAAGTCGGAGCCCTCCGACATGTCGCGCATCAACATGACGGACGATGCCGACACCATCGCCAAGAAGATCCAGCGCGCCAAGACCGACCCGCACCCGCTCCCCGACAACGAGGCGGAGCTGGAGAAGCGGCCCGAGGCCGACAACCTCGTCGGCATCTACGCGGCGCTCGCCGACAAGACCAAGGCCGACGTCTTGACGGAGTTCGCAGGCGCGCAGTTCTCGACCTACAAGAAGGCGCTGGCCGACCTGACGGTGGCGCGGCTGGCCCCGGTCAACGCCGAGATGAACCGGCTGCTCGCCGACCCCGCCGAGATCGACCGCGTGCTGGCGGAGGGTGCGCGCAAGGCCAGGACCATCGCGGCGCCGATCGTCGACACGGTGAAGGACATCGTCGGGTTCCTGCGGTCGTAGTCGGCGTCATCCCGGTGCTTGGCACCGGGATCCAACTCTCAGTTCGCTCTGGCGCTCCCAGATAGCTGGATCCCGGCAACAAGTGCACTGCTGTCCGGTCGGGGAATGATGGACAAAGAGCATGGCGTTGATTCTTCTGTGATTCGAGAAGCTTGCCGGCAGCTCGGACACGGAAGGGGACCAACACCATGCGCCATCACAATACGCTTCTGCACGGCCTTCTGCAGTTCATTCCCTGGCCCCGCTTCGAAGCGCTTGTGGACGAGCACGGCTCCGATCGAGGCGTGCGCAAGTTGAGCAGCAAGAGCCAGCTTATCGCCCTGCTGCACGCACAGCTGTCGGGTGCCTCGAGCCTGCGTGAAGTGG
>JBGGME010000233.1:0-3048 GCA_041288195.1 Hyphomicrobiaceae bacterium
GCCGGGAAGTTCGGGCCTTCCGAGACGCCCAGCAGCACGCGCGCCGCGTAGAGCATGGCGACGCCGGTTGCCAATGACGTCATGCCGATCGACAGGCTCCACAGCACGGCGGCGACGGTGAGCACGATGCGCGCGCCCCAGCGATCGACGGCGAAGCCGCCCAGCAGGGTGGTGACGGCATAGCCCAGGCCGAAGGCGCCCAGGATGGCGCCGCTCTCGGCCGGCGAGAAGCCGAGGTCGCGCTGGATCAGCGGGATGGCATAGGAGATCGCGGCGCGGTCGATGTAGTTGACGATGGTGATCGCAAACAGAAGGAAGACGATGAACCAACGGAATCGCGTTGGGGTCATTTACAAAAACACCTCACCCTGAGGAACACCGCTAGGACGCATGTGAATGCGCGTAAGCGGTGCGTCTCGAAGGGTGGGCCCAGTCTTGGTTGCTGCGGCGTGGTCTGTTCATCGATCCGCCAGCGCCAGCTTGGCGCCCAGCGCGGCAAAGGCACCGGCAAACGCCCGGCGCATCCAGGTCATCACGGACGGTCGCGAGATTACGTGCCGGCGCACTGCCGCTGCGAACAGGCCGTAGCCCACGAACACCACGAAGGTCATCAGCATGAACACGGCGCTGAGCTCGGACATGCGCAGCACCGGCTCGGCCTCCTCGGTGCTGACGAACTGCGGCAGGAAGGCGAAGAAGAAGATCGAGAGCTTGGGGTTGAGGATGTTGATCAGGATGGCGTGCACGATCACCTGCGTCACCGACTTCTGATCGACCTGGTTCTCGACCTTGAGCGCGCCGTGCTCCTTCAGCGTCATCCACGCCATGTAGAGGAGGTAGGCGACGCCGAGATACTTCATCGTCTGGAAGGCGATGGCGCTGGTGTGCAGCAGCGCCGCCAGGCCCATGATCGCCGCCGCCATGTGCGGCACGATGCCGAGCGTGCAGCCGAACGCAGCGACGACGCTGGCCCGTGCGCCGCGCGACAGGCCGGTGGCGATCGTATAGAGCACGCCGATGCCCGGCGAGACGACGATGATCAGGGTGGTGATCAGGAAATCGATGCTCATCATGCCGCCTCTTCTCCTCAGGCCGCCTGCTCGAGGGTCGCGTCGCGGTCGGCGGGCCTCAGCGGCTGGGCCAGGTCGAGACCGGAAATCGCGGCCACGAAGTCGGGCGTCACCGGCTTCACGGTGATGCTCATGACCGTCTCCTGCGGCTATAGTGGGTTCTGACCAACCCATATTCCCCCAGGAAACGCCATGCCGCAAACCTACAAACTCGCCCTGCTCGACGACTATCAGAAGGTCGCGCTCAAGATGGCCGACTGGGACCGCCTCAAGAAGCGCGGCGTGGAGATCACGGTGTTTCACGAGGCATTCTCCTCGGTCGAGGACGCCGCCAGGAAGCTGGCACCCTTCGACATGCTGGGCCTGCTGCGCGAGCGCACGGCCTTCCCGCGGGCGCTGATCGAGAAGCTGCCCAACCTGAAATTCATGGTCCTGACCGGCGCGCGGGCGTCCAGCCTGGACGACAAGGCCGCGACCGACCGCGGCATCCCGATCAGCAACACGCCGGGCGGCGGCTCCAATGCCTCGACGGCGGAGCTGTGCTGGGCCCTGCTGATGATGTGCGCCCGCGACCTCGCCAAGGGCGAGCGCCTGATGCGCCCGGGCGGCTGGCACGACGGCATCGAGCAGATGGTCGTCCTCGAAGGCAAGCGATTGGGCGTCATCGGGCTCGGGCGCCTGGGCAGCCGCGTCGCGGGCTACGCCAAGGCCTTCGGCATGGACGTCGTGGCGTGGAGCCAGAACCTCACCGAGGAGAAGGCGGCCAAGGGCGGCGCGAGGCTCGTCAGCAAGGACGAGCTTTTGAAGACATCGGACTTTGTCAGCATCCACCTCGTGCTGTCCGAGCGCACCCGCGGTCTTCTGGGCGCGGCCGACCTCGCCAAGATGAAGAAGAGCGCCATCCTGGTGAACACCTCGCGCGGGCCGATCGTCGATGAGGCGGCGCTGCTCGCGGCGCTGAAGAACCGGACCATCGCCCATGCCGGCCTCGACGTTTACGACAAGGAGCCGGTGGCGCCCGGCCATCCGTTGACCAAGCTCGAGAACGTCACGCTCATCCCCCACCTGGGCTATGTCGTCGAAGACAGCTACCGGCACTTCTACGCCGGCACGATCGAGGACATCGAAGCCTGGCTGGACGGCAAGCCGATCAATGTCATCAATCCGGAGGCCCTGAAGAAGGCGGCGTGAGGCTTCACGTCTTCACTCCTCGTATTCCTCTCCCCCGCTAGGGGGAGAGGCTAGGAGAGGGGGCTTCGAAGACTGTCTGTAACCCCCTCTCCCAACCTCTCCCCCTAGCGGGGGAGAGGAGCCTGAAGAAATATGCGTTTGCTGATGTCGATTCCCGTCAGGTCCGAACGTCGATGAGGTGACGGGCATCCGTCACCACCACAGGAGATCGACAATGGCTCAATACATGTTGTTGCTGCACCAGGTCCCCAACTACAACGCCGACCTGCCGCGCGAGAAGATGCTGGAGATGACCAAGCGTTACATGGCCTGGGCCGATGCCTTGCGCCAGAAGGGCCGCATGGTCGGCGGCGAGAAGCTGGCGGCGGGCGGCGTGCGCCACATCAAGGTCAAGGACGGCAAGCCGGTGGCCAGCGACGGCCCCTACGCCGAGGCCAAGGACGTGATCGGCGGCTATTTCGTCATCGAGGCCAAGGACGCGGCCGAGGCCGAGAGCGTCGCCCGCGATTGCCCACACCTCGCGCTCTCTAGCACCAACTGGGTCGAGATCCGGCCGATCGACGCCATGCCGGCGCAGGCCCGCGCGGCCGCGGGCTAAAAGATGTCCGTCCAGCGGCTCGTCGATTCGCTCGCCCGCGATTCGACGAGTCGGCTGGTCGCCGCCCTGGCGCGGCGGCTGGGCGCCGGCCGCATCGCCATCGCCGAGGATGCCGTCCAGCACGCGCTCCTGCAGGCGCTGTCGTCCTGGCCATTCAAGGGCGTGCCCGACAATCCGGCAGCATGGCTG
>JBGGME010000234.1:0-45008 GCA_041288195.1 Hyphomicrobiaceae bacterium
GGACGGCGGCGAGGAGGACGAGGAGGAGTCCGCGGCGCTGGTGGATGCCTCACCGCGCAAGGCTCTGGCCGGCCCCCGCGACAAGAAGGAGCGGCCCAAGTCCAGCGGTGCGGTGCCGAGCGTGCCCCGCCGCAAGGATGATTAGGAACGGCCGTTCTCGATCCGTGTCATTCCCGCAAGCGCGGAGCGCGCCTGCGGGAATCCAGCGGCAATATCTGACATCGGCAACTGGGACTGGATTCCCGCGCTGCGCTTCGCTTGGCGGGAATGACGCGTCCCCAGAAGCCTACCCGTAATGCCGGCCGGCGCGGGTTCGGCGTGGGCCGCATTCGGGCGCGGCACGCGGCTCATCGTATCAGTGCCGGCGTTCGTTCTGCTCTCGACCACCATCGGTTTCGGCGCGCTCGCCCGCGACGGCGGCTTCGAGCTGGCGCACGCCGTGTTCGTGACGGTCACGACCTTCGCGCTGCCCAACCAGGTCGTGCTGATCGATCAGCTGATGCGCGGGGCGACGCTCGCGGGCGCGGCGCTGGCCGTAACGCTCACCGCCGTGCGCCTGATGCCGATGACGGTGACGCTGGTGCCGCTGATCAAGGGCGCGCGCAGGCGCCGGCTGCTCGAGATCGTGGCGGTGCATTTCGTCGCCATTTCCACCTGGATCGAGGGCAACCGCCGCCTCGCCGCCATGCCCGAGGACGACCGGCTGCCGTTCCACCTGGGCGTGGGCACGGCCATGCTCGCGATGGTCGCGATGATGCTGACGGGCACGATTGTCGGCTATACGCTGGTGGCGGGCGTGCCGCCGGTCGTCAACGCGGCACTGCTCTTCACGACGCCGCTCTATTTCTTCCTGTCGCTGATCGCCACCTCTCGCTCGCGCATGGACTTTGCCGCGGTGGCGCTCGGCTGCGCGCTGACGCCGGCCCTCTACCTGCTCGTGCCGGGCTTCGATCTGCTGCTGGGCGGTGTCGTGGGCGGGACGGTCGCCTTCCTGCTCGGGCGGATGCGCTAGCGATGCCGGGTTCGATCGACGGCCTCCCGACCTACCTCGTGCTGTTCCTGGCGGGTGCGCTGGCGACGGAGGTGTGGCGCTGGCTCGGTCTCGCGGTCGGCGGACGTATCGACGTCAGCGGCGGGCTGTTCCAGTGGGTGCGCGCCGTGGCGACCGCGCTCGTCGCGGGCATGGTGGCGCGCATGGTGCTGTTCCCTGTGGGCGCGCTGGCGGACGTGGGGATCGCGCTTCGGCTCCTTGCCTTTTTCGGTGGCCTGGCGCTGTTCCTCCTGGCGCGGCGCAATCTTGCCGTCGGCGTTGCTGGCGGGGCGGCCATGCTGATCGCGGCGCAGCTGGTGGTGCGGTGATCTCGGGCGGAGCGATGGGGTCAGACCCTAGGAACGCGACCGCCCCGCCTGTCGCGACGAAGCTGGCGGGTCTGACCCCCTGACTCCGTGCCAGACGCGGTAGCGTGCGTTCTCCGCAGCCACGGCAACGCTCGCGAAATGCGCAGCGAGCAGCCGATCGAGAGGCATGCGGCGCTGCACGACGATAGCGAGGCAGCCGCCGGGCCGCAGCCGCCGCGGTGCGTCGGCGATGAGGTTTTCGAGCAGTGCGTGGTCCTCGGCGAAGCCCGAATGCAGCGGCGGATTGGAGAGGATCGCGTTCCACGTGCCCGCGGTGCCGGCGAGGCCAGCCGCGAGGCTGAGGCGCCCGTCCGGCACGTTCTCGCGGGCGGCCTCCAAGGCCACGGCATCGTTGTCGAGGAGATCGAGCGCGATCCCAGGCTCGCGGGCCAGCGCCGCGGCGCCGACGATGCCCGAGCTGCAGCCGTAGTCGAGCACGCGGAAGCCGGCCTGAAGCGGGGGCAGGGCCCCGAGCAGGAGGGCCGTACCCTCGTCGACGCGGCCGGCGGCGAACACGCCGGGGTAGGAGACCCAGGAGCGCGCAACGCCGGCGATCTCGAGCGATGCAGCGGAACGCCATGCCGACAAAGTCGCGCGCAGCGTCGTCATGTCGGCCGGACGGCGCACGGCATGGACCCGGCCGTGGCCGCGCGCGGCCAGCGTTTCGACCTCGCCGGCGAGCCGCTCCAGCATGCCCGCGGCCGGACGGATGCCCTCGTCGTTGCCGCCGTAGACGACGAGCCGGCCGCCCTCGCGAAGGCTGCCGAGGCACGCGTGCGCCGCCATCTCCTGCTCGTCCCTGGCCTTGGGCAGCCGCAGCAGCGCCACGTCGAACGGGCCCGGCGGGGGCCAGGCCCGGGCAGCGGCGCCAGCCGGGACGAGACGCCGGTGCCATTCCGTAACGGCGCTACCTTGCTCCGAAAGTCGCGCCCGCAGGCGTCCGACGTGATTGGCTATCAGCACGGACCCGCCAGGGTCGATCGCCTCGAGGCACCGGCCGATCAACTCGTCGGCCGCGGCCTCCGGGTCTCTGCCCCATCGGCTCATCGGATCAGCAGCGGCGTCTGGCCGACGAAGCGGCGCTCGAAGACCTCGCGCACCAGGAACTGGGCAACGTCCGCGCGGCTGACAGAGCCGGCGCCCCAGTCCTTGGGATCGGTGAGGGCGCGCGCAGCGCCCGTCGCCGGACCGCTCGTGAGCAGGCCGGGGCGGACGATGGTCCAGTCGAGGTCGCTGGCGCGGATCATCTGCTCCTGCACGTCCTTGTCGTCGTAGACGCGTTTCAAGACCAGCGGGAAGAAGACTGCGTCATAGAGGAAGCCGCCGTGCCCGCGGCTGTCGCCGGCGCCGAGGCCCGTGACCGTCACCAGCCGGCGCACGCCAGCCCCACGCATGGCGTCGATCAGGATGCGCGTTGCGCGCGAGAAGAGCGTGGTTGCGACGATGACAGACTGCGCGGAGCGCGGCGCGCCGAGCGATTGCACGACGGCATCTGTGCCTGCGACGGCCTTGGCTACGACGGCGGGATCGAGGGCATCGCCGGCGATCTTCTCGAGCTCGGGCGCATCGATCGGGATCGAGGCTGCGCTGCGGGCGAGCGCGCGCACGCGATGGCCGGCCGCGAGTGCGGCCTTCACGGTCTCCAGACCGATGCCCTGACTGGCGCCGATGACGAGCAGCGTAGCCATGCGGACTACCTAACCAGAGGCGCCGGTTCTTGCCAACGCGACCAACGGCGCGAAAGCGTCGTTTTCTGCTACAATCGCGCGACAACGGATAAAAATGGGAGGAGGTTCATGGGGTGCAGGATCGGCCGCGCGTTCGCAGTGTTGTGTGCCGCGGCAGCATTGAGCGGCTTTCTCGCATTCGCAGGGAGCGCACAGGACAACTATCCGAGCCAGGGCGTCAAGTTCGTCGTGGCCTTCGCGGCAGGTGGGCCGACCGATGCGATTGCGCGCATCTTCAGCCAGCGGCTCACCGAGAAATGGGGCCACGGCGTCGTGGTCGAGAACCGGGGCGGCGCGGGCGGCAACATCGCAGCGCGCCAAGTGGCCAAGGCGGAGCCCAACGGCTACACCGTGCTGGTCACCACCAGCGCCTTCGCCGTCAATCCGACGCTCAGCGCCAATCCCGGCTATGCGCCCGAGACCGACTACAAGACCGTAGTAGTGGCTGGCACCACGCCCAACGTCATCGTCGCCAATCCTGGGCTCAAGGCCTCCAATCTCAAGGAGCTGGTGGAGCTGGCGAAGGCCGAGAAGATGACCTACGGCATGCCCGGCGCGGGCACCACGCCCCACCTGTCGGCCGAGAAGTTCTTCAGGGTGCTCGCCAAGGTCGACGTGCCGGCCGTGCCGTTCACGGGTGCCGCGCCGCTGCTGAACGCCATCGTCGGCGGCCATGTCGGTGTCGCCTGCCTCGCCCTGCCTCCGACCATCGAGCTCATCAAGACGGGGCAGCTCAAAGCCTTGGCCGTGATCAGCGACAAGCGCATACCGAGCCTGCCCGATGTTCCGACGGCGCAGGAGCAAGGGTTCGGCGAGGGCGAGGAATCGACCTGGATCGCGTTTTTCGTGCCGGCCGCCACGCCCCCCGCCGTGCTTGCCAAGCTCAACTCGGAGACCAATGCGGTGCTCGCCGAGCCGGCGATCCGCGCGCGCCTCGACCAGCTCGGCGTGATCCCGGTCGGCGGCTCGCAGGCGACGTCGGAGACCTACGTGCGGGCCGAGATCAAGAAGTGGGGCGACGTGGTGCGCGCGCTCGGGATGAAGGTCGAGTAGGCTTCGTCTTGTGCTGGGTAAGAGCCTGCGACAGGTCGGCGACGAGGTCGTCGGCGTGCTCGATGCCGATCGACAGGCGGATCGTGGTGTCGCCCACGCCGATGCGGGCGCGCACGTCGGCCGGCACGCCGGAGTGGGTGGTCGTGCCGGGGTGACAGGCGAGCGACTCCGTGCCGCCCAGGCTCACGGCCAGCTTGAAGATCTGCAGCCGGTTGAGGCAGGCAAACGCCGCGGGGAGCCCGCCCTTGATGTCGAAGGAGAAGGTCGAGCCGGGCGCGCTGCACTGCGCCTCGTAGACGCGCCGCTGCGGAGAGTCGGCAGGCAGGAAGGGGAGGTAGTGCACCCTCTCCACCCGCGGGTGGTCGCGCAGATACTCGGCGATGATGCGGGCATTGCTGTTGCCCCGCTCCATGCGCAGCGCCAGCGTCTCGAGCGAGCGGCCGATCATCCAGCACGAGTGCGGGTCGAGCTGCGTGCCGACGGCGCCCCGCAGCTGCCGGATCGGCTTCATCAGCGCCTCGCTGCCGAGTGCCGCGCCGGCGATGAGGTCGGAGTGGCCGCCGACGTACTTGGTGAGCGAGTAGACCGACACATCGGCGCCGCAGCCCAGAGGGCGCTGGAAGACCGGGCCGAGCAGGGTGTTGTCGCACACGATCATGGGGCGGTGGCCCTGCCGCGCCTCGATCTCGCGGGCGATGCGGGTGACGAGCTTGATGTCGACCATGGTGTTGAGGGGATTGGAGGGCGTCTCGATCATGATGACGGAGACCCGGCCCTTGGCCTCGGCGGCGGCCGCCGCGGCTTGCAGGCTCGCCTCGTCCACACCGTCGGCGAAGCCCACGGCTGAGATGCCGTAGGCCGTGAGCGTGCGCGAGATCAGCGTCTCGGTGCCGCCGTAGAGGGGCTGTGAATGCAGGATGGCGTCGCCGGGCCTCGAGAACGTCAGGATGGTGGTTGCGATCGCCGACATGCCCGAGGAGAACAGAATGCACGCCTCGGCGCCTTCGTAGGCCGCGAGGCGGTCCTCGACGATCTCGCTGTTGGGGTGGTTGAAGCGCGAGTAGACGAGGCCGGCGGCTGACCCTGTCGGCGGCTCGCGGCGGCCGGAGCTGTAGTCGAAGAAGTCGCGCCCCTCCTCGGCGGAGCGGAACACGAACGTCGACGTCAGGAAAATCGGCGGCTTGACTGCTCCTTCCGAGAGCAGGGGATCGTAGCCATACCCCAGCATCAGCGTCTCGGGGTGCAGCACGTGGTTTGCAAGGCGATGCTTGTGGTAGCGATCTTCTTTCATGGCCTATCTCCCAGGCGTTGTGGGCGAGGCTCGGCAAGCAAATCGGCGCAGGGGCGGCTTACTGTGTAGGCTATTGCGCGAACGCGGGCATGATCTCCTCGGCGAACGCACGTAACGATCCCACGGAGCCGGTCGGATCGACCAGCAACACGTAGTCGACGCCGCCGGCCTCGAGCTTCATCAGGCGCGAAGTGATCTCATCGGGCGTGCCGAGCAGGGCCGACTCCTCGCTCGCGAGGTTGGGATCGGCGTGCGAGCCGATGTTGTGGTAGCGCTCGGCGCCGGGACCGCGGGCCAGGCCGCCGATGGCCCTGAGCACCTTGGTCCTGAGCGCGAGCGCGGCCTCGCGCTCGGCCTCGGAGCGTACGATCTGCAGCGCGCGGGCGACGCCGACCCGTTGGGGACGCCAGGGCCGTCCCTGGCGTGCCAGCTCGTCCTTGTAAGTGGCGACGCGCTCGATGGTGAGGTCGATGGTGGCGACCTGGTCGAGCAGCAGGTTGAAGTCCTCCCGCGCCGCGCGACGGATCGACTCGAAGCTGCCGGCCCCCATCCACAGCGGCGGATGCGGCTGCTGCACGGGACGCGGCTCGATGACGATGTTCTCGAAGCGCCAGCGCTTGCCGTGGTGGGAGAAGCGGTCCGGGCTCGACCACGCTTTGCGCAGGAAGGCCAGTGTCTCGTCGAAGCGCTCGGTTGCCTCCTCGATCGGGATCGAGAAGCCCGCGAACTCGCTCTCGCGGTAGCCCTTGCCGACGCCGAAGTCGAAGCGGCCGTTGGAGACGAGGTCGAGGGTTGCGACCTGCTCGGCAAGCAGCGCCGGATTGTGCCAGGGCAGCACGATCACGGCGGTGCCGAGCCGGATGCGCTGCGTGCGCCCGGCGAGATAGCTCAGGAAATTGAGGGAGGCGGAGAGCTGGCCGACGCCGGTGAAGTGATGCTCCACCACGAACACGCTGTAATAGCCCAGGTCCTCGGCGGCGAGCACGTAGTCGATGTACTTCCGGTAGCCGAGGCTGTCACCGACAGATCCCTCGCCCGCCGACCTGGCGCCGCCGAACAACCCGAATTTCATGCGCGGCCTCCGTTTGCCGAGCGCGCAGTCGTGCGATCATAGATGGATGCGCCGCGCAGCGGCAGCGTTGCGGAGCAGTCCCGTCACACAGTAAGTGCCTTGCGGATCCGCTCGGCGTTGGCAGCCAGCGCCTCCGGCTTCTCCATCTTGCTGGCCGGTGGTCCGAGCGAGACGCCTTCCATGCGCGGCAGCACATGGAAGTGGAGGTGGAACACGATCTGGCCGCCGGCCGGCTCATTGAACTGCTGCAGCGTGATGCCGCCGGCGCCGAACGCCTTCATGGCGGCGGCAGCCACTTTCTGTGCGGTCGCCATGCAGGCCGCGAGCTGGGCGGGGCTGGCATCGAGCATATTGCGCGCGGGCGTCTTGGGGATCACCAGCATATGTCCGTCGCAACGGGGCATGATGTCCATGAAGGCCAGCGTCTCGGCATCCTCGTACACTTTCTGCGCCGGCAGCTCGCCGCGCAGGATCTTCGCGAAGACATTGTTGTTGTCGTAGCCCATCGCAGCCTTCCTCCTCGACCCTCCGCTTGGTGTTAATTGGGCCGTAACCTCATCGTCAAGTCGCTCGCAGCGTTAAGCGGGTACCAACTCCCACGTGAGAATATGCGACTAATGACTAGAGGGAGCGTTCAACGTGTCGGCATTGCGCAATCATGCTGCGCTTGCGGGCCATGACGGAGATGCCGGTAACGGCACGACGGGCTTTCCAGCCTCACGCCAGGCCAAGCGCTGCGACACACTCATAGCTTCGGCACTGCTTGCGGTGCTGATCGCTGGCTGGGTGATGAACTTCGTGAGCGTCAGGCAGCTGTCGCTGGGGATTTCGATCCTCATCGCGCACGCGAGCACGCGCCAGACCTGAGAAGACCTGAGTGATCAGGTCTCGTCGCGGAGCTGGTCGGGGACCTTGCGGAAAGGCGCGTATTCCGCGAGCTCCTCGCTTGCGGTCTCCACGTAGGCGCGCTCGCGCTCGAGGAAATCGGCAATCGCGCGGCGCAGCGAGGGGTCTGCGATGTAGTGCGCCGAGTAGGTCAGGGTCGGCAGGTAGCCCCGCGCCAGCTTGTGCTCGCCTTGCGCGCCCGCCTCCACGCGCGCAATCTTGTGGGCGATGGCGTAGTCGATGGCCTGGTAATAGCAGAGCTCGAAGTGCAGGCAGGGGTGATGCTCCGTCGCGCCCCAGTATCGGCCGAACAGGCAATCTCCGCCGATCATGTGGAACGAGCCGGCGATCGGGCGCTTGCCGCGCTTGGCGAAAATCAGCAGGCAGCGGTCGCCGGCGGCCTGGCCGATCAGCGAGAACGCCTTGCGGTTGAGATAGGGCCGGCCCCACTTGCGCGAGCCCGTGTCCATGTAGAAGGCGAAGAAGGCGTCCCAGTGCGCCTCCGTGATATCGCGGCCGCGCACCGCCTCGATCTCGAGGCCCGACGCCAGCGCCTCCGCCCGCTCCTTGCGCACGGCCTTGCGCTTGCGCGAGGCGAGCGAGCCTAGAAAGTCCTCGAAGGAGCCGTAGCCCTGATTGCTCCAGTGGAACTGCTGGGCGGTGCGCTTGAGGAAGCCCTGCTCGCCGAGCCGCTGCCACTCGCCCTCGCTGAGGAAGGTGATGTGCACGCCCGAGATGTCGTTGCGCTCGGCGAGCGCGCGGGCTCCGGCGGCGAGCAGCGCCTCGTTCTGCTCTGCGTCGGGTCCGGGCAGCACCAGGAGGCGCCGGCCGGGAACGGGCGTGAAGGGCACGGCGATCTGCAGCTTGGGATAGTAGTCGCCGCCCGCCCGCGCGTAGGCGTCGGCCCAGGCGTGGTCGAAGACATACTCGCCCTGGCTGTGGGACTTCCCGTAGCAGGGGGCGCAGCCGACGATGCTGCCTTGCGCGTCCTTGAGCACGAGATGGCGCGGCGTCCAGCCCGAGCGTCCGCCGACGCTGCCGGCATCCTCGAGCGCCCTGAGGAAGCCATGCGCGAGGAATGGATTGTGCAGGGCGGGGTCGGGATTGGCGCAGGCATCCCAGGCCTCGGCCGGAATGTCGGCAATGCGCGGGGTGACCTCGATGCAGGGCTGTGGCTGTTTCGTCATGCGCGCGCGGGTGTCATTTCTGGCGCCTCGACAATCGGCGCCTGCTGAGGCTAAAGGATCATAGCCGAGCGCAGGGGGCAACGGCGCGCCATCGTGCCGCGCCAGCCAATCGGTGGAGGGAGTGAGGCATGCGCCGCTCGATCATTGCTGCAGCCGCCGCCTTGGCGGTCCTTGCCAGTTTTGCGGCGAGTGTGCCGGCGACGGCACAGCGCGCCAAGGACGACGACGGCGGCGTCAAGGTCGGCCGTCCCTCGCTCGTTCGCAACCTGGTGCCTGCCGCCAACCTCGAGAAGGCGGCGCTGCAGCAGTACGGGCAGCTGCGCAGCCAGGCGGTAAGCCGCAACTCGCTGCTGCCGCCCGAGGACGAGCAGGCCAAACGCGTCAGTCGCATCGCCCGCGACCTGCTGCCTCACACCCACAAGTGGAACCCGCGCGCCAAGGACTGGAGCTGGGAGGTGATCCTGGTCAAGACGCCGACCGTCAACGCGCTGTGCATGCCGGGCGGCAAGATTGCCGTGTTCACGGGCATCCTCGACGCGCTCAAGCTCACCGACGACGAGCTGGCGATGGTGCTCGGCCACGAGATGGCGCACGCGCTGCGCGAGCACGCCCGCGCCCGGGCGGCCAAGACCACGCTCACCAGCGTCGGCACGCTCGCCATCGGCCTGGTGATCGGCGGCAACGTCGGCGAACTCGCGCGTCAGGGCGGCGGCCTGCTCAACCTCAAGTTCAACCGCGACGACGAGAAGGACGCCGACCTCATCGGCATGGAGATCGCCGCGCGTGCCGGCTACAACCCGGAGGCCGGCATCACGCTGTGGGAGAAGATGGGCCAGATCGCGCCCAATGCGCGCCCGCCCTGGCTGTCGACGCATCCCTCGGAGGCGGACCGCATGCGGCGCATGCGGGAGGCGCTCAAGGACGTCGCCCGGCTCTACGCCAAGGCCAAGGCGAACCGTCCGCCCATGACGACCGGCACTACCGGCGCGAACTAGGCGTCGCCACCGTACCGCCCGACTGCTCGTCCTAGATGCGGGGCGCGAGTGGTGCTGCGCCCGGCACTGCAGGCTCGGCGTAGGGTTCGGGAGGGACGGACGTGCGCAGCCTTCATATCCTCCATCGTACGCTGCTGCTCCTGCTGCTTGCCGTGGGGCAGGTCGCGGCGCAGCAGACCGACAGCCCCGGCAAGGCCGCCGAGTTTGCCGATCGCCTGGAGGTGTGGCGGCAATCCCAGGACATCGAGGAGAAGATCGCGCTGGGCGAGGAGCTCGTGGCGCGGGAAGGGGAGCTGGCGACGTGGCCGCTGTCGGAGCCGCGCGAGCGCGTGCGCGCCGAGCTGCGGTTCGTGGTCGGCAGTGCCTACGCGGTGCGCCCGCGCGGGGTGCGGGCCGACAACCTCGAGAGTGCGATCGGCCATCTGAAGGCGGTGCTCGGTATCTGGACCCGCGAGGCCGACACGCAGGACTGGGCGAGGCTCCACAACAACATCGGCATTGCCTACTGGGGGCGCATTCGCGGCGAGCGGGCCGACAACCAGGAGGAGGCGATTGCGCATTACGAGGCCGCGCTGACGGTCTTCACCCGCGATGCCGATGCACGCGAGTGGGCGCAGGCGCAGAACAATCTCGGCATCGTCTACTGGAACAGGATTCGCGGCGAGCGCGGCGACAACCTGGAGCGGGCGATCGTCCTGTTCGAGGCCGCCTTGACGGTGTTCACGCGTGAAGCGGAGCCCAATCTGTGGGGGCAGGTGCAGAACAACCTGGGCATCGGCTATCGCTCCCGCGTGCAGGGTGTCCGCGCCGAGAACCGGGAGAAGGCCATCCAGCACTTCGAGGCGGCGCTGACCGTGCTTACGCGAGAGACGTCGCCGTTTGAATGGGCGTACACACAGAACAACCTGTCCAACGCCTACGCCAATCGCGTCCTCGGCGACCAGGCGGACAACCAGGAGAAGGCGATCGCTCATCTCCAGGCGGCGCTGACGGTCTTCACCCGCGAGGAGTATCCGCGCGAATGGGCGACCGCCCAGCGCGGCCTCGGCGATGTGCTCGCCGACCGCGTCCGGGGCGAGCCGGGCGACAACCGGGCCAAAGCCACTGCCGCCTACGAGGCGGCGCTATCGGTTCTTACGCGCGACGCCTTCCCGCTCCAGCACATGGAGACGGCACGGTCCCTGGCCCGCAATTTCATGGAAGCGAGGGAGTGGCAGAAGGCAGGGCCCGTGCATGCCAGCGCGCGCGAGGCGTTCCTGCTGCTGTTCGGCCAGGGGCTCGGAGAGGCGGAGACGCGGGCGCTGATCGCCGAGGCGGGGCCGCTGTTCGCCGAAGCCGCGTTTGCGGCCGTGCAGCGCGGGGAGGCCGAGGCCGCGCTCGAGCTTGCGAGCGAAGGCAGGGCCCGGCTGCTGGCCGTCGCCATGAAGCTGCAGGCGCTCGACCTGCCCGCCGACGCGCGCAGGCGCCTCGATGAGCTGCGCGCCGCGATCAGGGCGGAACAGCACGCCGCCGACGGCGCCCACGGCGTCGAGCGTGCCGCCGCGCTGGAGAAGCTCGCGGGCTCGCGGCAGGCGCTGCTCGGCCTCATCAGGAGCGGGACTGCGGGGGATGGCAAGGCGGAGGCTGCGGTCGCGCGTGTGCGCAAGGTGCTCGGTCAGGAGGGTGGCGCCGTCGTCATGCCCATCGTCACCGGGCTTGGCGGCAAGCTCGTTGTGGTGACAGCGGTGGGCGGAGGGACGCGTGCGAGCATCGTCGACCTGCCGGACCTGACGCCCGAGCGGCTGGCGGGGGTGCTCGTCGGCACGGAGCCCGGCAAGCCCGCCGGCTGGATCGCCGCCTACTTCATCAACTACCTGGATGGCGAGGAGCGCAGCCGCCGCTGGCCCGAGTGGACGGCCGCCATCGATGGCCTCGGTCCGCAGCTGTGGCGGCTGCTTGCGGGCCGTTTGCACGCCGCTCTGAGGGAAGGCGGTGTCAAAACTGGAACGCGCGTGTTCTGGTTGCCATCGGGCTGGCTCGGGATCCTGCCGCTGGGGCTCGCCCAGAATCCCACCAGCAAGCGGCGCTTCATCGACGACTATGAGATCGTCTATGCCCCGAGCCTGGAGGCGCTTGCGTCCGCGCACGACGCCGCCGGCAAGTCGGGTCCGGCAACGCTTGCGGCGATCGTCAATCCGACCGGCGATCTGCCGGGGACGGAGAAGGAAGGCGAGATCGTCGCCTCGCACTTCGCTGGCGCCGCCCGCGTGGTCCTGCAGGGGGCAGCGGCGACGCCCGAGGCAGTGCTGGGCGCCCTCAAGGGCAAGACCTACTGGCACTTTGCCTCGCATGGCGCCTTCTCCTGGGAGGACGCGCGCGGTTCCGCGCTCATCATGCACAATCTCGCGCCGCTGACGGTCGGCCAGCTGCTGGAGACGGATGGGCTTGGTCGCCCGCGGCTGGTGGTGCTGTCGGCCTGCGAGACCGGGCTCTACGACATCCGCAGCAGTCCCGACGAGTTCGTGGGATTGCCCGGCACCTTCATCGCGCTCGGGGCCGCCGGCGTGCTCGGCACCTTGTGGCCGGTGTCGGACGCGGCAACGGCCCTGCTGATCGCCAGGTTCTACGAGCTGCATCTGGGCGAAGGGCTCTCGCCGCCCACCGCGCTGCGGCGCGCGCAGGCGTGGCTGCGCGGAGCAACCAGCGAGGACCTCGTGTCCTACGCGAAGGTGGCCGCCGCGCGGGGCCGGATCGAGCGCAGCCGGCTCGCCGAGATCGCGAGAGATTTGAGCGCGGAGGGGCTGCGCCGCTCGCGCAACAGCGCGCTGGTCGAATGGGTCAAACCTGCTGCGGCAAAAACCAAGGGCAAGAGAGCGGCCGACGCCGGCAAGCCCGTCGCACGGCCCTACGCTCACCCCTATTTCTGGGCGGGCTTCATCCATACGGGGCTCTAGTTGGCGGCGTATCCTCAGCCCGCGCGGTACGGTAGGTTTTGGCCGGGGAGGACAAGAACATGCAACGCAGCACGGAGCGCTTTCTGACTACGCATACCGGCTCGCTGCCGCGGCCCGACGATCTCATCCGCACCATGTACGCCAAGGAGGAGGGCGTGCCGGTGGATTCGGCCGCGCTGGGCAAGCGCGTGCGCGAGGCGGTGGCCGAGGTCGTGAGGAAGCAGGTCGAGGCCGGCATCGACCTCGTCAACGACGGCGAGATGTCGAAGCCGAGCTACGCCACCTACATCAAGGACCGGCTCGCGGGCTTCGGCGGCACCGGCAACACGTTCGTCTACCAGGACCTGGCGCAGTTCCCGCGGCTCGAGCGGCGCGTGTTCGGCGATCCCGGCCGCTCGCGGCGCAAGACACCGGCCTGCAACGCGCCGATCAGCGTGCGCGACAGGGACTCGCCGGTGACGGACGTCGCCAACCTCAAGGCCGCCATGGGGAGCGTCGGTGCCCGCACCGGCTTCATGAGCGCGGCCTCGCCGGGCGTGGTGTCGCTGTTCTTCCGCAACGATCACTACAAGGACTTCGAGACCTACATCTATGCCATCGCCGAGGCCATGCGCCACGAGTACGAGGCCGTGGCCAAGGGTGGGCTGGTGCTGCAACTCGATTGCCCCGACCTCGGCATGGGCCGGCATATCCAGTACGCCGACCTGAGCATTCCCGAGTTCCGCAAGCGCGCGCAGCTGCACGTGGAGGCGCTCAACCACGCGGTCGCCAACATCCCGGCCGAGCAGCTGCGCATCCACCTGTGCTGGGGCAACTACGAAGGCCCCCACCATTGCGACGTGCCGCTCGCCGACGTGATCGACATCGCCTTCATGGCCAAGGTGTCTGCCATCTCCCTGGAAGCGGCCAACCCGCGCCACGCGCACGAGTGGACGCTGTTCGAGAAGGTGAGGCTGCCCGAGGGCAAGGTGCTGATCCCCGGAGTCATCGAGTCCAAGTCGAACTTCATCGAGCACCCCGAGCTGATCGCCCAGCGTATCTCGCGCTACGCCAACCTGGTGGGACGGGAGAACGTGATCGCCGGCAGCGATTGCGGCTACGGCACCTGGGTCGGCCAGGCAGCCGTCGACCCCGACGTGGTGTGGGCCAAGTTCGCGGCCATGGCCGAGGGGGCGCGCATCGCTACGAGGCAGTTCTGGAGGTAGGCGGACGGCCCGGCCGTGATCTGGCCGGCGATCCGTGCAGGGCAGCCTTACGCGCGAGCCAGGAGCGCAGACGCGTAATTGCGGGCAGAAGTAACTCCGGGGGGCAGCGGTCCCTGGTCCGCGATGCCGGACGCGAATCCGGGTGTGAGGGCCGGTGGCCACAACGAGCGCAAGGATGGACGCCGATCCGGCCGCTAGCATCTCGGCGGGGCGGCGCTGGCTGATCCTGATCGCGGTGGTGCTGGGCTCCTCGCTGTATTCGACCGCGCTGCTGACGACCTCGACCATCCTGCCGCAGATGCAGGGCGCGCTCTCCGCCACCCAGGACGAGATCGCCTGGGTGATGACGTTCAATATCCTGGCGACCGCGGTGGTGACGCCGATGACGGGCTGGCTGGTGGCCCGCTTCGGCGTCAGAAGCGTCATGGTGTGGGGAATTGCCGGGTTCTCGGTATCGACCCTGCTGTGCGGGCTCGCGGGATCGCTCGAGGTGCTGGTGGTGTGGCGCATCCTGCAGGGCGGCGCCGGTGCGCCGCTCGTGCCGCTGTCGCAGACCATCCTGCTCAACACCTTCCCGCGCCGGCAGCAGGCGATGGTGCTGTCGATCTTCGGCATGGCGGTCGGCGTGGCGCCCGTGATGGGGCCGGTGCTCGGCGGCTATTTCGCCGAGGCCTACAGCTGGCGCTACTCGTTCTACATGCTGGTGCCGGTCGGCGTGATCGCATTCATCGCCCTGCGCCTCGCGCTCCAGGACGACAGGGTGAGGGGCGAGAAGGTGCAGCTCGACTGGACCGGGTTTCTCGCGCTCGCGACCGCCATGTCCGCAGTGCAGCTCGTGCTCGCGCGCGGGGTTCGCCTCGACTGGTTCGAATCGACCGAGATCATCCTGGAATGCGTTATCGCTGTCGTCGCCTTCTACGTGTTCATCGCCCACTGCCTCACGACCAAGCACCCGTTCCTCAACCTGCGGCTGCTGAAAGACCGCAACTACGCGATCGGCCTGGTGCTGGTGACGATCTACGGCATGCTCAACTTCACGCCCATGGTGCTGCTGCCGCCGCTGCTGCAGCAGTATGCGGGGTACCCGGATGCGCTGGTGGGCGAGGTGATCGGCTGCCGCGGCGTCGGCATGACGGTCGGCTTCCTGTGCGCGGGGCTCACGAGCAGGATCGACCCGCGCATTACCATGAGCGTGGGTTTCCTGATCCAGGCGGCATCGGGCGTGTGGATGCTCACCTTCGACCTCAACGTGAGCCTCCAGATCCTGATCTGGAACAGCCTGATCCAGGGCTTCGCGGTCGGCACCATCTGGGTGCCGCTGTCGGTGGTTGCCTTCGACACGCTCGCCCCCAGCGACCGCGCGGAGGCGGCCGCCGTGTTCCACCTCCTGCGCAACATCGGCTCGAGCTTCTTCATCTCGCTGTCGATCGCGGAGATCGTGCGCGCAACGGGGGCCAACTACAGCCGCATGACCGAGATGATCTCGCCCTACAACACGACGCTGTCGCTGCCGTGGGCGACGGGCGCTTGGAGCGCCGAGGATGCGCGGGGGTTGGCGCGGCTCGCCAAGGAGATCGGGCGGCAGGCGGCGATGATCGGCTATCTCAACGCGTTCATGATGTACACGATCGCCTCGGCGCTGGCCGTGGCGCTGGTGCTGATCGTGCGCCGCCGCGCGAAAGCCCTCGACCCGACGTGAGGTGCGTCGCCGCGGGGATTGACAGGGGTTGTGCTCCATTGTGCATTTGCCGCAGGGGGTATGCCGCGATGGCCCCGTGAGGCATCAGCCGAAGTATCGCGTCCACAACCTCTCAGAGGGGACGCCATGCTGTTGCCCGCCGATCTCATTCTTTCCGTCTTCCTGCTTGGGACGTTCGTCGCGGCCATCGTGACGGGCGTTGCCGGATTTGCCTTCGGCCTCGTCGCGCTGGCGATCTGGCTGCAGGCGCTGACGCCGCTGCAAGTCGCGCCGCTGGTCGCTGCCTATGCCTTGCTCGTGCAGGGCTATGCCGTCTGGAAGCTGCGCCATGCTCTGGACTGGCTCCGCCTCGTGCCGTTCCTGGTCGGCAGCGTGCTGGGCGTACCGGCCGGCATCGCGCTGCTCAGCTGGGTGCCGCAAGGCGCGTTGCGCTTGGGCGTCGGGGTCCTGCTCATCCTGTTCAGTGTGTACAGCCTCGCTCGGCCGCAACTGCAGCCAAGGAGAGAGGCGGGATGGCGGAGCGATGCCGCTGTCGGCTGGCTCAACGGGGTCGTCGGCGGCTCGACGGGGCTCGCCGGCATTCTGGTCGTCATCTGGTGCAGCCTGCGAG
Source organism: Hyphomicrobiaceae bacterium (assembly GCA_041288195.1). Classification (GTDB taxonomy): domain Bacteria; phylum Pseudomonadota; class Alphaproteobacteria; order Rhizobiales; family Hyphomicrobiaceae; genus AWTP1-13. Next base: position 16,056 of record JBGGME010000234.1, read on the forward strand.
GCTGGCCGCGGGATGAGCAGCGCGCCGTGTTCCAGCCGACCGCCGTCGTGTCGTTCGTTGCGATCATCCTGGGGTTGGGCGGCGGCGGCATGTTGAGCGCGGAGACTGCGCGTCTGTTTGCGATCGGGCTGCCCGCGCTCGCCGCCGGCACGTGGCTCGGCTGGTCGCTCTACGGCAAGGTGGACGAGGCGCGGTTTCGCTCGATCGTCCTGGTGGTCCTGCTCCTGTGCGGCGTCGCTCTGGTGGCGGCGGGCATCTAACCGGCCCGTCGCCTCAGGCCTCGTAGCTCTCGAAGATCGGGGCATCGGCCCAGCGCGCGGCCGACCTGCGCTCGCGTGCCGTGCGGATGGTCCAGCTGAAGAGCGCCAGCTCCGGCGTGTGCGTGGCGGTCCAGGCGCGCGCGGATGCGAGCATGCGCACGTCGACGGCGAAGAAGGCGAGGCCGTCGGGTGCCGCGCCCAGCATGCGCGTGAGGATGCGGGCCTTGTTGGCGGGACTGGGCGCTGCCCACCACGAGGGCGGCAGCTTGTGGCTGCCGACCACCAGACCGCGCGGGATGGTGGGAGCGAGCCGCCCGACCCCGGCGACGATCTCGGGGCTGAAGGACATGAGGGCGATCGGCCCTTTGTAGGACCTGGCCTGGCGCGCGATCCTGTCGAGGAAAGCCGGCAGCGGCTCGCGGCCGTTGGCCTTGATCTCGACCAGCAGCGGCACCCGGCCGGCCACCAGCTCGAGGAACTCGGCAAAGCGAAGGATGGAGGTGTCGTGGCGACGGTAGCGCAGGCGCGCGAGCTGGGCGGGCGTATGCGCCGCGATGGGGCCGGAGGCCGCGATCAGCCGCTCGAGCCGCTCGTCGTGGAACACCATCGGCGTGCCGTCGCTTGCCGGCTGCAGGTCGCACTCGATGCCGTAGCCCTTGTCGATGGCGGCGAGGAAAGCGGCAGCCGTATTCTCGATTCGGGGCCCAGTCGGCACATGCAGGCCGCGATGGGCGATGGGCCGCAGGAATAGGCCGTGATCGAGCCGGCCCGACACCGGCAGCCGCGGTCGCGTCAGGGCGGCGGCCGATCTCCTTGCTGGCATTTACTATTCTGTCCCGGCTCGGCGAAATTTCCCCGTGGCGCAAGAGCTTGCAGGCGAGGGCCCGCACTTTCCAAGCGCTTTGCGGTAGGATGCTTGCCAATTAGGATATTGCAAGGGAAAGGCCTTACAACGGCCTCGCTCTAGGAGAAGATCACCGCATGACGCAATCGATCCTTGGACGTGGGTGGGGACGCGGCTGGCCCGCGCCGACGGGCGCCCTGGCATTGATGGCGGCATGTGCGCTGACACCGGCGCCGGCAGCCGGGCAGGCGGGCATCTCGCTCTCCCCGCACCGGGCCATCTACGAGATGACGCTGGCGACCACGCGCGGAGGCAGCGGCGTCACCGCGGTCAGCGGCCGCATGGTCTACGAGCTGACGGGCTCCGCCTGCGAGGGCTACACGCAGAACATGCGGTTCGTGACGCAGATGACGAACCAGGGCGGCAACGCCATGATCACAGACCTGCGCTCCTCGAGCTGGGAGGAGGGCAGCGGACGCCGCTTCAGGTTCAGCTCGAGCCAGTTCCGCGACGAGAAGCCGACCGAGGCGACGGCGGGAGATGCGGCGCGGGCGAACGCGGATGATATCAAGGTCGAGCTCACCAAGCCCGCCAAGAAGGGCCTCTCCCTGTCGGCGCGCGTGTATTTCCCGATCCAACATTCCATCGCTCTGCTGGAGGCTGCCAAGGGCGGCAAGACCGCTTTCCGCGCCGACCTCTACGACGGCTCCGAGAAGGGCGAGAAGGTCTACGACACGGTCTCCATCATCGGCCGGCGCCGGGCGCCCGGCGCCAACCAGCAGCTGTCGCGCGTAAAGGACGCCGACGCGCTCGACCAGTTGGAGGCGTGGCCGATATCGATCGGCTACTTCGAGCCGTCCTCCGACCACAGCGACGCGGTGCCGGTCTACGAGCTGTCGTTCCTGTTCTTCGAGAACGGGGTCAGCCGCAAGCTCTTCATCGACTACGGCGAGTTCGCCATCCAGGGCGTGCTCAAGGAGATCACCTTCCTCGCGCCGTCGAAGTGCGAGAAGAAGTGACGGTGCCATCCCGAGGCTTTGCAATTTCGGTGCACTAAGTTTCCCTGCAAAGGCTCGCTTCGATTGCGCGCATTGTCCGCAGAAGCGGCGGCAGATGTACATCCACCGTGTCCCAAATGATCCGGCCGGCGAGGCTGCGATAGTCGTGGCGCAGGATGTTGCCGATTCCCGCGACGTTGCTCCAGGGGATGCCGGGATGCTCGCTCTTGACCCTTGCGGGGATGCGCCGCGACGCTTCCGAGATCACCTCAATGCATCGCTCGACGGCGCGTTGAGTCTTTGCGGCCAGCTCGTACTGAGCAAACGTCATGCCGGCGACGAACGACTGCGCCTGCTCGATGGCCCTGATCAAGTCCTCTACGACGATGTCGAGGGGCTGAGCCATCGTCAGAAGATGATGATCGAATGCTTCAATAGGCGATCGAGGCGGTCGGGTTCAAAGCCGTTGCGCGTGGCGACATGGGCTTCGAGCCCAACCAGCTCGGTCAGGTAGCGCTGAACTTCTACCAAGTCGTAGAGCGTGAAGCGGCGCGTGCGGTCGTAGTCGATCAGGAGATCAAGATCGCTGTCCTTGCGCTCGTCGCCGCGTGCACGTGACCCAAACAGCGTAAGCGATGTCACACCTAGGGCCAGCAGCTCATCCCTGTGGGCCTCCAGACGAGCGACGACGGCCTTCGCGCCGGCGGGTACGGAAGCGTTCGCGAGACCTGACGTTTCGAGTGTGTCGGCCATGGATAATAGACTAGGGGTCGCTCTGGGTCCCGGATACTTCGCTTCGCGAAATTCCGGGATGACAGTCAATGCCACAGCCAGGCGGCGCCGCGGACGCCGCCGGCGTCGCCCCACACGGGCGGCTTGACGACGACGCGGGCGACGTCGGCGAGCACGTAGGGGGCGACCAGGGCAGGCAGGACCTCGTAGAGGTAGGCGAGCCTGGAGAGGCCGCCGCCCAGCACGATCACCTCGGGATCGAAGATGTTGATGACAGCGGCGAGACCGCGCGCGAGCCGGCTGGCGTGGCGACCGAGGCTTGCCTGTGCGGCGGCATCGCCAACGGCCGCGCGGGCAGCGATGTCCTCGGCGGAGCGGTGCTCGCCGGTCACCCGCGCATGATCGGCCTGCAGGCCGGGTCCCGACACCCAGGTCTCCATGCAGCCCGAGCGTCCGCACCAGCACTTGGGTCCGGGATGCTCGTCGGCGGCAGCCCAGGGGAGGGGATTGTGACCCCACTCGCCGCCGATGCCGCGCGGACCGTCGATCAGCGCGCCACCGAACACGAGGCCGCCGCCGCACCCCGTCCCGAGGATCACACCGAACACGGAGTGTGCGCCTTTTGCGGCTCCATCGACCGACTCCGACAGGGCAAAGCAGTTGGCGTCGTTGGCAAGACGCACGGGGCGGCCCAGGTGGGCCTCCAGGTCGCGGGGGAGCGGGCGGCCGTTGAGCCAGGTCGAGTTGGCGTTCTGGACGAGGCCGGTTGCGGGCGAAACAGAGCCCGGGATGCCGATGCCGACACTGCCCGTCGTAGCGCCGCCGGCTGGTTCGAGCTGGCGCACCATTGCGGCGATGGCGGCGATCGTGGCGGCATAGTCGTGGCGCGGGGCGGGCATGCGGTTCTCGGCCAGCGCGGTGCCGTCGCTGGCCAAGGCCACGCCTGCGATCTTGGTGCCGCCGAGGTCGATCCCGAGGCGCAGGCGCGGGGGAGCCGATCGGCCTGCGGTCATTGCGCCGTTCCCTGCAGCAGGGCGACGGCGTGGCCGATGCTCTCGGGAGCAATCTTTCGCGCCTCGGCGAAAACGAGCAGCAGCGACTCGTCGCCGGCCAGGTGCTCGAGCACCGCCAGCAGCATGTCGGGCGTCCCGGCGCGGGCGCGCAGGTCAGCGGGCTCGAGCCCCGTTGCCCGCAGGAAGTGATGCAGCCGCGCGCGGTCCTCCGCCAGGAATGCAAGCCCTTGCGCGGCAATGGTTTCCGCGGTCTCCCGGTCCATGTCGTTGCGGCTGCCGGAGGGTGTGCGCATGGGCAGAAAGGTTCTGTTAGAGCTGATCGCAAGCGTGGGTTTGATCTTAAACAGTTGGTTAGGCCTTCTGAAGCAAACTCGACTGCCGGCCATGCATCGAATCGGTGCAAGAGTGCGCGGAAGCCAGGGGATGGGCTTGCCAACGCAATGACATATCAGGAGAGCAGCAGCACGATCGGCGGCCGGCCCGAGGTGCCGCAGATGGCCAAGACAGTGCTGATCGTGGAGGACAACGAGCTCAACATGAAGCTCTTCCACGATCTGCTCGACGCTCACGGCTACCGCACCCTGCAGACACGCAATGGCATGGATGCGCTCAGAATCGCGCGCGAGCGGCGCCCCGACCTGATCCTGATGGACATCCAGCTGCCCGAGGTCTCGGGCCTCGAGGTCACCAGGTGGCTCAAGGACGACGAGGAGCTGCGCGACATTCCCGTGATCGCGGTGACGGCGTTCGCCATGAAAGGCGACGAGGAGCGCATCCGGCAGGGCGGGTGCGAGGCCTACATCTCCAAACCGATTTCGATCGGCACTTTTCTCGAGACAGTGCGCAGATACCTGGGTGAGGCGTAAGAGCCGCTCGGGGGCTCTCAGCGTGTTGAAGGTTGCCGATGACTGGCCGCGTACTCGTCGTTGACGACATACTTGCCAACGTCAAGCTGTTGGAAGCCCGGCTGTCGGCCGAGTATTTCGACGTGCTCACGGCCTACTCGGGCCCCGAGGCTCTCGAGCTGATGGAGGTCGAGCGCGTCGACGTGGTGCTGCTCGACGTCATGATGCCGGGCCTCGACGGCTTCGAGGTGTGCCGCCGCATCAAGAGCTCGCCCAAGACCATGCACGTGCCCGTGGTGATGGTCACGGCGCTTGACCAGTCGGTGGACAAGGTGCAGGGGTTGGAGGCTGGCGCCGACGATTTCCTCACCAAGCCGGTCGACGACATCGCCCTCATCACGCGGGTGAAGAACCTGGCGCGGCTCAAGACGCTCAACGACGAGATGCTGCTGCGAATGGCCACGGGCGCCGAGATCGGCGTGCTGACGGGCGGCGTGTGCGGCGCGCTGGGGACGGAGACGGGCGGGTGCGTGCTGCTGGTGGAGGACCAGTACCGGGTGGCCGAACGCATGCGCGGGATCCTGGCAAAGTCCCACGAGGTCGACATCGAGCCGGGTCCCCAGACAGCGCTGCTGCGGCTCGCCGACAAACCCTACGACGTAGTGATCGTGAGCCTGAACCTCGCGGGGGCCGACGGGTTGCGGCTGTGCAGCCAGGTGCGCGCCATCGAGCGCACGCGCCATCTGCCGATCATCGTCCTGGCGCAGCCGGGCGAGGAGGCGCGGCTCCTGCGCGCGCTCGATATGGGCGTCAACGACTATGTGACGCGGCCCATTGATCGCAACGAGCTGCTGGCCCGGGTCCGCACCCAGGTCAAGCGCAAGCGCCATTCCGACCACCTGCGCGGGCGTCTCGAGGAAACCGTCGAGCTCGCCCTCACGGATGCGCTCACGGGGCTGCACAATCGCCGTTACATGGAGACGCATCTCAAGGCGCTCGTCGAGCAGGCGAGGGAGGGCGGCAGGCTGCTCTCGCTGCTGTTTGCCGACGTCGACAACTTCAAGGCCATCAACGATGGCCACGGCCACGACGCCGGGGACAATGTGCTGCGCGAGCTCGCCCAGCGCCTGCGCCGCAACATTCGCAACATCGACCTCGTCGCTCGCGTCGGCGGCGAGGAGTTCGTCATCGTCATGCCCGACACGGGCATGGAGCGGGCGCTGCAGGTGGGCGAGCGCCTGCGCTCTGCGATTGCCTCAGAGCCGATCCGCGCCAACAGCGCAACGCACCTTGGGGTGACCGCCAGTGTCGGGATTGCCACGCTCGACGGCCAGCACGACTCCGCCGAGGGTCTCTTGAAGCGGGCGGACCAAGCTCTATACGTAGCCAAGCGCGGCGGGCGCAACCGGGTCGTCGCCGACGCGGCGTGACTTAAGGTAACAGAGTAACGTTCTGGAATGCCTTGCGAATAGCTGCCATTCGCCAGGCTGCGGCGGCTGCACTCCATCCTGCAACCGATGGCGAATCTCTGGACGGCGTCCAGCGTAAACTCAAACGCCGGAAATTGTTGCCAATTCATTGACGATTGATTGACGATCTGCTTATTTTACAGAGCGGGAAAATGGCGGGAGGAGGGATACGGCGGGAGCAGACGTGCGCAGGGGCGCCGTCGTGATCAACCAACAATTCGAATCCTCACGACTGTCCAGGTCCGCCGCATCTCCTGGCGCCGTGAGGTAAGATCGCCCCCAAGTGGCTAGGAGTGGCCTCCTCTAGCAATGCCACCTACGGGCGATCGAACGTCAAGTCTGGCCAACGCCCTCTTTGGTCCACGACTTGGCAGGCCAGCGTCCGTGACTGCTCGGACTTCTACCCCGCTGCCGATGTCAGTCACGGACGCGGCCACGTTCGCATCCACCTGCGAACGATCTCTTGCCCCGGCTGGGCTATCCCCACGACAGTCCAATCGCGCGGCCCGGCTCGATCCGGAGCGCGGGCAATACACGGACGGGGCTCCGAAGCGGAGCGGTTCGAGATTGGACATCGGGTGACTGTTGGTTAACTCGTGCGCGATGCGCAGGCGCGGTTCGGGCGGTGCGGGAAGCTACTTGATCTTCGCTTCCTTGAAGGCGACGTGCTTGCGCGCAACGGGATCGTACTTCTTGAAGGAAAGCTTGTCGGTTGCAGTCCGAGGGTTCTTCTTCGTTACATAGAAAAATCCGGTTCCAGCCGTGCTCAGCAGCTTGATCTTCTGTGTAATCGGCTTCGCCATGACGATACCGGCCTCGGTGGTGAGGGTGTCGCTTCAACGCAGAACTCGCGCGCACATTATCCCTTGATGAGGGTTAGTCAAGCTCGACATCGCCGCCGATCAGGTCGCGCCTGAAGGCGCCGTTGCGGCGATGATAGAAGGGAACGGGCATGTCGCTCGTGTGCAACGCGCCGGCGGCGATGCGCTCGCCCAGGTCCTCGAGCACGACGCGCGTGATGTTGGGCAATTCCAGCGAGCGCGCCTGGGCGATGGAGTGCCACTCGAGGTCGGAGAGCTCGTCGTTGACGGCCGGCACGCGGTGAACGATCGCCTCCGCCGGCACGCAGAAGAAGCGGGAGTCGAAGCGGCGGGGACGGCCGGGCGGGGTGACGGCGCGGGCGAAGAACTTCAGGCGCGACAGGGCCGGCTGGAAGCCGTGCGCGAAGAACGCCTGCCATCCCTCGGATTTGGGTGCGACCGACTTGGCGGGCAGCGGGACGCCGATGATGAAGCCGGCTTCCTCGAAGGTCTCGCGCACGGCGGCGAGCGCCAGCGAGCGGGCCCGGGCTTCGCTGGCGGCGCCCTTCATCGCCACCAGCAGCTTCTTGAGGTCGCCGGGCTCGAGATCCTGCTCCACGGCGACGTGGCGGTCGGCGGGGTCGACGCGGCCGCCCGGAAACACGTAGCGGCCCGGCATGAATGCCATATCCATGCGCCGGCGGCCGAGCAGCACGCGCGGCTCGCCCTGGGACTGATCGACGATGATCAGGGTGGCCGCATCGCGCGGGCGCAGCGTCCGCGCCTTCGCCGGTGCAGGCGTTGTCGGCTCGCCGCCTTGCGCAGTGCCCATGATTTGTCTCCCAAGCCCCGTGCGCACCGCTTGGGGCGGCGCACGATCCGGCCGTGCGCCTCTTCCGTCAAGTGCCCCGTTGTCAGGTGTACTGGGTCCCGACCTTCGTCGGGATGACGTCGGTTCTGTCAGCGCGGGCGGCGGCGGCCGCGTGCGTTGAAGCGGCGTCCCTTGGGGAGGCGGCCGGCGGCGCCCGACAGCGGCCTGCCTTCGGACAGCATCTCGAAGCGCAGCGCACCGGCAGTCGGGATCGCCTCGACGAGGCGCACGCTGACATCGTCACCCAGGCGGTATGCTTCTCCGCTGCGGTCGCCGATCAGCGCGTGCAGGTCTTCGTGATGGCGCCAGTAGTCGCCGCCGATGGTGGCGGCAGGCACGAAGCCGTCGGCGCCGGTGTCCTTGAGGCGCACGAACAGGCCGGCGCGGCTGACGCCGGAGACGCGGGCGGCGAACTCGGCGCCGACGCGGTCGGCGAGATAGGCCGCGATCAGCCGGTCGGTGGTCTCGCGCTCGGCCGCCATGGCGCGCCGCTCGGTGTCGGAGACGGACTTGGCGATGTCGGGGAGGCGCGCGGCCTCGTCGTCCTCGAGGCCGCCGGGGCCGAGGCCCAGCGCGCGGATCAGCGAGCGATGCACGACGAGGTCGGCGTAGCGGCGGATCGGCGAGGTGAAGTGCGCGTAGCGGCGCAGGCTCAAGCCGAAATGGCCGAGGTTGTCGGCGGCGTAGACGGCCTGGCTCTGGGAGCGCAGCACGATCTCGTTGACGAGGTCTGCGACCGGCAGCGACTTGGCCCGCTGCAGCACCTTGTTGAAATCGCCCGAGCGCAACGCCCCGGCACCCGGCAGCTTCAGGCTCAGGCTTTCCAGGAACTCCCGCAGCGCCGCGAGCTTCTCCTTGGAGGGCGCATCGTGGACGCGGAACATGACGGGTGCGCGCTTGGCCTCGAGCGCCTCGGCGGCGGCGACATTGGCCTGGATCATGAACTCCTCGATCAGCCGGTGCGCCTCGCGGCGCTCGGGCGTCACCACGCGGGCGACGCGGCCCTCGCCGTCCATGACGATCTTGCGCTCGGGCAGGTCGAGGTCGAGGGGGCCGCGCTGATCGCGCGCATTCGACAGCGCCCGGTAGGCTGCCCATAGCGGCCTGAGGGCGGTTTCCAGCAGCGGCTCGGCCCTGGCGCTCGGCTTGCCGTCGACGGCGGCCTGCGCCTCCTCGTAGGAGAGCTTGGCGGCCGAGCGCATCATGGCGCGCAGGAAGGTGTGGCTCCGCTTGTTGCCGTGCTTGTCGATGACGAGGCGGACGGCGAGGCAGGGCCGCTCCTCCTGCTCCTTGAGCGAGCACAGGTCGTTGGAGATGACCTCGGGCAGCATCGGGACGACGCGGTCGGGAAAGTAGACCGAGTTGCCGCGGACCTGCGCCTCGCGGTCGAGGCGCGTGCCGGGTCGCACGTAGTGGGCGACGTCGGCGATGGCGACGTGCACGATGTAGCCGCCGGCGTTGCGGGGATCGTCGTCCGGGGTGGCGTGGACGGCATCGTCATGGTCGCGCGCGTCGACGGGATCGATGGTGATGAGCTCGAGGGAGCGCAGGTCGGTGCGGCCTGCCAGCCGCGGCGGCTCGAGCTTGTGGGTCTCGGCCAGCACGGCATGCGGGAACTCGTCGGGGATGCCGTGGGCGTGCACGGCGATCAGGCTGATCTTGCGCTGGTCCTGCGGGTTGCCGAGCGTCTCGGTGACGCGAGCCTGCGGCACGCCGTAGCGATGAGTGGCGGAGAGCTCGAAGCGCACGAGGTCGCCGGTCTTGGCGCCGCCCTCCTCGCCGGCAGCGATCGGCCACTCCTTGAGCTCCTTGCGGTCGACAGGGTCGATGAGGCCGCCGCCGCCGGCCTTGGCGCGGAAGATGCCGACCAGGCGCCGCTCGGTGCGCGGCAGGCGCTTGATGGGGCTCGCCTCGTAGCGGTAGCCAGCGACGTCCTTGTCCTCGAGGCGGGTGATGCGGGCGAGGATGCGGTCGCCCTGGCCGAGCGCGGCGTCGCCGCCGGCCTGCCGACCGCGCGCGGCCAGCACCAGGGCGCGCGGGCGCTCGCCTTCGGCGGCATCCCACACGGCGGGCTCGGCGATCAGCTCGCCATCGGCATCGCGGGCGACGATCTGCAACACGGTGACGGGCGGCAGGTGCCCGCGCTCCTTGAAGCCCTTGCGGTTGCCGGCGAGCAGGCCTGCCGCGGCCATCTCGCCAAGCATCGCCTTGAGGGCGATGCGGTCGCCGCCTTTGATGTTGAAGGCGCGCGCGATCTCACGCTTGCCCGACTTGGCGGGCGCGGTGCGCAGATAGTCGAGAATCTCTTGCTTGCTGGGCAGGCTGCCGCTGCGGGCTTCTGGTTTGGGGTTGCGGGGCACGCGCTTCGAGATGTCCTACTCCGCAGCTTCCCTGGTCCCGCCGGGCTTGGGCTTCTTCGGCTTGGCCGATCTCGGCGCGGCCTTGGCCTTGGTGGCCTCGCCCGAGCCCTCGCCGGCTTGCGCCGTCCCATTCTTCGCTGGCGCTTTTTTGATGCGGCGGCCTTTGGGCTTGGAGGGGCCCTTGGCGACGCGCTCGGCGATCAGCTGCACGGCCTCGTCCATGGTCAGTGCCGCGGGCTCCTTGGCGCGCGGCAGGGTGGCGTTGGTATCGCCGTGCTTGACGTAGGGGCCATAGCGACCCGAAAGCACCTGCACCTTGCCGCCTTCGCTGGGATGGTCGCCCAGCTCCTTGAGGACGGTCGGCGCGGCGCGCTGGAAGCGCCCCTTGCCGCCGCCGGCTTTCTTCTCGGCCAGCAGCACGACGGCGCGGTTGAGGCCCACGCTGAAGACCTCCTCCACCGTCGGCAGGTTGGCGTAGGCGCCGTCGTGCAGGATGAAGGGACCGTAGCGGCCAAGGCCGGCCGTGATGGGCTTGCCGCTCTCGGGGTGCAGGCCGACCTCGCGCGGCAGCGACAGCAGCTGCAGGGCGTAGGCCAGATCGACGGCGTTGGCGTCGACACCCTTGGGGATCGACGATCGCTTGGGCTTCTCCTCGCCCTCGGCTTCTCCAAGCTGCACGTAGGGACCGAAACGGCCGTTGCGCAGGGTGACGGGGAGACCCGTCTCGGGGTCTTGGCCGAGCAGCTTGCCCTCGGGCGTGGAGGCTTCGGGATTGTTGCCCTGGGTGTCGGAGAACTGGCGCGTGAAGCGGCAGTCGGGATAGTTGGAGCAGCCGATGAAGGCGCCGAACTTGCCGACCTTGAGGCTCAGGCGTCCCTGCCCGCAGTTCGGGCACTGGCGCGGGTCGCCGCCTTCGGCCTTGGGCGGGAAGATGTGGGGGCCGAGGATCGCGTTGAGGGCTTCCAGCACGTCGCCGACGCGCAGGTCCTTGATGTCGGTGACGGCGCCGGTGAAGTCGCGCCAGAAGTCGCGCAGCACGTCCTTCCACTCGAGCTTGCCGTCGGAGATGAGGTCGAGCTTCTCCTCGAGGTCGGCCGTGAAGTCGTACTCCACGTAGCGCTTGAAGAAGCCCTCGAGGAAGGCGGTGACGAGCCGGCCCTTGTCCTCGGGGATCAGGCGCTTCTTGTCGATGCGGACGTAGTCGCGCTCCTGCAGCACGGCGAGCGTGGAGGCGTAGGTGGAGGGGCGGCCGATGCCGAGCTCCTCCATGCGCTTGACGAGGGTCGCCTCCGAATAGCGGGGCGGCGGCTGCGTGAAGTGCTGCTCGGCCTCGATCTTCCGGTCGGTGACGCGGTCGCCTTCGGCAAGGGCAGGCAGGCGGCGGCCGTCGTCGTCCTCGGAGTGGTCCTCCTTGCCCTTCTCGACCAGGCGCACGCGGTCGTCGCGGCCCTCCTCGTAGACCCTGAGGAAGCCTTCGAACTGCACGACGGAGCCGGTGGCGCGCAGGGTGTAGAGCTTGCCGTCGCGGCCCCTCACCTCGATGTCGGCGGTGGTCTGTTCCAGCTCGGCGGAGGCCATCTGGCTTGCCACGGTGCGCTTCCAGATCAGCTCGTAGAGGCGGGCCTGGTCGCGTTCGAGGTGCTTGGCCACGTCCTGCGGGCGGCGCGAGACGTCGGTCGGGCGCACGGCCTCGTGGGCCTCCTGCGCGTTCTTCGCCTTGGTCTTGTATTCGCGGATGAAGGGGGCGACGTAGCGCTGGGAATACTCGCGCGCGATGAGCCCGCGGATGGCGTTGATGGCCTCGGGGATGATGGTGACGCCGTCGGTTCGCATGTAGGTGATGAGGCCGACCGTCTCGCCGTCGATGTCCACGCCTTCATAGAGGCGCTGGGCGACCTGCATGGTCTGCTTGGCCGAGAAGCCGAGCTTGCGGGAGGCGTCCATCTGCAGCGTGGAGGTTGCGAACGGCGGGAAGGGGTTGCGCTTCACCGCCTTCTTCTCGACGCGCACGACCTTGAAGTCGCCCTTCTCGATGGCAGCCTTGATGGCGGTGGCGGAGGCCTCGTCCTTGAGGTCGAGCTTGTCGAGCCTGCGGCCCTCGATGGCCGAGAGGCGGGCGCCGAACTCCTCGCCCTTGTGGGTCGCGAGCGTCGCCTCGATGGTCCAGTACTCATCGGTCCTGAAGGCCTCGATCTCGGCCTCGCGGTCGCACACCAGCCGCAGCGCCACCGATTGGACACGGCCCGCCGAGCGGGCGCCCGGCAGCTTGCGCCAGAGCACAGGCGACAGCGTGAAGCCGACGAGGTAGTCGAGCGCCCGGCGGGCCAGATAGGCCTCCACCAAGGGGGCGTCGATCTCCCGCGGCTGCTTGAACGCATCGAGAACGGATTGCTTGGTGACGGCGTTGAAGGTCACCCGCTCGATGGGAACGCCCTTCTTGAGCGCCTTGCGCTCCTCGAGGATGCGCAGGATGTGCCAGGAGATGGCCTCGCCCTCGCGGTCGGGGTCGGTGGCCAGGATCAGCTTGTCGGCGTCTTTGACGGCCGCCGCGATCTCTTTCATCACCTTCTGCGAGCGTCCATCGACGTCCCAATGCATCTCGAAGTCCTTGTCGGGCTCGACGGAGCCGTCCTTCGACGGCAGGTCGCGCACGTGCCCGTAGGACGCAAGCACCTTGTACTTGGAGCCGAGGTATTTGTTGATCGCCTTGGCTTTGGCGACCGATTCCACGATTACAACGTTCATGCCTGATTGTTCACCGCTAAGCTCTAGCCGCCACTTTATCGGGCGCCGCGCCCTTGGCAGATTGGCAACACCGCTTTCGGCGGCCAGAACATGGTGTAAGCGAGGGGGTATGTCAAACCGCCCCCCGGATCCCTCCGGTCGGCGGCAAGCCTCGCACCGGCTCCGGGGCAGTTTATCGCAACCGGAAATTGTATCATTCCCAGAATGTACGGATTTGTAGGTACTGGTTACACTTCGTTAGATGGGGGCCCGTAATCATGGGAGGGAGCGAAAGGCCTGGTCTGGCTGGGGGTCCAAGCGTATGCGCGTTCGGCAGAATGGGGATGGCAACAGGCGGACCCGGCAGGGCGGGCGTAGGTGCAGGCCTAAACCTGTGATTGCAGCGCTGGCGTCGGCGGCGACCGGCGAACGGCTCGAGTACATCGCCGCCATGGTGCAGGAGCTGAAGGCGATGGCAGCCCAGGGCGGCCATGAGACGCTGACCGGCCTGCTCGACCTCGCCTATCAGGAGGCCCTGCTGCGGCGACGGGTCGGGCAGTGAAGGCCCGCGGGGCAGCCCAACCTTAGGTCAGGGGTCTTACCCCGATCCATCCGGCGCCAGCGAGACCAGCTGATGGCCGTGCCGCTCGATGCGGCCGGCGAGCGCCAGCTCGATCAGGGCAACCTGCAAGGCGCGCGCGGATAGCCCGGTGGCACGGGCAAGCTCGTCGACGTCGATCGGGGCAGGCCCCAGTGCGGCCAGCAATCGGTCGCGCTCCTGGGCTCGGACCTCGGGCATCGCTGCAGGGGCGTCCTCCAGGGGGGATAGGCTCGACAGGTCGGCTCGGGTCGGCTCGCGCAGCATCGGTGCGAGCGCCTCGATGACGTCCTCGGGTTCGGTCACCATGGTCGCCCCGTTCTTGATGAGGCGATTGGTGCCTTCCGCGCGCGGGTCGAGGGGATGGCCGGGCACGGCGAACACCTCGCGGCCCTGCTCGGCGGCGGTGCGGGCGGTGATGAGGGTGCCGGAGCGCCGCGCCGCCTCCACGATCAGGACGGCCAGCGAAATGCCGGAGACGATGCGGTTGCGGCGCGGGAAGTCCTGGGCGCGCGGCACGAAGCCCGGAGCGTTCTCGCTGAGGAGGCAGCCCACCTCGCCGATCCTGGCCTGCAGCTCGGCGTGCTCGGGCGGATAGACGTTGTCGAGGCCGCCCGCGAGCACGGCGACCGTGCCGGTCGACAGCGCCGCCTCGTGCGCGGCCCGGTCGATGCCGCGGGCGAGGCCAGAGGCGACGACGTAACCGGCAGCCCCGATGCGGCCCGCGAAGTTGCGGGCGAGCTTCTGCCCGGCGGCAGAGGCATTGCGGGCGCCGACGATGGCGACGATGGGACGGGTCAGCAGCGCCGCATCGCCCTTGATGTAGAGGAGCGGGGGCGGCGCATCGAGGGCGGCGAGCGCGGGGGGATAGCCGGGCTCGATGGTGAAGAGGGGTGCGGCGCCCATGCGGGCGGCGGCGCTAAGCTCACGCTCGGCCTGCTCCCTGGGGCAGATGCGGATGGACTGACGCCCGCCGCGCCGCGACAGCTCGGGCAGGGCGGCCAGCGCCGCGTCCGCGCCGCCGAAGTGATTAATGAGCTCGCGGAAGGTGACGGGGCCGACGTTGTCGCTGCGGATCAGGCGCAGGCAGGCAAGGCGCTGGGCATCGTCCAGCGGCGCCTGCGGGAGGGGAGCAGGGGTGAGGCGGGTACGGTGGCCGAGGTCCCCGTCACCAGGGCCTGTCTCAGGCCTCGGCGGCTGGCCCGGCCGGCCGGGCGGATGAACGGGCGCCAATCTTGGTCTCCTCGCCGGCAATCAGGCGGCGGATGTTGCCATGGTGCTTCCCGAACACGAGTATCGACATGATCAGGATGAACAGCAGGCCGGCCTGGCCGAGCAGCAGGTAGTAGAGCACCACCGCCACGGTGCCGGCGAGCGCGGCGAGCGAGGAATAGCGCCACGCCAGCGCGGCGCCGATCCAGACCAGGCAGAAGACGACGGCCGCCGGCCAGTGCAGGCCGATCAGCACGCCGATGTAGGTGGCGACGCCCTTGCCGCCGAGGAAGCGGAGCCACACCGGAAAGAGATGGCCGAGGAAGGCGCCGAGGCCCGCGACGTAGGAGAGCTGGAAGGCCTCGAAGGCGACGTAGCGCTTGGCGACCTCGTAGACGAGGAGCACGGCAACCGTGCCCTTGAGCAGGTCGAGCAGCAGCGTGAGTGCGGCGAGCCCTTTGTGGCCCGTGCGCAGGACGTTGGTGGCGCCGATGTTGCCCGAGCCGATGTTGCGCACGTCGCCCAGGCCCGCCCAGCGCGTCAGCAGCAGGCCGAACGGGATCGAGCCCAGGAGATAGCCAACAAAAAGCGCCAGCGGCGCGTAGGTCGAGAACAGGATCCCCATCGGCAGGCGGCTCGAGGTTGGCTCGCGTCACATCGCTCAAGCTTGAGCGTATTGGTAGACGGTGTTGCCGGCAACCATGGTGGTGAGCACGCGGCCCTGCATCCTGCTCTCGTCGAACGGCGAGTTCTTGGAGCGCGATTTCAGGCGCGCCTTGTCCACCACCCAGGGCTGGCCGAGGTCGACGAGGACGAGGTCGGCGGGTGCGCCCTTCTCGAGGCGGCCCGAGGGCAGGCCCAGGAGCCTCGCGGGATTGATGGTCATGGCCTCGAGCAGGGGCATCAGGCCGATCTCGCCGTTGTGGTAGAGGCGCAGCGCCGCGGCGAGCAGGGTCTCGAGGCCGACAGCGCCGTCGGCGGCTTCCGCGAAGGGATGGCGCTTGACGTCGGCGTCCTGGGGGTCGTGGCTCGACACGATGACGTCGATGTCGCCGGCGGCAAGCGCGCGCACCATGGCGCGGCGGTCGTCCTCGCCCCTGAGCGGCGGCTTCAGGCGCAGGAAGGTGCGGTAAGAGCCGATGTCGTTCTCGTTCAAGGTGAGGTGGTTGACGGACACGCCGCACGTCACCGGCAGCTGGCGCTGCTTGGCGGAGCGGATCACCTCGAGGCTCTCGGCGCAGGACAGCGTGGCGGCGTGGTAGCGACCGCCGGTGATCTCGACGAGGCGCACATCGCGCTCGAGCACGAGGGTCTCGGCCGCCTTGTGCACGCCGGGGAGGCCCAGCCGCGTCGCCACCTCGCCCGCGTTCATGACGCTGCCCTCGGTGAGCTGGGGGTCCTCGGTGTGGTGCGAGATCAGCGCCCCATGGTCCTTGGAGTAGAGGAGGACGTTGCGCATCACCCGCGCATTGGCGACGCTGGTCTTGCCGTTGGTGAAGCCGATGGCGCCGGCGCGCTTGAGGAGACCGATCTCCGTCATGTCCTGGCCCTTGAGGCCCTTGGTCATGGCGGCCATGACGTGGATGTTGACGACGGCGTTGTCGCGGGCGCGGCGCTGGATGAAGTCGACCAGCGCCACCTGGTCGATGACGGGCTCGGTGTCGGGCATCACGATGATGGTGGTGACGCCGCCGGCGGCTGCGGCATGGCTCGCGGTCTTGAGGGTCTCGCGGTACTCGAGGCCCGGCTCGCCCGTGAACACCTGCATGTCGATGAGGCCGGGGCAGAGCACGTGGCCGCGGCAGTCCACGACCTTGGATCGGTCCGGCGCGTTGCGGCGCAAGTGCGGCCCGAGGTCGGCGATGACGCCGTCCTTGACGAGCAGACCGCCCGGCTCGTCCTTCCTGGTTGCCGGATCGATGAGGCGCGCGTTGAGGAAGACGGTCGCCTCCTCGCTCCCCGACCCGTTCTTGCGTGAAAGCTGGCTCATCGCTGCCCCGCTCAATGGTTCGGCAGCTGGCGAGCCATGGCCTCGAGCACGGCCATGCGCACGGCGACGCCCATCTCGACCTGGTCGCGGATGACGCTGCGGGAGTGGTCGGCGATGTCGGAGGCGATCTCCACGCCGCGGTTCATGGGGCCGGGATGCATGATGAGCGCGTCCGGCTTGGCGCGGGCGAGCTTCTCGTGATCGAGCCCGAAGAAGTGGTAGTACTCGCGGCTCGACGGCACGTAGGAGCCCTGCATGCGCTCGCGCTGCAGGCGCAGCATCATGACGATGTCGACGCCGTCGAGGCCGGCATTCATGTCGGTGAACACCTCGGCGCCGAGCCGCTCGGCCTGGGAGGGGAGCAGCGTGGACGGCGCCACGATGCGCACCCGCGCGCCGAGCGTATTGAAGACGTTGATGTTGGAGCGGGCGACGCGGCTGTGCAGGATGTCGCCGCAGATGGCGACCGTCAGTCCGGCGATGCGGCCCTTGGCGCGGCGGATGGTGAGGGCATCGAGCAGGGCCTGGGTCGGATGCTGGTGGGCGCCGTCGCCGGCGTTGATGACGGAGCAGTCGACCTTCTGCGCCAGCAGCTCCACCGCGCCCGCCGCATGATGGCGCACGACCAGGATGTCGGGGCGCATGGCGTTGAGCGTCATGGCCGTGTCGATGAGCGTCTCGCCCTTCTGCACCGAGGAGGTCGACACGTTCATGTTCATGACGTCGGCGCCGAGCCGCTTGCCCGCAAGCTCGAAGGAGCTCTGCGTGCGGGTCGAGGCCTCGAAGAAGAGATTGATCAGCGTTCGCCCGCGCAGAACGTCGCGCTTCTTGATGACTTGGCGATTGCTGTCGGCGGCCTTGTCGGCAAGATCGAGTAGCGCGGTGATCTCGGCCGACGACAAGTCCTCGCACGTCAGCAGGTGCCGACGGACGAAGGAGCCTTTGGCTGTGTGGATGGTCATTAAAGGGGTGCCTATATCCCGACTCCGCATGGGCTGCAAGCCGGGCTTGGGGCCTGTGGTCAAAGGGTGCGCGCAAACCCCGCAATTGCTAATGTTCCTGGCGAATCGGGGGTAGGCGCGAGGATGCCATGACGGACGCGTTTGCGACCCACGAGGTCTTCAACCAGAGCCCTCCCTTCGAGGACGTGAACCTGTTCACGGCCGACAAGGCGCTGATGGAGGCGGTCGCCCGCGAAGGCGGCGGCCATGCCGCCAAGCGGCTGGCGGCGTTCGGGGCGCAGTGCGGCAGCGCTGAAGCTTTCAACCGCGGCCGGCTCGCCAACGAGCATCCGCCCCGCCTCAAGCCCTTCGATGCCAAGGGCCGCCGGCTCGACGTGGTCGAGTTCCATCCGGCCTACCACGAGTGCATGGAGCTGAGCATCAAGGAGGGGCTGCACTGCTCGGCGTGGGATCACCTGGCGAAGGCCGGGGGCAAGCCCGTGGCGGGCGCCAACGTGGCGCGCTCGGCCGGCGCCTACATGGCGATCCAGATGGAGGCCGGGCACCAGTGCCCGATCACCATGACCAACGCGGCGGTGCCGACCCTGCTGCTGCAACCCGAGATCGGCCAGTGGTGGGTGCCGAAGGTGCTGGCGCGTGAATACGACAAGAGGTTCAAGCCGGCGGCGGAGAAGCGCGGCGTCACCATCGGCATGGGCATGACGGAGAAGCAGGGCGGCACCGACGTGCGCGCCAGCACGACGACGGCCGAGCCGGTCGGCGGCGGAGGGCCCGGCGGGGAGTACCGCGTCACCGGTCACAAATGGTTCATGTCGGCGCCCATGTGCGACGCCTTCCTGGTGCTGGCGCAGGCGCCGGGCGGGCTCTCCTGCTTCCTGATGCCGCGCTTCCTGCCCGACGGCAGCGTCAATGCGCTGCACTTCCAGCGCCTCAAGGACAAGCTCGGCAACCGCTCCAATGCCTCCTCCGAGGTGGAGTTTGCCGGTGCGCACGCCTGGCTGATCGGCGAGGAGGGCCGCGGGGTGCCCACCATCATCGAGATGGTGACGTGCACGCGGCTCGATTGCGCGGTGGCCTCCGCCGGCCTGATGCGGCTGGCGCTCGCCAACGCGGTGCATCACTGCCGGCATCGCACCGTGTTCCAGAAGCACCTCGTCGACCAACCTTTGATGACGCAGGTGCTGGCCGACCTGGCGCTCGACGTCGAGGCGGCGACTGCGCTGTCGTTCCGGCTGGCCAGGAGCTTCGACCGCGCGTCGGACGAGCATGCCGCCGCCTGGCGCCGGCTGATGACGCCCGTCACCAAGTACTGGGTGTGCAAGCTGGGGCCAGCGCTCTCCTACGAGGCGCTCGAGTGCCTGGGCGGCAACGGCTACGTGGAGGAGGGGATCGCCGCGCGCATCTATCGCGAGCTGCCGCTGCTGGCGATCTGGGAGGGTTCGGGCAACGTCATGGCGCTCGACCTGCTGCGGGTGCTGCAGCGCGAGCCCGATACGGTGGCGATCGTGATGGAGGATCTCGCCCGCGTCGTGGGAGCGGACCCGCATCTCAAGGCGCATCTGGGGCGCGTGCAGGCGCTGCTGCACGAGCCGCGGCTGCTGGACCGGCGTGGCCGCGACCTCGCCGAGGCGCTGGCGACGCTGGCGGCTGCCACCATCCTGCGCGCGCATGCGCCGGCCGCAGTTGCCGACGCCTTCATCGGCACGCGGCTCTCCGGCTCCCCGCGCCAGACCTACGGCCAGGGGTTGGACTGGGCCGATGCACGCGCCATCGTCGACCGGGCGCTGCCGATGTGAGGCTGACGCTTTCGTCGCAGCAGGCGGTCACATATCCGTCGCGGGACGCGCGCAAAGGATCGGGCCCCAGGGTTTTCCCTAGGGCCCGGATCATTGCGTACGGGGAACAGCAGTTTTACCGACGCGCCGCCTGCCGGCTCATGGCCTTTACGATCTCGCCGAGGGCGCCGATGAAGGGCTCACGCTCGCTGCTGGTGAGCACCGAGAGCAGGCGCTGATCGACGCGGGCGGCGGCGGGCTTCACGGAATTGAGAGCGGCCTGGCCCTTCTGGGTGAGGCGGACCGCGTACATGCGAGCGTCACGGCGGGTGCGCTTGCGCTGCAGCAGGCCCTTCTTGACGAGTCTGCGGACGATGTCGGCGAGCGTGGATCGGTCGACGCCGGTCGATTCCACAAGGCCCGTCTGGCTGATGTCGGGGTTTTGATTGACGCTGGCGAGAATTGCGTACTGGCGGGGTGTCAGGTCGGTCTTGCCAGTCTCGTTCGTAAACAGCACCTCCGCGCACTGACCGGCCCGATGCAGGAGATGCAGGGCCGAAAGGTCGAGGGAGCCGGAACGATGGTTGTTCTTCATACGAGTGGGTCTCCGCCGGTTCACGTGATGAGAGATTCAGAAACGTCTCATAGAGGATGATCCGTCTCCCCATCGACTGCGCCGCGTGCATCGCTGCTCGCACGCCAATGCATTGCTCGAGTTGGAATGACTCAAAACCGTAACGCAGACATCGTCAGCCCGCCAACTATCGAGCGGTTTGCGCACGCATTTGTGAAGAGCCGGCGACGAGCTGCCGCATATTTCGGCAGGCAGCGCAGAAATCGTCCGCCCTCAAAGCATTGGCGCGTTAAGCATTGCCTTTGCCGTGGGCACTTAGTCGGCAGCGAGACGCGGCTGCGGCTCGGAGATGACGCGCAGGGAGCGTGAGAAGAAATCGCGGCGTGCGAGAATCAGGATCACCCAGGTGGTGGCCACCATGAAAAGCAGGGGGTGGAAGAACCAGGCGATGGCGGCGATGGCGTGATAGTAGGAGCGCAGGCCGCTGTTGGAATGCTCGCCGGCGAGCCCGATCAGGCGTGCGGTGCGCTCGGCGTGATGCTTGCAGTCCTCGGGGCTGGCGGTGCCGGCCTCCGGCGTCGCGCCGATCATGATCGAGGCGTAGTGGGAGATGCGGAACGCCCACGCGAACTTGAAGAAGGCGTAGATGAAGATCGCCATGATCAGGAGTTGCTTGACCTCCCATACGAATGGCGTGGTCGCCGCCACGTAGGGCAGCCGGCCGAGGATGGCCTGCAGCTTCTCGCCGGTTCCGATGGTGGCGGCCAGCCCGCCCACGGCGATGGCGCTGGTGGAGGCGAAGAAGGCGTTGCCTTGGCCGAGGCTCGTCAGCAGGATCGCATCGAGCATGCGGTTCTCGCGGCGGGCCATGTTGAGCATCCAGCGCACGCGCTGGGTCTGGATGGCGCCGATCAGGCTGCGGGCCTCCAGCGCGCGCCCGCCGCTGATGAGGCGGTAGATGCCGATGGCGAGGAGGAAGTAGGCGAGCGCGGCAACGTCCAGGGGCGGCGCCAAGGCATCGAGGCTCATGGTTTCCCCCCGTCGTTCTCGAGTTCGCCGCGCTCGAGGCGGTCGAGGGCGCCTTGCAGGATCAGAGTCGCCGCGACCTTGTCGATCACCTGCGCGCGCCGGCGCCGCGACATATCGGCCTCCAGCAGCGTGCGCTCGGCAGCCGCCGTCGACAGGCGCTCGTCCCACAACAGGATGGGGATGGGCGTCAGCCTGGCGAGGCTGCGGGCGAAGGCGCGGGTGGCCTGCGCGCGCGGCCCGTCCGAGCCGTCGAGATTGATGGGCAAGCCGATGACGAAGCCGCCGACGCGGTGCGCGGCTGCAAGATCGAGGAGGGCGCGCGCGTCCGCGGTGAACTTGGTGCGCGCCAGCGTGGTGAGGCCCGAGGCGATCATGTGCGTGACGTCGGAGAGGGCGAGGCCCACCGTCTTGGTGCCGACGTCGAGCCCCATCAGCGGGTTGCCGCGGGGGAGGACGCGCGCAAAAGCGCTGGCGTCCAGGAAGACGCCGGGCCCCTTGCGTCCCTCCGCGCCGCCGGTCGCGCCTGCGCTCATGGTGCCATCATCAACCTTGTTGTGGCCATGGCGAGCCTTATACTCCGGCGCCGACGGCGGCCAAGCCCCGCCCCGAGGAGGGGCATGGGCGATAGCGCCGCCAGGGAGTGGATGCGCGCATGAAGATCTTCTGGTACGGGCATTCCCGCTACCGCATCGAGACCGGCAGCAGCGCCATCCTCATCGACCCCTTTCTGAACGGCGATCCCAAGTGCACCTTCCCGGGCTGGATCCAAATGCGGACAAGTTCGTTGCCGAGATGACAGGCGGGGACGTGGCGTTGCCCAGGGTAGGCCAGGCGATTACGGATTAGGCATTCGGCGGGACGCGATCAGCGGGCGCCCTTAGCGTCTAGGAGTCTCAGGGAATGCCCGATACCAGCTTCGAGGCCGACGACAAGTCCAAGCCGGGCGCCTCGAGCCCATCGCCGACGGCCGCCGCGCCGCCGCCCTCGGGGTCGCAGTTCGTGCTGTGGGCCTATACGGCGACGACGTTCCTCTCCGCGCTGCTGCTGTTCTCGGTGCAGCCGATGTTCGCCAAGATGGTGTTGCCGGTGCTCGGCGGCTCCCCGTCGGTGTGGGCGGTCGCCATCTTCTTCTTCCAGGCGGCGCTGCTCGCCGGCTACTGCTATGCGCACCTGCTGATTGCGCGGGTGCCGGCGGCGAACACGGGATTCGTCCATATCGGTGTCTGCGCGATTGCCTTTGTGCTGGCCATGCCGATCGGCCTGCCGGCGTCCTGGAGCGAGCCGCCACCCGGCGAGCCCTACCTGTGGCAGCTCGGGCTCTTTACCATGGCGATCGGCCTGCCCTTCGTGGCGGTCTCGGCCAACGCGCCGCTGCTGCAGGCGTGGTTCGCCCGCACCGGCCATCCGCACGCCCACGATCCCTACTTCCTCTATGCCGCGAGCAACCTCGGCAGCCTGGTGGCGCTGCTCGGCTATCCGTTCGTGCTGGAGCCGGCCTTCGGGCTCAAGGAACTGAGCCGGCTGTGGACCGTGCTGTTCGTGGTGCTGATCGCCGCCTTGGGACTCGTCTTCTGGCTGATGCGCCAGGGGCCGGGCGCGCAGGCGGCGACCGAAGGTGGCGCGCAGGTCGCGGGCGTGAACGGAGCCCCGGACGCCGTGCCGACCTGGGGCGACAGGCTGGGCTGGATCGGGCTGGCACTGGTGCCGGCAGCGATGCTGACGGCCTTCACCACGCACGTGACGACCGACATCGCCTCCGCCCCGCTGCTGTGGGTGCTGCCGCTGTCGCTCTACCTCCTCACCTTCGTGCTGGTGTTCCGCGACAAGCCGCTCATTCCCCGCCAGCTGCTGCTGCTGCTGCATCTGGTCGCGGTCGCGGTGGCCCTGCTGGCGCTGTCGCAGACCAAGCACGACAGCTGGTTCGTCAACGCGACCACGGGCGTGGCCGTGTTCTTCACCTCGGCCATGGTGGCGCACCGCACGCTCTACGAGGCGCGGCCGGCGGCGCGCTTCCTCACCGAGTTCTATCTGTGGATGTCGCTCGGCGGCGCGCTCGGCGGACTGGCGGCGGCGCTGATCGCCCCCCGGATCTTCAGCGAGGTGTTCGAGTATCCGCTGCTGCTCGCCCTGTCGATGGCCTGCCGTCCCGGCGTGTTCAACGGCGCCGCGCTTGCCCGTGCGTGGGGCAGCCTGAAGGCCGCGCTGGCACGCTTCACGCCGGTCAAGGTCGAGCCCGGCACGCCGGAGATGACGGAGCAGGACAAGCAGGAATCGCTGGTGCTGTGGCTGATCGTGGCCGGCGGCATCCTCGTCATCTACTGGCTGCCCTGGGCGCTCGGGAAGCTGCCGATCAACCTCGGCGAATGGGGCACCACGCCAGTGGTGGCGGCCGTGCTGACGGTGGTGCTGCTGGCGGAGCTCAGGCGGCCTACGCGCCAGCTGGTGGCGGCCATGCTGATGTTCTGCGCGGTCGTGTGGCTGCCCTCGAGCGTCAAGCGCGGGGAGGCGCACCGCAGCTATTTCGGCGTTTATCGCGTGCAGACCTCGGCCGACGGCGACTACCACACCCTCGTGCACGGCACGACGCTGCACGGCGCCCAGCGCATACGGGACGAGGAGGGCAAGCGCGTCGAGGACCCCGCGCCCGCGACCTACTACTACGAGGGCAGCCCGATCGCGCAGACCATCGCCAAGGTGCGCGAACGGCTCGGCGACACGAAGGGCACCTACGGCGTCACCGGCCTCGGCGCCGGCTCGCTCGCCTGCCACTCCAAGCCGGGCGAGACCTGGCGCTTCTTCGAGATCGATCCGGTGGTGGTCGGCATCGCCAGCAACCCGCGCTACTTCACGTTCCTGTCGCAATGCCAGCCCAAGCCCGACATCGTGCTGGGCGACGCGCGGCTGACCATGGCCAAGCAGCCCAACGACACCTTCGATCTCATCATCGTCGATGCCTTCTCCTCCGACGCCGTGCCTGTGCATCTGATGACGGCGGAGGCGATCCGGCTCTACCTCGACAAGGTCAAGCCCGACGGCATCGTGCTACTGCACATCTCCAACCGCTACCTCGATCTCGACTCGGTGCTGGGCGCCACCATCAAGGTGCTGCCGGGCGTGCACGGCTTCATCATCTCCGACGACGAGGCGGACGGCAGCTACGGCCAGTCGACCTCGACGGTGGCGGTGTTCGCCAAGTCGGAGGAGGCGCTCGACCCGCTGCGCGAATTGAAGGGTGTGAGCGACTTCGAGGAGTCGACCCTGCGCCCGTGGACCGACGACTATTCCGACATCCTGGGGCCGTTCATGGCCAAGCGGCGGTAGGGCTGGCACACGTCAGGCGACGGGGATGACCGAGGCGCCGGTGGCCTTGGCGAGGTCGGCGGGGGCGACGGGGAAGACAGCGTCGGGCGTGCCGGCGGCGGCCCAAACGACGTCGAAGGTGAGCAGCGCCTCGTCGAGGTAGGTGGCGAGCGGGCGGTCGTGGCCGAGCGGCGGGATGCCGCCGATGGCGAAGCCCGTCATGTCGCGCACGTACTGGGCGTCGGGCCGCTTGAGCGGCTCGCCGATGCGGGCGGCGACGCCCTTCTCGTCGACGCGGTTGGAGCCCGAGACCAGCAGCAGGTAGGGGTTGCCCGACCGGGCCCCGCGGAACACCAGCGATTTGACGATCTGGCCGACCTTGCAGCCGCAGGCGGCGGCCGCATCCTCCGCCGTGCGCGTGGTCTGGGTCATGTGGCGGACCTCGCTGGCGAGGCCCTTGGCGGCCAGCGCGTCCTGCACTCGCTGCGCCGCCGGCTTCAGCTCGGCCCCAGTCCCGCCCATGTCGAACTCCTGCCTGCGCCGCGGCATTGCACCCGGCCCCGGCCGCCGCTATGAGTGCAGCGCAAAATCGAGGCTTGCAAGCGGATTGGACGAGGCATGGAAGTCGACGAGGAGGCCGTGCGCCGCATCGCGCGGCTCGCGCGCATCAAGGTGACGGACGCGGAGGCCAAGGCGCTGGAGGCCGAGCTCTCCGGCATCCTCGACTGGGTCAAGCAACTCGACGAGGTCGATGTGGCCAATGTCGAGCCGATGTCGAGCGTGACGCCCATGCGCCTCAAGATGCGCGCCGACAAGGTCGGCGACGGGGAGATCGCCGACGATGTCCTCGCCAACGCGCCGGTGCGCGAGGATCACTTCTTCGTCGTGCCGAAGGTGGTGGAGTGATGACGGGAACCCGCCGCGTCCCCTCCCCCCTTGTGGGGGAGGGACAGGGAGGGGGGACAGGGCAAGCGTCGGGATTCCCCCCACCCCTAACCCCTCCCCACAAGGGGGAGGGGAATGCCGGACGTCGTAGCCGTGACTGATCTCACCAAACTGACGCTGACCGAGGCGCGGGAGGGGCTGAGGACGAAAGACTTCTCCGCGACCGAGATCACGCGCGCGTTCCTGGACGCGATCGAGGCGGGCAACGCGGCGCTCAACGCCTATGTGCTGCCGACGCCCGAGCATGCGCTGGCCCAGGCCAAGGCGAGCGATGCGCGGCTGGCCAAGGGCGAGGCGCGTCCGCTCGAGGGGCTGCCGCTCGGCATCAAGGACCTCTACTGCACCAAGGGCGTGCGCACGACGGCGTGCTCCAACATCCTCGCCGAGTTCACGCCGACCTACGAATCGACGGTGACGCAGAACCTGTGGGATGCGGGCGCCGTCATGCTGGGCAAGCTCAACAACGACGAGTTCGCCATGGGCTCGTCGAACGAGACCAGCCGGTTCGGGCCGGTGGTCAATCCCTGGCGGCGCAAGGGCTCGAACGTCGCGTTGGTTCCCGGCGGCTCCTCGGGCGGCTCGTCGGCGGCGGTGGCCGCCGACCTGTGCCTCGGCGCCACGGCGACGGATACCGGCGGATCCATCCGCCAGCCCGCGGCGATCACGGGCACGGTCGGCATCAAGCCGACGTACGGGCGCTGCTCGCGCTATGGAATAGTCGCCTTCGCCTCCTCGCTCGACCAGGCGGGGCCGATCGCCAAGACGGTGCGCGATGCGGCGATCCTGCTGCGGCACATGGCGAGCGGCGATGCCAAGGACTCCACCTGCGCCGATGAGCCGGTGCCCGACTACGAGGCGGCCGTGGGGCAGAGCGTCAAGGGGCTCAAGGTGGGCGTGCCCAAGGAGTACCGCATCGACGGCATGCCGAAAGAGATCGAGGAGCTGTGGCAGCAGGGGATCGTCTGGCTCAAGGCGGCGGGCGCCACCATCCACGACATCTCGCTGCCGCACACCAAGTACGCGCTGCCCGCCTACTACATCGTGGCGCCGGCGGAGTGCTCCTCCAATCTCGCGCGCTACGACGGCGTGCGCTACGGCCTGCGCGTGCCGGGCCGCGATCTCACCGAGACCTACGAGGCGACGCGGGCGGCGGGCTTCGGCGCGGAGGTGCGCCGGCGCGTGCTGATCGGGACGTATGTGCTCTCGGCGGGCTACTACGACGCCTACTACATCAAGGCGCAGAAGGTGCGCACGCTGATCGCGCGCGACTTCGAGGCGGCGTTCAAGGGGGTCGACGTGATCCTCACCCCCACGACGCCGGGACCTGCGTTCGGCATCGGCGAGGTGGGCGACCCGATCCAGATGTACTTGAACGACATCTTCACGGTGCCGGCCAACATGGCGGGCGTGCCGGGCATCTCGGTACCGGCGGGCCTTTCCTCGGAGGGCACGCCGCTGGGGCTGCAGCTCCTCGGCCGCCCGTTCGACGAGGCGACGCTGTTCCGCGTCGGCCAGGTGATCGAGGATGCGGCGGGGCGGTTTCCGGTGCCGGCGAAGTGGTGGGCCTGACGCGCCGCTCCGCAAGCGCGGAGCGCGCATGCGGGAATCCAGAGACAGGATGAGAGGTGCATGGGTCCCGGCCTTCCTCCGCGGGCACGCTGACGCGCGCTCGCGGCGCCGGGATGACGGTGCTCGCTGCGCTTGGCGGGCAGGACGGCGAAGGATAGGATGTACCCAGAACGGCGCTGCGGGGCGGCGAGGGTGGCATGGCCTGGGGGAACGGGTGCCTGGGGCTGATGGCGTTGGCCGGCGCGATGCTCGTTGCCGGCTGCACGCAGACGACGCAGGTGGACGAGAGCGTCACGACGGCCTCGCTCAATCAGACCAGGAAGGCGGTGGCGGTGATGCGGGTGGGTGCGGCCAGCCCCTACTGCATCAATGTCGCGGTGCTGCTCGGCGTTCGCGACGGCGAGGGCTTCCGGCGCCACCAGGGGATCACCGTCATGAACGTGCGCTCGCTGACCGAGCCGGCGGTGGCGGAGGTGGAGCTCGATCCCGGCGAGTATCATGTGCTCGCCTACCGCTGCCAGACCTCCAAGGGCGTCAAGACCGTGCATGACGGCGCCGACATGCCCGGCGTCTACCGCACGAGCCTGGCGAGCTTCGTCCTGCAATCCGGCGAGATCGTCAACGTCGGCTACCTGCATGTGGAGGCCTGGCGGGATGGCCGCAACACCTTCGGCCGGCCGACGCGGGTGGAGATCGAGGTAACGGACTGGCCGCTCAACGAGCTCGACCGCTTCAAGGCCAGGCGGCCCCATATCTACGCGCAGATGAAGACGCGGCTGATGGCGGTGACGCCGGCGGGGCAAGCGCCGCCGACCGGCCAGGACTGCGCCAGGCTCAAGGCGCTCAAGGTCGAGGGCAAGGTGCAGGGGTTGCCGCGCGAGTGCGCGGGCCCGGCTGCAAAGAAGGGCGCGGCCGCCGCCGCAGTTGCCAAGCAGGGCGGCAATTAGTAAGCCCGCGGCGTCGATCCAACTCGCTTCCACGAGAGAGCACGCCCATGGCCGTCCGCCCGCCCGACCAATGCCGAGACATGACGGAGGTGCGCGCCGAGATCGACCGCCTCGACGCGGCCCTCGTCGATATGATCGCAGAGCGGTTCGGCTATGTGGAGCGGGCCTGGCAGCTCAAGCTGCAGGCGCGCCAGGAGGCCAACGTGCCCTGGCGCAACCAGCAGGTGTTCGACCGCGTGCGGACCCGCGCGGCCGAGAAGGGCCTGCCGCCCGACCTGATCGAGGCGCTGTGGCGGCAGATGGTGGGCTGGTTCATCCAGCACGAGGAGGAGAAGCTGCGCGACCAGATCGAGGGCGGCTCGCGCGACTGACGGTTGTGAGCTGCCCGGCCAGAGGGCACGCGTGAGGCGTCACATGACCTTGCCACCCCCCATCGATCTCACGGCCGTTCTGATGACGGCGCTGCTGAACCCGGCCGTGATCGTGGTGGCGTTCTGGATGGGACGCTACGCGGACCAGCGCCACAAGATCCCCGTGGCGGCGTTCGCGGCGGCGCTGGCGGGGTCCGTCGTCATCTACATCGCAGTGCGGCTGGGGATGACGGGGCCGGCGCAAGTCGGACGCGCCGCGGCGGGTGTGTTCATCGCCCAGTTCCTGGCAGCGCTGGTGTGGGCGTATCTCGGTTATCGTCTGTTTCCGAAATGACAAGCGCGCGGTCCCTGCTGCGCATCTGGCTCTGGGCCACGGTTGTCATGCTGGCGGGGCTGCTGGTGTGGGCGTTCGCGCCGGTGCTGGTGTTCCTTGCCCTGCTGACGCTGGGGATCGGGCTGCTGTCGGCCCTGATGATCGCCCTCGCGCGCAGCCTGCAGAAGAGCAGGGAATAGGGAGTAGAGAGTAGGGATCAGGCGACAGCCGTGCTTTGTGCAGCCCCTATTCTCTGTTCCCCACTCCCTATTCCCTCTTTACGCTGATCGACCTTGTCCCCGCCGCTTGCCGCCGTGGCATACTGTTCCCACCTCGGCTCGCGAGGCTGCCACTCGAGGGGCGGTCTCATGGGACGGCCGGGGGGCCGCGTAAAGGCGACACGGTTCGAACCCGTGCGCTTGGGGCTAGGTGATCGGATCGGTCAAGCAGCT
>JBGGME010000235.1:0-5117 GCA_041288195.1 Hyphomicrobiaceae bacterium
GAGATCGC
Organism: Hyphomicrobiaceae bacterium; assembly: GCA_041288195.1. GTDB lineage: Bacteria > Pseudomonadota > Alphaproteobacteria > Rhizobiales > Hyphomicrobiaceae > AWTP1-13. Next base: position 9 of record JBGGME010000235.1, read on the forward strand.
CGCATAGATCAGGCGGGGATTGCGCTGGCTCAGCGTGGCGTATCCGAGACCGAGCTTGTCCATCACGCCCGGCCGCATGTTCTCGATCAGGATATCGGCGCCGTCGACCAGCTCGAGCAGCCTCGCCTTGCCCTCCGCGCTCTTGAGGTCCAGCGCCACCGATCGCTTGTTGCGGTTCCACACCATGAAGGGCGCGCTCTCGCCCTCGATGAAGGGCGGCATCCGGCGCGCATCGTCGCCGCCGTCCGGCCGCTCGATCTTGAGCACGTCCGCGCCGTGGTCCGCGAGCATCATCGCCGCATAGGGACCGGACAGGTGGCTCGTCAGGTCAACGACCACCAATCCGTCAAGAGCGCCTGCCATTTCCCCTCCGAAGCTGCCGGCTAGACCACCGGGCTCATGCCGCCGTCGATGTTGATGGCGGTGCCGGTGATGTAGGAGCCGGCGTCGGAGGCGAGGAAGAGGGCCATGTTGGCGAACTCCTCCGACGTGCCGACACGGCCCATGGGGATGCGCTTGCCCATCTCGGCGTAGTAGTCGCCGAGCGCGCGGCCCTTGTTCTCGACCGCGTGGCGCTTCTCCCACTGGTTGCTCTCGATGTTGCCGACGAGCAGGGCATTGACGAGCACGTTGTGGGGGGCGCCCTCGCCTGACAGCACCTTGGTGAGCGCCATGCCGGCGGCGCGCGACACGGAGGTCGGCGCGCTGGTCGCCAGCGGGGCCTTGGCGCCGATGTTGAGCACGTTGATGATGCGGCCCCAGCGGCGCGACTTCATGCCGGGGAAGGCCTGGCGGCATAGCCGGATGGCGGCGAACAGCTTGAGGTCGAGGTCGTGCTGCCACAGCTCGTCGGTGATCTCGAGGAACGGCCCGCGCTGGGAGGTGCCGGCGTTGTTGACGAGCACGTCTATCTGGCCGAGCGCGCTGGAGGCGGACTCGTAGGCCTTGCGGCAGCCGTCCGCGGTGCCGACGTCGGCGGCGACGGTGACGACCTTGACGTTGGCGGTGGCGGCGATGTCGGCCTTGGCCTCGTCGAGCGGGCCCTGGTTGCGGGCGACGATGGCGACGTTGGCGCCGGCGTTGGCGAAGTTCTTGGCGATGGCGCGGCCGATGCCGAGGCTGCCGCCGGTGATGAGCGCATTGCGGCCGTTCATGCGCATCTGCATGTCTCTCTCCCTGCAATCGTTGGGGGCTTTCGTGCCTTCGCCCGTCAGCTTGCGCCAACAGCGTCGGCGTCGGCAACACTTTCCTGCAGCCATATCCCGCGAGCGGCGGCGGCATTGGGCGTATGCGACAGGTCGCAACCTAACTATCATCAGCGGCAATGCCGGCATGACAAGGCACCAGGGAGACCCGAGGAGCAGCCCCGCCGATGCGACAGTCGCAAGCTCATCCCGCCCTGGAGCCAGGCTCCATGGCGCTCAAGGTGCTGACGCCGTTCGCGCTCGGCTATTTCCTCACCTATCTGCTGCGCGCCGTGAACGCGGTGGTGGCGCCTGACCTCGTCAGCGAGCTCGGGCTCGACGCGGCCGAGCTCGGGCTGCTGACGGCTGCTTACCTCGGCGCCTTCGCCATCTTCCAGCTGCCGCTCGGCGTGCTGCTCGACCGCTACGGTCCGCGCCGCGTGCAGGCCGCGCTGGTGGCGGTGGCGGGAGCGGGATGCGTGCTGTTCGCGATCGGCAGCAACGGCCTGACCCTGACGGTGGCGCGCGCCATGATCGGCATGGGCTTTGCCGGCGGCCTCATGAGCGGGTTCAAGGCCGTCGTGCTGTGGGTGCCGGAGCCGCGCCGGGCGCTCGCCAACGCCTTCGTGATGTCGTTCGGCGCGCTCGGCCTGCTGACGGCGACGGCTCCCACCGAGCTCGCCGTGCAGGCGATCGGGTGGCGCATGGTGTTCCTTGCGCTTGCGGCGATCACGTTCGGCGTCGCGCTGATCATCCTCACCGTCGTCCCCGAGCGCGAGAGCGCGCCGTCGACGGAGACGCTCGTCCAGCAGGTGCGACAGCTGCTCGGCATCTACCGCGACAAGGCGTTCCTGGTGCTCGCCCCGCTGCTGGCAGCGACGGCGGGCACCCACATCGCCATCCAGACGCTGTGGGCGGGCCCGTGGTTCCGCGATGTGGCAGGCCTCGACCGGATCGGCGTCGCCAACCATCTGTTCGTGACGGGCGCGGCGTTCCTGGTCGGCATCCTCTCGAGCGGCGCCATCGCCGACTGGTTCGTGCGCCGAGGCGCCAACGAGCTGTCCGTCATGGCGGGCTTCCTGGCGCTGTTCCTGCTGTCCCAGGTCGGCATCGTGCTCGAGGTGACGTCCTGGAACCTGCTGTTCTGGATCCCGTTCGGCATGAGCGGGCAGGTGGCGGTGCTGGCCTATCCCTGGCTGTCGGCGCGCTTCGGCGCGGCGCTTTCGGGGCGCGCCAACACGGCCATGAACCTGCTGCTGTTCCTCGCCGCGTTCGCCATCCAGTACGCGATCGGGGCCATCATCGCGCTCTACCCGACGACGGCGGCGGGCGGATACGACCCCAAGTCCTACCAGGTGGCGTTCGGGCTGTGCCTGGCGCTGGAGATCGCGACCTTCGTGCTGTTCATCGCCAACTGGCGGTTGTTTCGGGCACCGCCGCGCGAAGGCGTGGAGATGGCAGGCTGAGGCTATTCGGATTGGGCGCATGTCCCCTCTCCCCGTCGCGCTTCTTCAGCGCGAACGGGGAGAGGGTTAGGGTGAGGGGCGGCCGCAAGCCGCAGCCGTGATCCGGGCTCGAGACATGCGTCGTGCTCAACCCTGGCGGACCAACCGCGCGCGCGTGCTGCGCTCCAAATCGAGCTCGGCCGAAGACCGCCTGTGGTCACGCCTGCGCAATCGCAACTTCGCCGGACTGAAGTTCACGCGCCAGGCCCCCGTCGGACCCTACTTCGTCGACTTCCTCTGTCGCGATCGCAAGATCATCGTCGAGGTCGACGGCGGTACGCACGGCACCGCGGCGGAAATATCCCACGACGAAAGGCGAGCGACGGAGCTACGCCAGCTCGGATATCGGGTCTTTCGCGCATGCAATATCGACGTCTACGAGAATATCGACGGCGTGCTCGACACTCTGCTGGCTTTCATCGAGAAGAAGTCATCCTGAGACTTTGGTCCAGCATGCCGCCGCCCCTCACCCCGGCCCTCTCCCCGCATGCCCTCGGGCCGAATGTGGACAGCGCGAGCAAGTGGGGAGCCCGAGGGCAAGCGGGGAGAGGGGGAAGGCGCGGCTTGCGGGGACGCGGGAGTCAGCGCATCGCGCGGCGGCGCATCAGGGAGCGGTCGGAGACCTGGTTGGTGCGCTGCACCGTGAACTTGAGGCACTGCTCGCGGTGGTCGGCGACCGACTTGCCGAGGCTGATCAGCCCGGACCTCTCCAGCACGATCTCGTCGCGACGCAGCGCAACCTCGCCCGAGCCCTGCATCTGCACGTAGGTGCCGTTCAGGCTCTGGTCGATGAGCAGAAAGCGGTCGTGGCGGTACTCGATCCTCGCATGCACGCGCGAGGCGAGCGGGTCGGGCACGACGAACTCGTTCTCGGGTCCGCGCCCCATGTGCAGCACCGGACGATCGGGGCCCATCTCGATGGTGACGTCGCCGAAGGCCGCCGTCAGCCGCGTGACGCTGGCCTTGGCCTCGAAGATATCCTTCACCATCGTCAGGTTCTCGTGGTCCCAGACGATCTCGTAGAGCTCGAGCGGCGCGCTCTTGCCCTTTACCTGGATGCTGCCGATGAAGCGGGCGGCACCTTCCTTCGGCAGCCGGCGCACCGTCTGCTTGGCGACCAGGATCTGCCCGGGCTTGGCGTGCGCCACCACGCGCGCGGCCACGTTGACGGTATCGCCGAACACGTCGGCGGCGTGCGCGATGACGGGCCCGCTGTGGAAACCGACGCGCACGGTGAGGCCCTTGACCCCGATCTCGTCGGAGGCCGCGGCCTCCCGCACGGAGCGCTGCATGTCGACGGCGGCCTCCGCCGCCTCGCGCGCGCTCGAGAAGGTGCACATCACCTCATCGCCGATGGTCTTGACGATGGTGCCGAGGTTGCGGGTCGCGCAGCCCGACAGGATGGCAAGCGTCTTGGCGATGACCGCCTGAGCGCGAGCGTTGCCGAGCGTCTCGTAAAGCTTGGTACTGCCGCTGATGTCCACGAACAGCACTGTGCGTGGCAGCCCCGTGCGTTGGACCTGTGAGGACGTCATGGACGGCCGGGACTCCATTTGCTCACTGTCATCCACCTGTCCGCTGGCCGCCATCCTAACCGTATTGGCCCAGGGAGTGACAATGTTATGTCAAGAACACGATATACACCCGAGCTGGCAGGCAGCCCGCCGAGCCCGGCGGGCAACCTCAGCCCTCCACGCCAAAATATTGCACTCTCTGTTAACGTGGAAGAGGAGGCGTGTGTGGTGTCGTGCGGCACACCAGGGCCGAGGCGTGCCGGGATATGCCCATGAGCTGCGGGTTGTCTGCCGGGCAGGGCTTGCGGGCCGCCCCGGTCGGCCTGTGTCGGCGCCGCCGCCCCGCCTGGCGAGCGGTGCGCGATCTTCCCCAGGGGAGGACCAGTTGTGTTTCCGCAGGAACAGCACCGTGGCCCGCAAGCCGCTACGGTGATCATGAGAAGAAGGCGGTTGTACCGCCGTCCGCCTCGATGTCTCGATTTGCCGTTGGCAAGGCTGGTGCATCGAGTTCCGCGGATTGAGTTTTTTTGCTACCCTCACTAGGTCCTTGCTCGGAGGAGAGCCGTGGACAGTCGCCTGGTCCTGCCAGTGAACACCGTTCTGGACGGCAGCTACCGCATCATGCGCGTGGTTGGCTCCGGCGGGTTCGGCATCACCTACGAGGCCGAGGACATCAACCTCGGCACCATGGTCGCGATCAAGGAGTACTACCCCTTCGATTTCGGCGACCGCGATGCCACCATGAGCGTGCGGCCGAAGTCGGAGCGCCACAAGCAGACCTTCGACTGGGGCCGCTCCAACTTCCTGCAGGAGGCGCGCACGCTGGCGCGCTTCGAGCATCCCTCGATCGTGCGCGTGACGCGCGTGTTCGAGGCGCACGCCACCGCCTACATGGTGATGCGCTTC
>JBGGME010000236.1:0-3034 GCA_041288195.1 Hyphomicrobiaceae bacterium
CGCGACATCGCCCCCGACAACATCATCGTGCGCTCCGACGGCACGCCCGTGCTGCTCGACTTCGGCGCCGCCCGCCGCGCGGTCGCCGAGATGAGCCGCTCGCTCACCGGCATCGTCAAGGCCGGCTACTCCCCGCACGAGCAGTACTCCTCCGACGGGCGCCTGCAGGGGCCGTGGTCGGACCTCTACGCGCTCGGCGGCACGCTCTACCGGGCGGTGACCGGCAAGGCGCCCGAGGAGGCGACGCTGCGCTTCGACGAGGACAACATGGCCTCGGCGGCAAAGCTCTCCAGGGGCAAGTACCGGCGCGACTTCCTGACCGCGATCGACACCTGCCTCAAGGTGCGGCACTCCGAGCGGCCGAGGTCGGTGGCGCAGCTGCGGCCGATGCTGCTCGGGCGCATGTCGCAGCCGAAGGCGACCGAGCGGCTGATGGAGCCGACCTACAAGCTGTCGGGCGATCGCACGCCGTCCCAGCCGAGGGTTCCGTCCAGGGTTCCGTCGCTGCCGAAGTTCTCGCAGGCGACCGTCCAGCAGGTCAAACGCCGCTGGCCGGCGATTGCCGCCATGGTGGCGATCCTGGGCGGCGCCTACGGCGGCTACGAGTACCAGCGCTGGCTGACCGAGGGTGGGGCGGGCGCCCATGCCGTGCCGTCCGGCACCGCGGACGCCGAGACCCGGCGCAAGGCAGCCGAGGAGGCAGCCCAGCGTCAGGCCGCGCTCGACACCGAGCGGCGCCAGAAGGACAAGGAGGCGGCCGACGCCCGCCAGCGCCAGTTCGAGATCGAGGAGGAGCGGCGGCGCAAGGAGATGGCGGAGACCCAGCGCCAGGCGGAACTGGCCGAGGCGCGCCGTCGCAAGGAGCAGGCCGATGCGGCCGAGGCGGAGGCAAGAAGGAAGGCCGAGGAGGCCCGCAAGGAGGAGGCGCGCCTGGCCGCGCTGGAGGCCGCGCGCCGCAAGGAGCAGGCCGAGGCCGAGGAGAAGCGCAGAATAGCTGCCCAGGAGGACGCCCGCCGCAAGGCCGATGCCGAGGCCGCCGAGAAGCGCCGGGTCGCCGAGGCCGAGGCTGCGGAGAAGCGCCGGATCGCCGCGCTGGACGATACCCGCCGCACCGAGGAGACCGAGGCTGAGCGCAAGCGCCGCGAGGAGCAGCGGTTCGCCGCCCTCGAGGAGGCGCGCCGCAGCGAGGACAGGCGCAAGGAGGACGAGCGCCTGAGGCTCGCAGCCCTCCCCAACGACAGCCAACGCGCCGACTTCGTGCGCAAGATGCAGGAAATACTGAAGCGCAATGGCTGCTACGATGGCGCCGTCGATGGCGTCAACGGCAACAACACCCAGGGTGGTCTGGATCGCTTCATCGAGACCGCGGGCAAGAAGGGTAACGCCAAGCCGGGCTGGATCGAGCTCGCCAAGGCCACCGTCGGCGACTTCGAGACGTGGCTCAAGGACGCGGACGTCATCAAGGGCGGCCTGTGCACTCCCCCGCCCAAGCCCAAGGCAGAGCCCGAGGCCAAGCCCGCGCGCAAGGAGCCGGTGGCGCGCCGCCCCGATCCCCCGGCACGCAAACACACCGCCCCGCCTCGGTCCTATTCCGCGCCGCGGTCCGGCGGTGGCGTAGGCCCCATCCAGGGCATCCAATAGCCGAGGATTGCATAAACCGAGGATTGCATGGGCCCCTGGAATTTCCGGGGGCCTGTGCTATATAGGCGGAGCGATTGACGAGCCCGGGGCTTGACGCCGACCGGGCATATGGCTTGTTCGAGTGGCAGAAGCGAAAACCCAGGGACAGGAGACGCCCGCCATGCTTGCTTTTGGAGGCCGGAAACTGGTGCTTGCTGGGCTGCTGGCTGCGGGCTTTTCGGCCTCGGCATTGGCCACGGATGCACTGACGACCACGACTCAGCAGGCCATCGTCGGTGAGGCCGCGACTGAGGTTGCGGCGCTGCAGACGCCTCCACCTTCGGTTGCTAATGAAGCCTATGCAACGGAGACGACGGCGCGCCCTGTCACCCCGCTCCCGACTCAGAAGATTCGCACGCCCGTCCGCAGCGAGGCCTACACTCCGGCCCCGCGCTATGTGGCGTCGGCCGCTCCGCGGCGATCGTCGGGTTGCGCGCATCTGGGCTGCCGGGGCGTACACGTTCTGGGCGTCGGCTACTGAGCAGCCGACCGGGCGCCCATCTCCTGCAGTCTGACGCGCCCGGCGGATCGGCCGCAGCGGTTTGGCGTGCGGCATGCGTCGCGGACGTGCGACGAGGATGGGTAGGATGGCCGCCAGCCCTGCGTCTCTAGGCGCCCATGCGGGCGGCAATCCCACAGCCGCCCCAACTCCCCTCTTCACCTACGTTCTAGCGTTGGCTGACGATGCACTGGTGCTCGGCCACAGACTGTCCGAATGGTCGGGCAAGGCGCCGATGCTGGAGGAGGACATCGCCCTCTCCAACCTCGCGCTCGACCTGATCGGGCAGGCGCGTCTCTACTACGCCTACGCGGGCGAGAGCGAGAGCTTGGCGAGCGGGGAAGGTCGCACCGAGGATGCGCTCGCCTACCTGCGCGACGAACAGGTCTACAGCAACGTGCTGCTGGTCGAGCAGCCGAACGGCGACTTCGCCGTCACCATGATGCGCCAGCTGCTCTACGCGGCGTTCATGCACCCCTATCTGCAGGCCCTGCAGAGGTCCGCAGACACGCGCCTCGCCGAGATCGCGGCCAAGGCGGTCAAGGAGATGGCTTATCATCTGCGCCATGCCTCCGAGTGGGTGATCCGACTGGGCGACGGCACCGAGGAGAGCCACGCGCGCGCCGCCACCGCACTCGACGAGATCTGGACCTTCACCGGCGAGCTGTTCGAGATGGACGCAGGCGAGCGGGACCTGGTCCGGCAAGGCGTCGCCGTCGATCGCGAGACCATCCGGCCGATCTGGCAGGCAACCCTCGACCGCGTGCTCAGGGAGGCGATGCTCGCACGCCCCGCCGACCGCTGGATGCAGACGGGCGGCCGCAAGGGCCGGCACAGCGAGCACCTCGGCCACCT
>JBGGME010000237.1:0-15406 GCA_041288195.1 Hyphomicrobiaceae bacterium
GATCGGCGTGGTGCGGACGGGGTCGAACAGCCTCCCCCGACTCGGCCCCGCAAGCGCGCCGAAGGTCACCGGGGTGTAGGGCGGGCGGAACGTCGTCGTGCCGACCGCGGCCACGGGCTTGTCGAGCGCCGCGGCGGCGAGCCCCAGCGCCGTCATGTTGGAGGTCTTGCCCTGGTCGGTCGCCATGCCGGTCGTGGTGTAGCGCTTGACGTGCTCGATCGCCCGGAAGCCCTCGCGCACGGCCAGGCCAATGTCCTTGGCGGTGACGTCGTTCTGCAGGTCGACGAAGGCTCGCCCCCTGCCCGACCCTTCGCATCCCGGCAGAATGCGCGTCGGGCGGAACCCCACCCGTGTCGCGCTCGCCGCGAAGCTGCGCTCGCCCCTGCCTCCCGCCGCGGCGGCGCCGGCGGCCCAGCCTTCCTCCAGGCAGGTCGCGAGCCGATAGGTGCCCCTGCAGGCGCCCGCCGATCGCTCGGCCTGCACTGAGGCGCCCGGCACGAACGCGTCGAGTTCGCCATCGAAGGCGAGCCGCCCGCGCGACTGCGAGAAGAGATGCACGGCCGGCGTCCAGCCGCCGCTGACGCCGACGCAGTCGCAATCGAGGAGGCGCGGCGAGGCGGAAAGATCGGCATCCGTCGGCGCAACGAGCAGGCCGGCGACGCGCTTGCCCCCACGCGAGCCAAGCACGGTGTGGCCGGCCAGGACCGCGCAGCCGACCGAGCGAAGCGCGTCCATATCCTCCCCGCATTCGCTCTCGGGGCGCACATCGACGAGCGTGACCTCGAGGCCTGCCGCCTTCAGATCGGCAGCAGCCATATAGGCCGAGGCACCTGTTGTCGCGATCACCGCGCGCCGGCCGGGCGCCACGCCATAGCGGTTGACGTAGGCGCGCAGGCTGTCGGCCAGCATGATGCCGGGCCGGTCGTTACCGGCGAAGACGAGGGGGCGCTCGTGCGCGCCGGTTGCCAGCACGACCTCGCGGGCGCGCACTTGCCACAGGCGCTCGCGCGGCAGGTCGGCGTGCGGCGCGCTCAGATGGTCGGTGAGGCGCTGTGCCAGCCCGACGTGGTTGTGATTGTAGTAGCCGAACGCCGTGGTCCGCGACAGCAGCGTGACGTTCCCTCGCCTGCCCAGCTCGGCGATCACCTCGGCGAGCCAGTCCCACGCCGCCTTGCCATCGATGGTGGACGTCACGTCGTGCAGGAGGGCGCCGCCCATCTCCGCCTGCTCGTCGGCCAGCATCACCCGCGCGCCGCTCTCGGACGCCGCCAGCGCCGCAGCCAGTCCCGCCGGCCCGGCGCCGATCACCAGCACGTCGCAGTGCGCATGGCGGTGCTGATAGCGGTCGGGATCGGGAGCTGCCGGCGCGCGGCCCAGTCCCGCCATTCTCCGGATCGCCGGCTCGTAGAGGCGCTCCCAGAAGGCGCGCGGCCACATGAACGTCTTGTAGTAGAAGCCGGCCGCGAACAGCGGCGACAGCAACCCGTTGACGGCTCCGAGATCGAAGCCGAGCGACGGCCAGTGGTTCTGCGAGGCGAGCGCCAAGCCGTCGACGGCCTCGATGCAGGTGGCGCGGCTGTTGGGCTCGATGCGGCCGCCCCCCCGGTCGACGGTCAGCAGCGCATTGGGCTCCTCGCTGCCATGGCTGAGGATGCCGCGCGGCCGGTGGTACTTGAACGAGCGCGCGACGTGGTGGATGCCGCCGGCAAGCAGAGCGGAGGCGGCCGTGTCGCCCGCATAAGCTTCGATCGGCCGCCCGTCGAACCGCATCGCGATCGCCCTGGTGCGATCGATGCGCCCGCCGCGCGGGAGACGAAAAGGTTGTGCCACGGCCCGATCCCCTAAGGTGATTCCCCTCCCCCTTGCGGGGAGGGGTTAGGGGTGGGGGGACTCCCGACGATGGCGGTTGGAGGTTTCCCCCCTCCCTGTCCCTCCCCCGCAAGGGGGGAGGGAACCCGAACGAGAGGGGAGGGGACCTCGGTACGAGGCGCGCCCATCGCATAGGTCGCGAGCATTCGATCGCTCACGGTATCGCGCAGCGCGTTGAACCAGCGTCCACAGCCGTGCGCATGCAGCCAGCGCTCGGCATGCACGCCCTTTGGGTTGGTGCGGTAGAAGAGAAACCCCGCCCAGGCCGCGTCGTCGATCGCACCGGGATCGGCAGGCCGGGCGATGTGCGCCTCCCCGCCGCAGCGGAACTCGATCTCGGGACGCTCCCCGCAGTGTGGGCAGGCGATCAGCAGCATGAGCCCTGTCCCCTAGTGCGCGACGGCGGCGGCGGCCGCCTCGTCGATGAGATGGCCGGTGCGGAAGCGGTCGAGCGAGAATGGCGCATTGATGGCGTGCGGCTCGCCCTTGGCGATGGTGTGGGCGAACACGTGGCCCGAGCCCGGCGTCGCCTTGAAGCCGCCAGTGCCCCAGCCGCAATTGACGTAGAGGCCCGGGATCGGCGTCGCGCCGATGATCGGCGAGCGGTCCGGCGTCACGTCGACGATGCCGCCCCAGCTCCGCAACATGCGCATGCGCGAGAATTGCGGGAACAGCTCGCAGATGGCCTCCAGCGTGTGCGTGGCGATGTGCAGGCCGCCCTGCTGGCTGTAGGAGACGTATTGGTCGGTGCCGGCGCCGATGACGAGCTCGCCCTTGTCGGACTGGCTGATGTAGGCGTGCACCGTGTTGGACATCACCACGCACGGGAACACCGGCTTCACCGGCTCCGACACCAGCGCCTGCAGCGGGAAGCTCTCGAGCGGCATGCGTAATCCCGCCCGCGCCATCACAACGCTGCTGTGCCCCGCCGCCACCACGCCCACGCGTGGGGTCGCGATATCCCCGCGCGTGGTCTCGACGCCGGCGATGGCCCCGTCGGGACCGCGCCGAAAGCCCGTGACCTCGCAGTTCTCGATGATGTCGACGCCCCTGGCATCGGCCCCGCGCGCATAGCCCCAGGCCACCGCGTCGTGGCGCGCCACCCCGCCGCGCCGCTGCAGGGCCGCGCCGATGACGGGGTAGCGGATGTCCGGCGCGATATTGAGCGGCGGGCAGAAGGCCTTGGCCTCGGCTGCGCTCAGCCACTCGTTGTCGATGCCGTAGAGCCGGTTGGCGTAGACATGGCGCTTGAGGCTGCGCACGTCGTGCTCGTTGTGGGCCAGCATCATGACGCCGCGCTGGGAGAACATGACGTTGTAGTTGAGCTCACGCGACAGGCCCTCCCACAGCCTGACGGCGTGCTCGTAGATGGCCGCGCTCTCGTCCTGCAGGTAGTTGGAGCGGATGATGGTGGTGTTGCGGCCCGTGTTGCCGCCGCCGATCCAGCCCTTCTCCAGCACGGCCACATTGGTGATCCCGTGCTCCTTGGCGAGGTAGTAGGCGGTCGCGAGCCCGTGCCCGCCGCCGCCGACGATCACGACGTCGTAGGCGGCCTTGGGCTCGGGCGAGCGCCACTGCCGTTCCCAGCCCTTGTGCCCGGCGAGGGCCTCCATGACCAGCGTACCGAGCGAGAAGCGGCGCATCGACAATCCCTGTTTCGGAAGCTGACCGGCGGGCCCTTCCTCGGCCCCCGCATTTCGGCGACACTGCGCAAAGTGCCGCCACGACCGGGGCAAACTAGAGAAGGATGGGCGAGGTGTCCAAGCTCCACGACCAGCTGATCGTCATCGACGGCCTCAACGTCTCCAATTTCGGCCGCTCGGTGTTCGAGGACATGCGCAAGGGCGGCGTCACGGCCGCCAACTGCACGAGCTGCGTGTGGGAGAACTTCGCCGAGACCATGCGCAACTTCGCGCGCTGGAAGGCCTGGTTCCGGGACAACGCCGACCTCATCACCCAGGTCTACACGACCCAGGACATCGCCCGCGCCAAGCGCGAGGGCAGGACCGGCATCATCCTGGGCTGGCAGAACTCCAGCGCCATCGAGGACCGCATCGAGTACCTGCCCCTGTTCCACGAGCTCGGCCTGCGCATCGTCCAGCTCACCTACAACACCCAGAACTGGGTCGGCTCGGGCTGCTATGAATCCCGCGACAGCGGCCTGTCGGACTTCGGCCGCGACGTGCTGGCGGAGATGAACCGGCTGGGCATCCTGTGCGACCTCTCCCACGTCGGCCCCAAGACCAGCGAGGATGCGATCCTCGCCTCCAAGCAGCGGGTCGCCTACTCGCACTGCCTGCCGGCGGGCCTCAAGGCGCATCCCCGCAACAAGAGCGACGAGCAGCTCAGGTTCATCGCCGACCGCAACGGCTTCGTCGGCGTCACCATGTTCCCGGCCTTCCTCAAGCGCGGCACGGCTGCGACCGTCGTCGACTACGTCGAGGCCATCGAGTACGTGATCAACCTGGTCGGCGAGGACTGCATCGGCATCGGCACCGACTTCACGCAAGAGTACGGCGACGAGTTCTTCCGCTGGATCACCCACGACAAGGGCTGGGGCCGCAAGCTCGTCGACTTCGGGCCGATCATGAACCCCGAGGGCATGCGCCGGATCGGCGACTTCCCCAACTTGACGGCGGCGATGGAGAAGCGCGGCTGGCCCGAGAGCCGCATCGTCAAGGTGATGGGCGGCAATTGGCTGCAACTGCTCAAGGACGTGTGGCGGGCGTAGGTTTGTATCCGGTGGCGCGCGCCGGTATCATCGGGTCGAGCAATGGGGTCAGACCCCATGCGTGACCGCTATCGTGCGGCCAACGGGAAGAACGGGGTCTGACCCCATAGCTGCGGGAGGAATAAATACCAATGCCGCTTTCGATGTATCAGGCCTCGGTGCCGGTGTTCACGCAGGCGCTCGATGCGCTGGGCAACGTGCTGGCCAAGGGCGAGGCCCACGCCGCCGCCAAGAAGATCGACCTTGCCGTGCTGCTCGGCGCGCGGCTGGCGCCCGACATGTTCCCGCTCACCCGCCAGCTCTCGATCGCCTGCGATTTCGCCAAGGGCGCCACCGCCCGGCTCGCCGGCATCGAGGTGCCGGCCTGGCCCGACGAGGAGAAGACGTTTTCCGAGTTCAAGGCGCGCGTGGCCAAGACCTCCGACTATGTGCGCGGCTTCAAGCCCGCCCAGATCGACGGCTCGGAGGAGCGCGAGATCACCCTGAAGATGCGCGATGCGACCCGCACCTTCAAAGGCCAGCCCTACCTCCTGCACTTCGTGCTGCCGAACTTCTTCTTCCACGCCACCACCGCCTACGACATCCTGCGCCACAACGGCGTGGAGCTGGGCAAGCGCGACTTCATGGGCCAGGTCCCGGGAATGTGATGGCTGTGAACGCTCCGATCCTGAAACCCGGCGAGCTGCTTTCGCTCGCCGGCAAGGCCGCGCTGGTGACCGGAGCCTCCTCCGGCTTCGGCCGGCATTTCGCGCGCGTGCTGTGCGCGGCGGGCGCCAAGGTGGCGCTCGCCGCACGGCGCCTGGAGGTGCTCGAGCGGCTTGCCGGCGAGATCCGCGACTCTGGCGGCGAGGCCGTCGCAGTCGCCATCGACGTGACCGACCGGGCCTCGGTGGCGCGGGCGTTTGCAGGCGCCGAGGCGGCGCTGGGACCCATCACCATCCTCGTCAACAACGCCGGCGTCCCCTCGGGCGCCTTCTTCACTAAGACCACCGAGGAGGAATGGCGCGAGGTGATGAGCGTCAACCTCGACGGCGTGTTCCGCGTCGGCCAGGAGGCGGCGCGGCGCATGACGGCCAACCGCACCGGCGGCTCGATCATCAACATCGCCTCGCTCCTGAGCTTCGGCGTCATCAAGGGCCTGTCGACCTACTCGGCGACCAAGGCGGCCGTGGTGAGCCTCACCAAGTCGATGGCGCTGGAGCTGGCGCGCGACCGCATCCGCGTCAACGCGCTGGCACCCGGCTACTTCGCCACCGAGTTCAACCTGGACTACCTCGCCAGCGATGCCGGCAAGCGCATGATGGCGCGCGTGCCGATGCAGCGCGCCGGCGCGGTCGAGGAGCTGGACGGGCCGCTGCTGCTGCTCGCCTCCGACGCCGGCCGCTTCATGACCGGCAGCGTCGTCACCGTCGACGGCGGCCACCTGCTGGCGATGGGGTAGGTCATACCGGGGCTTTGGCCTCGGTATCCAACGATCCGCAGTCGCCGGAGCAAGCCGCACGCTGGATCCCGGCGACAAGCGCCGGGATGACATGGGGAACAAATGACCGACAGACCTGAGCTGAGGAAGCGCTCGGCCAACTTCGTGCCGCTGAGCCCGGTGAGCTTCCTGGCGCGCGCCGCCGCGTTCTTCGGCGACCGCGTCGCGGTCGTGCATGGGGAGCGGCGCTACACCTATCGCCAGTTCTACGCCCGCGCGCGGCAGCTGGCGCATGCGCTGGCCAAGGCCGGCATCCGCCGCGGCGACACGGTGGCGATCCTCGCCGCCAACACGCCGGCGATGCTGGAGGCGCACTACGCGGCGCCGATGATCGGTGCGGTGCTCAATCCCATCAACATCCGCCTCGACGCGCCCCTGATCGCCTTCTGCCTCGAGCACGGCGAGGCCAGGCTGCTGCTGGCCGACCGCGAGTTCCACGCCACCATCGCCCCTGCGCTCGAGAAGCTCGGACCCAAGTGCCCCATCGTCATCGACATCGCCGATGTGGAGACCGAGCGCGCGCCGAGGTTCGGCAGCGTCGAGTACGAGGACTTCATCGCCTCGGGCGATCCGCAGTTCGCCTACGCCGGCCCCGAGGACGAGTGGGACTCGATCTGCCTGCTCTACACTAGCGGCACCACCGGCAACCCCAAGGGCGCCGTCTACAGCCATCGCGGCGCCTACCTCGGCGCGCTCGCCAATGCGCTCACCTTCAAGGTCGACCACGAGAGCCGCTACCTGTGGACGCTGCCGATGTTCCACTGCTCGGGCTGGACCTACACCTGGGCGGTGACGGCGGCGGGCGCCACCCACATATGCCTGCGCAAGGTCGAGCCCAAGCGGATTTTCGACGCGATCGCCGAGCACCGGATCACGCACATGTGCGGCGCCCCCATCGTGCTCAACATGCTCGTCCACGCCCCCGCCGACGCCAAGCGCCCCCTGCCGCTGCGCACCAAGGTGGCAACCGGTGGGGCCGCGCCGCCGGCCGTCGTGATCGAGCGCATGGAGGCCATGGGCTTCGAGGTGCTGCACCTCTACGGCACCACGGAAAGCTACGGGCCCTCGGTCTACTGCGCGCCGATGTCGGAGTGGCAGCAGCTGTCCGAGACCGAGCGCTACGCCCTGATGGCCCGCCAGGGCATCCCCAACCCCGTCATCGAGGACATGATGGTGGCCGACCGCAAGACGGCCAGGCCCGTCGCTAGGGACGGCGCCACCATCGGCGAGCTGATGCTGGCCGGCAATACGCTGATGAAGGGCTACCTGAAGAACGAGATCGCGACCGAGGAAGCCTTCGCCGGCGGCGTCTATCACTCGGGCGACCTCGCCGTGTGGCATGCCGACGGCAGCATGGAGGTCAAGGACCGCTCCAAGGACATCATCATATCGGGCGGCGAGAACATCTCCTCCCTCGAGGTGGAGGAGGTGCTCTACCGCCACCCGCAGGTGATGGAGGCGGCCGTCGTCGCCCGCTCGGATGCCAAATGGGGCGAGCACCCCTGCGCGTTCGTGACGCTCAAGCCGGACAGCGGGCCCGGCAGCGGACCGGTGACGGCGGAGGACATCATCGCCTTCTGCCGCGCCAACATGGCCCACTACAAGGTGCCGCGCACGGTCGTGTTCGGACCGCTGCCCAAGACCTCGACGGGCAAGATCCAGAAGTTCGTGCTGCGCGAGGAAGCCAAGCGGTTGGGCTGACCTGGCCGGAGATACAACTGGGCCCGGCTCCGCCGCGCGCGACGCATGGTTGATTCCCGTCAACACCCGCACGCTCCACCCGGCGCTACTGTGCTCCAGCGGATGATCGGAGCGGACGCCATGATCAAGACCATACTTGTGCCCGTCGGGGGCGGCGATGCCGACGAGGCCGTCTTCGAGACGGCGCTGACGGTGGCGAGACCCCTGCTCGCGCACCTCGAGTTCCTCCACGTGCACGTCAGGCCGGGCGAGGCCGCCCACCATACGCCGCACGTCGACTTCGCCCGTGGCGCCGCCCTTCGCAACGCTTTGCAAGACTTGGGCGACAAGGCCGCGACGCGTGCTGCCGAGGCTGCACGCCACGTCTCCGAGTTCTGCGCGCGGTGGAAGATCGATATGGTCGACAAGCCTCGCGCCGCGCACGCCGTCACCGCACGGTGGCGGCAAGAGGAGGGCGATGCCCTGCAGCATCTGCTGTCGCATGCGCGCCACAACGACCTGGTGATCATGGCGCGCGCGGCAAAGTCCGACGGGCTTCCTGCGGACCGCCTGGAAACGCTGCTGCTGCAGTGCGGGCGCCCGCTGCTCATTGTCCCGGCCAAGCATCCGCTGGCGCGGCTCGATACGGCAATGGTTTGCTGGAAGGAGACGCCGGACGCCGCTCGAGCGGTCTCGGCCGCCATGCCCCTCCTGACCAGCGCGCGACGTGTGGTCGTCGTCGGCGTCGAGGAGGGTGGTGCGCCACGGCCGGGTGCGCTCGATGCCGTCGTCGATCAGTTCGCCTGGCACGGCATAGATGCCGAGAGCCAGGCTCTGACGAGGGATGGGCGGTCGACGATCGAAGTGCTGGTCGCTTCGGCGCGGGAGCGGAAAGCCGACCTCATGGTGATGGGCGGCTACGGCCACGGCCATGCGCGAGAGGCCCTGCTCGGCGGCTGCACGCAGGCCATGATCGAGGCAGGCGAGATCCCTGTCCTCCTGGCGCACTGAACGCCCGAGACTCGACCCCTTGCTCCGCCCCGCGCAGCCAGCGGGGGCTGTCGGCTGCCTGCGCCGTGCTCGGAAGTGCGGTATTTGTGCCACGTAAGCCCGCGTGAGCTGCCAGGCTTCTTTCTTCTGCCGAATTGATAAGTCATTTTATGAGGTTGATGCGGCGATCGAGCGGGCGCGTCCCGCCGACGGGGATCGCCAGGGGAGGCAGGTATGGTCGAGTTGAGTCCGCTGCGGCAGCTGCGCATGGGGCACCTGCCGAAGATGGTGTCGTGGTACGACCCACGGCTGCTGGCGCGCATCGGCGTGCGCACCATCGTCTCCTCGGTGTTCGGCCAGTACGCCGACCAGCGCCTGATGCAGGCGGTCACCGACCCCGCCGAGGACAAGGACCTCGCCGCCCGCTACGACTACCGCGATCTCAATGCCGGCGATCCGAACAAGTGCGTGGCCTGCGACGAGACCGGCGCCATCTGGATCGACTACATCGCCGACATGGGCGACGGCTTCGACTGCACGTTCACGATGGCCTACCTGCTGGCGCAGGACAGCCTGAATGTGCGCGGTGCCGGCAGCCTCCGTCACGGCGAGGCCCTGATCATGGGCGGCGACCAGTGCTACCCGCAGGCGACGCGGGAGGAATACAAGGAGCGGCTGCTGCAGCCCTTCAACTGGGCATTCACCGTCGCCAAGCCCGACCGCAAGCTGTTCGCCATCCCCGGTAACCACGACTGGTATGACGGCCTCAACGCTTTCGACGGCCTGTTCTGCTCCTCCCGCGACAGGCTCTCCAAAGACGGCGGCAACGTCATCGGCGGCTGGCAATGCCAGCAGCACAGGAGCTACTGGGCGCTGCGCCTGCCCTACAACTGGTGGATCTGGGGCGCCGACATCCAGTTCTCGAAGTACCTGGACAGTTCGCAGGTCAACTACTTCGAGCGCGTGGCCGAGCAGATGGGCCCGCAGGACAACCTGATCATCTGTCTCGCCGAGCCGAGCTGGCTGATGGCCGACCTGCAGGGGCAGGACACCGAGGAGAACTTCTTCAAGATCACCACGATTGCGCGCAAGCGCGGCGCGCGCGTCGTCGCCGCGATCGCCGGCGACTGGCACAACTACAACCGCTACTACGCCCACGAGATCGACATCCACTTCATCACGGCGGGCGGCGGCGGCGCCTTCCTGCATCCCACGCACGTGCTCCGCAATGCCATCTCGGTGCGCTGGCCCGAGCGGCAGGAGGAGGAGGAAGGCCACGTACCCGGCAGCACCGGCGTGCGCCCCGGCGAGGCCTGGAAGGGGCGCGACATCAACATCCGCCTCAAGCGCAACACCAAGGTCGCCGAGGGCATCGTCGAGCAGGCCACCCAGGACATCCAGGACGCCATCGAGCCGCTGCAGCGCGAAGGCCTGGGGCTGAAAAAGCGCGCGCCCATCAAGCCGCAGGCGCCCAAGTGCTATCCGAGCAAGGGCCGCAGCTACTTCCTGAGCCTCGGCAACCTGCTGTTTCCGTTCTTCAACCCGGCCTTCGCCATCGGCATCGGCCTGATGTACTGGCTCGTCACCTGGCAGTTCCAGAACCTGGTGACGCAGTACAACATCTCCTCCGGCAAGATCGACGGCCTCGGCATCACCACCTCGCTGTGGAGCGTCCTGCCGTACCTGCCGCTCTATATCGTCTCGGCCGTCATCACCTCGATCAGCCTGGCGCTCATGCTGGGCGGGCTCTGGGCCACGCTGGTGTGGTACGTGGACGCCGTCGAGCGCCCCAAGATCCGGCGCGTGCTCACCAAGTTCCTGGTCGGCACGACGCACTTCCTGGCGCACATGACGGCCATGTTCACGCTGTCGCTGCTGGTGGTGTCGCTCAACAACCAGATGGCGGGGCCGCTCGAGAAACACCTCGATGCCCTCTACAAGGGGCGAGGGGAGCAGACCGCGATCGTGCGCGACGTGATCCAGGAGGGGCTGGGGCCGCTGCAGCAAAAGCAGGCGACGCAGCAGCGCGAGAGGACGGGCGCGCCGACGGAGCAGGCGGGCGCACCCGCGCGGCCGACGCCCGTGCGCGAGCTCGTCGGCTTCACCAGCTACCCGACCCTGATGATCTTGCTCGGCGCCCTGGTGGGCGGCTCGCTGTGGGGCTTCTACTGGGTGCTGACAGGGGTGTTCGGGCGCATGCACTCGGAGGAGGCGTTCGCCGCCCTCAGGCTCAAGAGCTACAAGAACTTCCTGCGCATGAAGTTCGAGAAGGACAAGCTCACCATCTATCCGCTCGGGCTCGACAAGATGCCGGGTCCCGACCACTGGATGAACGCCCCGCGCGGCAAGGCCAATCCGCTGCCGAGCAATCCCAAGCTGATCGCCGTGAAGCCGATCGATCTGCGCCTGATCGAGAGCCCCATCGTCATCCAGTGCTACGACGAGACCTACGAGTAGCGGCGGCGGGGCTCGGCTAGCGCGGCGCGTCGGTGCCAGCTTCCTGCGGGCGCACGAAGGGCTCCTGCCAGAAGCCGCGCACCGTCACGGCCTCGGCGCCCGCCATGTCCGTGGGCTTGAGCGGCTTGTCGGCGGCGGCATTGGGCCTGACGGCCAGGTGCATGTCGAGCGTGCGCTCGGAAAGGTCGATGCGGCCGGAGGCCGCCAGGCCGAGCGGCCCCGAGCGCGCCTGCACGAGCTCGGTGATGAGCACGCCGTCGCGGAGCAGGCCACGGGCCTCGACCTGCTCCAGACTGGTCTGTCCCTTGGCCAGCGCGCCCCAGCCGGGAGCGCCGCCGGCCTTGGTCGCGGCCGTCCGCAGGGCCTTGATGTCGAGCCCCACGCGGGCGCCTTCCGCCATCGTCAGCGCGGCCTTGCCCGACACCCCGCGCAGGAGCTCGGCCGGCGTCTGCCCGGCCGCCGCCACGTCGATGGAGAGCGTCGCGCGACCGGTGATCACGTTGGCGCCGAACAAGGTCGTGCCGGCGCTGCCCGCATCGAAGCTCTCGAGCTTCCCGCGCAGCGTGTAGCGCGGCACGATCTCGTTGGCGTTGGCGGTGACCTGGGCGCTGACCTTGCCCGAGTGCAGCTCGAGCTCGGCGATGTCGGCGAGAAGCTCGCCCGCGCGCACCGTGATGGTGGCGGCGCCGCGGCCGAGACCGTAGCCCTTGACCACGACCTTGGGCGCGGAGATGCGCAGGTCGGCATCGAAATGCCGGATCAGCGGAAACGACAGATCGAAGGCCGACCACGATGCCGAGTGCCGGTCGAACAGGAACGACTGCGAGCGGGCCGCTTCCACGTAGGGCGTCAGGTCGAGAGCGTTGAAGGCGAGCGTGCCGTCGATCAGCGGGCGCTCGCCGGCGAGGTTGAGCACCAGCGCGCCCGCCGCCTCGTTGCCGTCGAGCGCGACCTTGGCATCCTCGATGGCGATGGTGCGCCGCGCCCAGTTGATCTGCCCCTTGACCGAGGCGGCGTTGAGCCCGTCGGCGCTGGCGACCGGCATGCCGAACCAGCGCGCGATGCGGCGCACGTTGGGCGTGGCGATCTCGGCCTGGCCGGACAGCTGCAGGCTCTCGGCGACGTCGATATGCCCATCCAGGCTCGCCTCCAGCAGATCGCTCTTGAGGCTGAGCTTGGCCGGCCAACGCGCCGTGCGCTTGTCCGCACCCGGTGTCACCGTGGTGTCGAATGCGACGCGCTGGCCGCGAACCGTGAAGCTGCCGCGGGCGCCGACCTGGCCTTTGCGCCGCCCCGTCACATCCGCCTGGATATCGCTGATCGTCTCCCAGCTGCCGTCCGCCGTCGTCACGTTGAGCGTGCCGCGGCGAATGGTGAGAACCTCGAACCCCATGGCGAGAAGCTGGTCGACCAGCAGCGGCGCAGCGGCCTCGACCTCGGCCATGCCGAAGCCGCCATCGGCGCCGGCCGAGCGGCTGCGCGCGCCCGATGCATCGAGATAGAACACGGGGTTGTCGAGAACGAAGCGCGAGATCGGCGTGCCGGCTGCCGCGTTGCCGTCGGCGTAGAGGGTGCCGCGGTTCAGGGTCAGGTCGGGCGCGTGGCTCAGCCGGATCGGCGAGGCGATGATGTGCATGTCGCGCGGCGAGGCCATCACGGCGTAGCCCGAGAACGGCTCGTCAATTGCGCGTTTGACGTTCAGTGTCGGAGCAAGGAGGGCGAGCAGCAGGCAGGCGAGCGTGACGAGAACGAGTGTTGCAAAGCGCGAAATGACGTTCTTTCGTCGCATGATTTCGACTTTGCCCGACTTGACTTCGCTGTTGTTGTCAGCCGGCACCCTCGTTGCCTCCGAAGGAGGCAGCCGGCCTTTTCCCTGCTTCTGTCAAAGCTCGCGGACCGAGCCTGCTTTTACAAACCGTTGCCGAGGAGTGCAAGCTGGACTGTAATGCGCCGTTGCCTGCGACTGGAACCCGGCATCCCCGTGCATTTCATAGCGCGATGCGGCGTCGAGGGCCAGTCAAACCATCGTCGTCGAGGCGGGCAACGCGCGCTTCCAGGATGAAAGCCATGAGCCAGCCTCTGTGGAAACCTGAAAAGGCACGCGCGGATCAAACCACACTGGCGTCCTTCTCGACTTGGATGTCATCGCGCACCGGCAAGCCGTTGAGCAGCTACGAGGAGCTGCATCGCTACTCGGTCGCCGACCCGGGGGAGTTCTGGTCGGCGCTGTGGGATTTCGCCGGCGTCGTGGGCGAAAAGGGCAGTCCGCCATTTCTTGTGGACGAAAGCAGGATGCCGGGCGCCCGCTTCTTTCCCGGCGCGCGCCTCAACTTCGCGGAGAACCTGCTGCGCAAGGACGGCGCCGGCACCGCGCTCGTGTTCTGGGGCGAGGACAAGGTCAAGCGGCGCATGAGCTGGAGCGAGCTCAACGCCGAGGTGGCACGCATGGCTGCGGCGCTGCGCGAGGCGGGCGTCGGCGACGGCGACCGGATCGGCGCCATCCTGCCCAACATGCCCGAGGCCATCGTCAGCGTGCTTGCGGTCGCCTCCATCGGCGCGGTGTGGTCGTCCTGCTCGCCCGACTTCGGCGCCCAGGGCGTGCTCGATCGGCTCAGCCAGATTGAGCCGAAGGTGCTGATCGCCTGCGACGGCTACTACTACGGCGGCAAGACCATCGACATCGCCGACAAGCTGACACAAATCGTAGCCAAGCTGCCGACGGTGGGGAGCGTCATCGTCGTGCCCTACCTCGGCCGCGACGCGGCGGTGGTGCAGGGTCTCAACGCCGGCATGAGCCACACCGGGCGCCGTGCGCAGACCTGGGGCGAGGCCGTCGGATCACGCACGCCCGGCGAGCTCTCCTTTACCCGCCTGCCGTTCGCGCATCCCCTCTACGTGCTGTTCTCGTCGGGCACGACGGGGATGCCCAAGTGCATCGTGCACTCCGCCGGCGGCACCCTCATGAAGCACCTGTGCGAGCACCGGATGCATTCCGACGTGAGGGACGGCGACCGCCTGTTCTACTTCACCACGCTCAGCTGGATGATGTGGAACTGGCTGGTGTCAGGCCTCGCACAGGGCGCGACGCTCCTGCTCTACGACGGCTCGCCCTTCCACCCCGACGGCAACATCCTCTGGGACTATGCCCAGTCCGAGACGTGCACCCACTTCGGCACGTCCGCCAAGTACATCGACGCGCTCAAGAAGGCCGAGCTGACGCCGGCTGAGAGCCACGACCTCTCGAGCGTGCGCGCCATGCTGTCGACCGGCTCGCCGCTGGTGCCCGAGGCGTTCGACTACGTCTACGCGGCGATCAAGCAAGACCTGCATCTCGCCTCCATCTCCGGCGGCACCGACATCGTCGGCTGCTTCGTGCTCGGCATTCCGACCAAGCCCGTCTGGCGCGGCGAGATCCAGGGGCCGGGGCTCGGCCTTGCCGTCGAAGTGGTCGACGAGACGGGCAGGCCCGTGAAGGGGGGCAAGGGCGAGCTCGTGTGCCTGAAGCCGTTTCCCTCGATGCCGATCGGCTTCTGGAACGATCCCGACGGCAAGAAGTACAACGCCGCCTACTTTCAGCGCTTCGAGAACGTCTGGCATCACGGCGACTTCGCCGAGTGGACCGAGCACGGCGGCATCGTCATCCACGGCCGCTCCGACGCCACGCTCAACCCCGGCGGGGTGCGTATCGGCACGGCCGAGATCTACCGCCAGGTCGAGCAGCTGCCCGAGGTGCAGGAGAGCGTCGTCATCGGCCAGGATTGGGACAACGATGTCCGCGTCGTGCTGTTCGTGGTCCTGAAGCCGGGCGCGAGCCTCGACGATGCCCTGCGCGAGCGCATCAAGAGGCAGATCCGCTCCGGCGCCAGCCCGCGCCACGTGCCGGCAAGGATCATCCAGGTCGCCGACATCCCGCGCAGCAAGTCCGGCAAGGTCTCCGAGCTCGCCGTGCGCGACGTCGTGCACGGCCGCGACATCAAGAGCTGGGACGCACTGGCCAACCCGGAGGCTCTGGACATCTATCGCAACATGGCTGAGCTGGCGCGCTAGGGCACGCCGTCATCCCGGCACTTGTTGCACTGCTGTCCGGTCGGGGAATGATGGACAAAGAGCATGGCGTTGATTCTTCTGTGATTCGAGAAGCTTGCCGGCAGCTCGGACACGGAAGGGGACCAACACCATGCGCCATCACAATACGCTTC
>JBGGME010000238.1:0-8676 GCA_041288195.1 Hyphomicrobiaceae bacterium
TGGGCATGTGCGGGCTGGCGGTGCCGGCGGGGTTCCGGGCCGACGGCCTGCCGCTCGGCATCACCGTGCTGGCGGACGCCTTCGCGGAGGCAAAGGCCGCGGCCGTCGCCCGCGCCTTCCATCGCGCCACCGGCCTCACCCTCGCAGCCACGGGCGCGGCGCACCCTTAGCCTTGTTTGTCGAGCACGTCGTCGCCGTGGGAGGTGCGCACCGTGGAGGGCATGGCCCTCGCCGCGCGCGTCGATGACCACCGTCATCAGCGTGGCGCTTCGCGGCCAGCTGGAGTGGGGCCCCTACGCCCTCACTTGGACGTTCCCGCGTCGCGCAGGCCCAGGCCCAGCATGCCGCCCTGCATCGGCTCGGGCCGGCTTGCGGGCGGCGTGGTCGCCACCGCCGGCGGCTTGTCCTTGCCAGCGCCAGGGCCGGCGGCCGGCTCGTAGCGATGAATGTCCACCACCTCGCCGTCGCCGCAGGTGCGCTGCGGCTGCAGCTCGCGCGCGCCAAGCTCCATCCGGTTCGACGGCGCCGCGGGCCGCGCGAACATCTGCCGCCAGTTGGCGACGATGCCGTTCGCCTGCTTGCGCGTTCCCTGCGAGGTGCCGCAGTAGATGTTCTGATAGATGTCCTCGATCCAGATGCGCTCGTGCTCGGGCGCATTCTCGACCGCCATGGTGATGAGCGCCAGCGCGCGCCGCTCGTCCTTCTTGACATGGCGCCCGCGCCACAGCAGGTCGGCGAGGTAGGCCTGCGCGCCCGGATGGCTCTCCTCGGTCAGTACCGAGAGGTAGTGCATGCCGCGCTTCACGTCCTCGCCGGAGCGGCCGCCGGAGAGATAGATCTTGGCAAGCTCGAACTGCGCGTCCTTGTCGCCGAAGAAGGTGGCGGCATGCTGCAGGTACTCGACGGCGCGGCCGGGCTCGGGACGCACGCCGATCTCCTTGACGCCGCGCTGCAGGTAGCCCGCGAGCGCGGTCAGCGCCTTGGCCACGAACGGAGCGCGCCGGCCGTCGTCGGGATCGGCGTCGAAGTTCTCCTCGACGAGCTTGCGGTAGAGGTCGTAGGCGTGGCCGTGGTTGGTGAGCGCGCTCGAGTTGTCGGAGTAGATGCGCGCCAGATAGAACTCGGCGAAGAAGCGATTGATCTCGGGGCCCCTGGCCGCGGCCTCCTCGAGGGCCGGAACGGCGATCTCGTAGTAGCCGGACTTGTAGGCGCCGAGGCCCTGCTCGAATGCTGCCTGCGGAGAGGCGTATTTGACCCCTCCCGCCCATGCGGCTCCCGCCGCTGCAGCGACCACGAGCGCCGCCAGGACCCCGCAAAATGTCCGCATAGCAAACAACTTCCTCGTCTCCGCCTGCATCTGTGACCGCGCCCTTGCGCGCCGGCCGACTTGGTCCGCTTACTTTCGCAATGCGCCGCTTTGATAGGGATTCGGTGGCGCTTTCCAGGCTTTGCGAAGGCGCTCCTGCCCCGCCTCGCTCAATTCCAGATCGAGTGTGCCCTTTTCGGCATCGATCGCGATCATGTCGCCATCCTCGCGTTCGACATGGCCGATGCAGAAGCCGCGCGTGCCACTCGAGAAGCGTCCGTCCGTAGGCAGCGCAACTTTCGCGCCGGCGCTCTGCCCATGACGATACGGCGCGCGCGCGGGGCCCTCGGCGTCGTGACGGCCCGGAAGCTTGGACTCATCGAAGGTCCCTGCGTCCATTTAAGACCACCCTCGCGAAACGTTGTTGCGACAGCTGCCGGAAAGGCAACCGCAGCCCGGCATCCTGGTGCCGGACCAGACACGACTCTGGGCTCCGCATTGCGTACCCTCGCGCGCAACGCGCAAGCGAGGGCGGTAGCCCCGGTGAATGCGATCCGCAACCAATGTGGGGGCCGTTTGTGGCTCAACGGTGGCACCGGCGTCCCGTTTCGTTGCTGGCCGGCAACAGTTAGTTAACGACGTGCGGCAATCGACAAATGCAATCGAGCACCGCATGTTTCGCCAGGAACAGCGTGTTTGCGCAAAAGCGCTAATTTCCCACCGGGCTCGGGCCGGCACCCGCGCCTCCATCATTCTGGCCGCATCGACCGGCATGCTAATTTGTCGCGGCCGCGCAGCACTGCCCCAGCACTGCCTCGAGAGGCGCCATGTCCGTCGCAATGTCCGTCGCAGCAGTCGAAACCCCGCCGACCAGGATCGTGTCGGGTCCACAGATCAGCTGGGCGCACCCCCCCGGCGGCTTCCTGGGCTTGAGTCTCCTCAACGGCCTCCTGCGCATCCTCACGCTTGGCGTCTACCACTTCTGGGGCAAGACCGAGGTTCGCCAGCGCATCTGGTCGGCAGTCCGAATCAATGGCGAGCCGCTCGACTATCGAGGCACGGGCGGAGAGCTGTTCCGCGGCTTCCTCATCGTCTTCTTCCTCATCCTGCTGCCGCTGGCCATCGCCGGCTTTGCCGCCGCACTCTATCTGCGCGCCGGCACCGCCAGCCGCGGCGTCTACGAGCTGGGCTTCTGGGTCCTGATCCTGAGCCTCTCGGGCATCGGCATCCATCGCGCGCGCCGCTACCGGCTCTCGCGCACACGCTGGCGCGGCATCCGCGGCGGCCTCACCGGCAGCTCGACCGGCTTCGCGTGGACCTATCTGTGGACCCTGGCGCTGGTGCCGCTCACGCTCGGCTGGGTGCTGCCGTGGCGAACCGTGCGACTGCAGAAGGTGCTGTTCGACCAGACCAAGTTCGGCGACAAGACCTTCACCTTCACCGGCCGCGCCGGTCCTCTCTACAGGCGCTTCTGGATCGTGTGGCTGTCGGCGATCGTGCTCGCGGTCGGCGCGGTAGCCGCCGCAATCGCCATCATCGGCATAGACATGTCGCAGG
Organism: Hyphomicrobiaceae bacterium; assembly: GCA_041288195.1. Classification (GTDB taxonomy): domain Bacteria; phylum Pseudomonadota; class Alphaproteobacteria; order Rhizobiales; family Hyphomicrobiaceae; genus AWTP1-13. Next base: position 2,864 of record JBGGME010000238.1, read on the forward strand.
GGGCGCCCAAGCCGCAGCGGCTCAACGGCACGACCATCGCGATGTGCGCCGGGGTGGTGTTCCTGGCACTCCTCGCCTTCGTCATTGTCCGCGCCTGGTACACGACGCGCGTGCTCAACTACTTTGCGTCCGAGACCCAGCTGCAGGGCACGCCGTTCACGCTGACCGCGAGCGTCGGCAGCTACGTGTGGCTGACCGCGAGCAACTATGTCATTCGCGTGCTGTCGCTCGGCTTCCTGTCCCCGATCGCGGAGGCGCGCGCAATGCGCTACATCGTCGATCGGCTGTCGATTGACGGCCCGGTCGCCTTCGAGCAAATCGGGCAGAACCCGGACGCTCTCCTGAAGAGGGGCGAGGGATTGGCGGAGGCGTTCAATGTCGACGCATTCTGATACGGCGGTCTTCGAGGGCTCGCTGAGCCGGGGGCTCAATGCCTCGGCGGCACCGGTCGAGATCCGTCTAGGCGACACGGGCCTCGAGATGGGGAGCCCCGGCGGCCCCACCGTGTGGCTGTGGCCCTATCATCGCCTGCGCAGCAGCGTTCCCTTGAGCTCCAAGTCGCGCGACGCCCTCATCACCTTCGAGCCGGAGGGCGGCTATACGCTGTTCGTGCCGAACCCCGCCTTCGCCGCCCAGCTGCTGGGCAAGGTGCCGGCGCTCTCCGCCGGGCGCCAGCGCTGGCGCGCCGCGCGGCCGGCGCTTGCCGCCGTCGCGGCCCTGCTCGCCATCGGCCTGGCCGCCTGGCGGTTCGAGCTGCATCCGGCCCAGGCCGTGGCCCGCGTCATGCCCCAGCAGACGCGCGAGGCGGTCGGGCGCCAGGTCATCAGCAGCATCTCCCGCGACCGCAAGGCCTGCGAGACGCCGGCGAGCCGCGCGGCCCTCGACAAGCTCACCCAGCGTCTGTCCGCGGCGGCGCCCGAGAAGGGCATGTCGGTCCGCGTCGTGGTGCTCGACTGGAACCTGATCAACGGCTTTGCCGTGCCGGGCCGGCAGATAATCCTGACGCGCGGGCTCATCAATGCGGCGCGCTCCCCCGACGAGGTGGCCGGCGTGCTGGCCCACGAGCTCGGCCACGCCATCGAGCTGCATCCCGAGACCGGGCTGGTCCGCGCCATGGGCTATACCGCCGCCTCGCAGCTCATCTTCGCGGGCTCGGCGGGCACCATCACCAATCTGGGCGTGCTGCTCACGCACCTGCGCCACACGCGCATGGCCGAGCGCGAGGCCGACCAGCATGCCGTGCGCCTGCTCAAGGGTGCCGGCATCTCCTCGAAGGGCTTCGGCGATTTCCTCGAACGCACCTACGGCGGCGCCCCGTCCGCCAAGTCCGCTTCCAAGGGCGGCAAGGCCAACGGCCCGATGTCCGATGGGCTCGAGGTCATCAGCACCCATCCGCCCACCGCCGAGCGCATCGCCATGGTGCGCGCGCAGCCGAGCTATACCGCCACGCCCGCCCTGTCGGAGGAGGACTGGCGCGCGCTGCGCGACGCCTGCGGCGCCGCACCGCAGCCCGCACCCGCGCAGCCGGCCCCGCAACCCGAGCAGAAGCCCGCCGCCGACGCGACCGCCGATCGCGAGATCGCCGAGGCGACCCGCACCCTCGAGACCAAGCCCAACGACGTCGCCGCGCTGCAGAAGCGGGCCCGCGCCTACACCAAGAACCAGCAGCACGAGCAGGCGCTTGCCGACTACACCAGGGCCATCGGCCTCAAGCGCAGCGACGCCTCGCTGCATTTCGGCCGGGGCTGGGCGAACCAGAGCCTGCGCCGCTACGAGGATGCGCTGCGCGACTACGACGAGGCGCTCCGCCTCGCGCCCGATCATGCCGCCGCCCGCAACGGCCGCGGCAATGCCAACCGTGCGCTGAAGCGCTTCGAGGCCGCCCTCACCGACTTCGATCACCTGATCAGGTTCAACCCGAAGTTCGTGGCCGCCTACTACAACCGCGCACTGGTGCTGATCGACCTGAAGCAGCCCGACGACGCCATCCGCGACCTCACCGCCGCCATCGACCTCGACAAGGATTATGCGGGCGCCTACGCCCAGCGCGGCCTGCTTCACGAGCGGTCCGGCGCGCGCGACCGGGCGATCGCCGACTTCCGCGCCGCGCTCGCGGTGCCGCCCAAGTTCGAGAGCGGCGCCTGGGCGCACCGCACGGCGCGCACGCGCCTCAAGGAGCTCGGCGCCGAGACGCAGTAGGCGGGGGGCCCCGAGCCTTGCAGCTCAGCGCCGCCCGCGCAGGATGGTCGGCAGGATCGCGACCGCGAAGAACAGCGCCAGCATCACCACGATCGACGGCCCGCCCGGCGCATCGAAGGTGACCGACAGGAACAGGCCCAGCGCCACCGACAGCCCGCCGAAGATGGCGGCGAACAGCGCCATCTGCTCGGGCGTCTCCGACAGCGGCCGGGCGGCTGCCGCCGGCATGATCAGGAAGGCGATGGTGAGCAGCACGCCCACGATCTTGATGGCGATCGCCACCACCAGCGCCAGGATCAGGACGAATATCAGCTTGGTGCGGGCAGTCGGCGTCCCCTCGGCTGCGGCCAGGTCCTCGTGCACCGACAGTGCCAGCATCGGACGCCACACGAACAGCAGGCCGATGAGTGCCGCCGCGCCGCCCAGATAGATCCACTGCAGGTCGGTGCCGGTGACGGCGAAGATGTCGCCGAACAGGAATGCCATCAGGTCGAGCTGCGGCCCGCGCACCATGGCGGTGGCGATCACGCCGACGGCGAGCGCGGTGTGCGCGAGCAGCCCCAGCAGCGAATCGAACGGCACGATCTGCTGGCGCCCGAGCAGCAGCAGCAGGCCCGAGACCGCGAACGTGACGATCAGCACGCTCAGCGTCAGGTTGAGAGACAGGGCGAGGCCCGCGGCGATGCCGATCAGGCCCGCCTGCGCCACCGTCTCGCCGTAGTAGGCCATGCGCCGCCACACCACGAAGCAGCCGAGCGGGGCCGCCACCAGCGCGAGCCCCAGGCCCGCGAGCAACGCGCGCAGCAGAAACGGCTCGCCCACGCCGGCACCTCCCTATTGCGTGCCGGGGCGCTGGTCGGACCGACCCGCGCCCGGAGAGGGCTGCGGCTCGCCCGCCAGATCGTGGCGATGGTCGTGGCTGTGGTGATAGAGGCCGAAGGCACGGGCGGCTTGCGGCCCGAACAGGCGCGCGTACTCGGGATGCTGCGCCACCGACTGCGGTATGCCCGAGCAGCACACATGCCGGTTGAGGCAGACGACCCGGTCGCTCTGCGCCATGACGACGTGCAAGTCATGGGAGACGAGCAGCACGCCGAAACCCTTCTCGGACCGCAGCTTGCCGATCAGGTTGTAGAGCTCGGCCTCGCCCGCGTAGTCGACGCCGCGCACCGGCTCGTCGAGCACCAGCACGTCGGGCGAGCGGATCAGCGCGCGTGCGAGCAGCACCCGCTGCAGCTCGCCGCCGGAGAGATCCGACAGCTGGCGATCGCCGATCCTGCCGGCGCCCACGTCGGCGAGCATGCGCTCGATCTCCTCGTCCTCGGCCCCCCGTCCGAGCTCCACGAAGCGCGCGACGTTGATCGGGATGGCGCGGTCGAGCTCGAAGCGTTGCGGCACGTAGCCGACGACGAGACCCGGCTTGCGCACGGTCTTGCCCTTGTCCGGGCTCTCGAGCCCCAGCAGCACCCGCACCAGCGTGGTCTTGCCGGCCCCGTTGGGGCCGATCAGCGTCACGATTTCGCCCGCCGCGATATCGATGTCGACGCCCTGCAGGATGGTGCGGCCAGACCGCGACAGCCACAGCGAGCGCGCGCTGATGAGCGCACCGGCATCGTGCGCCAGGGCCGGACCGTCGTAATGCGGATGATCGTGGTGGTCGTGGTCGCCGTGGTCGTGCACGACCGGGCGGGCAAGCGGCCGATCGGCTCGGGCCAATGCCGCCGCCTCGCCGCTCGGTTCATGGCCTTCCATGCGCGGGCTCCAGGCGTTCGCCACGCTCTTGCCCCGCACACCCCGCGCACAGGCCCTTGACCTCGACCACGGCACCCATCGTCGAGAACCCCGCCGAGCGCGCGGCCGCGTCGATGGCCTGGAACACCTTGTCGCCGTCGACCTCGGCAATGCGGCCGCAGGTCTCGCAGGCCAGCACCAGCTGGCGCATGTCGTGCCCGGCGTGGCAGGCAAAGAAGGCGTTGCGGCTCTCGAAGCGGTGCACGATGCCGGCGGCCACCAGCGCATCGATCGCCCGGTAGACCGAGATCGGCGCCAGCCGCTCGCCCTTGGCGGCGAGCCGGTCCAGCACGTCGTAGGCCCCGATCGCCTTGTGCGAGGCCGCAATCTCCTGGAACACCGATTGGCGCAGGGGGGTGAGCTTGAGGCCCTTGTCGGAGAACGCCGCCCGCGCCCGCTCCATGGCCTCTGCGAGGCAGCGGTCATGATCGTGCTCGGGTGCCGGGAAGGCGTTGCTGGCCGCAGCTTGCGTCATTTGTGCCCTTATAGCACCGCTGCCCGGCTCCGCCAGCCGCCAACACTGTAATCGTGCGGGCCGTCGTGCGGGATTTTGCCACGATCCTATGGTGTCACCGGCTGTGTGCTGTCGCGCTGCGGCTGGCGGAGTCGCTGGCGTTTGGACAGCCGATCCTGAGTGGATGCGTTCCATGACCCAGGCCACGGCTTCGGGAACCTCCTACATCATTGCAGCGCGCCGCACGGCGCTCGGCCGGCCCGGCGGGCTGCACAGGGCCCGGCGCATCGAGACGCTGACGGCGCCCATCGTGCTGGCGGCGCTCGAGGATGCCGGTCTCGAGCCCGGTGTCGTCGACGAGATCATCTTCGGCAATACGACCGCCGGCGGAAATCCCGCCCGCATCATCGGCCTGGCGGCAGGCCTGCGCGAGTGCGTGCCCGCGCTCACCGTCGATCGCCAGGACGCGTCCGGGCTCGATGCCATCCTGCTCGCCATGCGGGCGGTGGCGATGGGCGAGGCCGATGTGGTGGTGGCGGGCGGCGCCGAATCGCTGTCGACGGCGCCGTGGCGGGTGGCACGGCCCAAGAGCGTATTCCAGACGCCGCGGTTCCTGGGGCTCGAGCCCGAGGATGGCGGCAACGGCGAGGCGCCGCACTCGGTTGCCGCCTCCGAGGAGCTCGCCCGCAAGCTCGGCATCACCCGCGCGCGCCAGGACAGCTATGCGCTGAGCTCGCTGCGCAAGGCGGAGCAGGCCTCGAGCGAGCGCCACTTCGTGGGCGAGATCGTTCCCCTCAAGCTGACGGGCGCGGAAGCGCGCGACGAGAGCGCGATTGCCCCCGACATCGAGGACCTGGCCGCGCTGTCGCCGCTGATGCCGCCCGACGGCACCCACACCACCGGTAACACTAGCCTGCTGCACGATGCCGCCGCCGCGGTGGTGGTGGTGTCGGCGCGGGTGCATGCCGAGCTCGGCGCTCCGCCCGCGCTCAGGCTGGTCGCCAGCAGCACGCAAGGCGTCGGTGCTGCCGAGGAGGCCATGGCGCCGGTAACGGCGCTGGAGAAGGTCCTGCGCCAGGCCAACGGCGGCTTCACGCGCGACGCACTGGGCCTGGTCGAGATGTCGGAGGTCTCCGCCGCGCAGGCGCTGGCGTTGCGCGACGCCTTCGACCTCGACGATGCCGCGCTAAGCCCCGACGGCGGTGCGCTCGCGCGCGGACATCCCCTGGGCGCCGCAAGTGCCGTCAGCGTGGTGCGCCTCTTTACGGCAATGGCGCGCGCCCGCCAAATCCGGCGGCCACGCTACGGCGCCGTCACGCAGGGCGCCATCGGCGGGCTCGGTGTGGCGGCCCTGTTCGAGAGCCTCTAG
>JBGGME010000239.1:0-5239 GCA_041288195.1 Hyphomicrobiaceae bacterium
TCAGGCCTCTAAACACGGTCCGGCGGCTAAGCGCCCCGTTCCCTCTTTTCGAGCTGACATGCGCAGCGAGCGCGTGCCAGGCGTAGCGGCGTTGGCGCCACCTGATGGCCGCGACTCGTCGTCATGCTGGAAGCATGCCTCAGGCATGACGCGCAGTCGCGCGCTCGGCGCTGTCGCGCCGGTTTTCCTCCGAGCAAGTCCTCGAGGGTCGCGGCCCGCGAGGCGATCTGTGTTGGGTGAGGTTGTGAGGTCGCGGGCGTGTAGTGTGTCGGCAATGAGCCGAGAGGTGCATGGGTCCCGGCCTTCCTCCGCGAGCGCGCTGGCGCGCACTCGCGGCGCCGGGATGACGGCGGCCTTGGGAATCGCCGTCGCTGCCACAAACGTCATGCCGGCGGAGGCCGGCACCCAGGACGCGTGGACGGGCGTGATCGCTACTCGGCGGCGACCGGACGACTGATGGCGAGGCGGGGCAGATCGGCGAGGCCGATGGGGACGACGCGGCAGTTGGGGAAGGTGTTGAAGTTCCCCTCGTCGAATTTCTCGCTGGCGACCTTCTCGATCGCGTCCCTGTGGGCGTCGAAGACGGCGAGGTGCGCAGCATCCGACCGGGACGGCGTGACACGCTGCAGCACGGAGCGCTGCACGTCGACGCGCACGAGGCTGTCTTCGTCGAACATCAGGAAGGTAATGACATCGGTGTCACAGATCGCATCGGGAAACGTCGGGGTGAGCGGCATGCTGGCCTCGCGCTTGCGTTGCACGGCGAGCAGCACGCTACCGATCCAGACCACGACTGCTGAATAGTCGCGGGGTACTTCTCCCCGTAATCCACAGGCGGAGGCTTGTGGCGGACGACGGATGCCGGACGATTCGCGCGAGCGGGATGCTCGCGCCTACTGCACGCACTGCGGCGGGTCGCAGTCGTAGCCGACCGGCACTTTGACGAGGTGATAGCGCCCGCCGCCCGGCGCATTCACGAGCCGAACCTCGGTCCTCGCCTTGCAGACGGGATCGTCCATGACGGCCCTGGCGACGAACTCGACCGCGCAATTGACGAAGAACTCGCAGAACGTCTGGCCGCCGAGCTGGGGGCAATGGCTGGGCGAGCAGGAGAGCTTGCAGGACTGCCCGGCCCGGCAGCGCTGCTGCAGCGTTGCGGTGATGTCGCACTCCCTGTTGCCCGCCACGCTCAGCGCCTTGACCAGGCTGGCGCGCCGGATCGGCCTCGCCGGCGCGATCGCAGGCGGAGTGGCCGGTGGCGCAACCACGCCCGGCGCCAGCGGCCGGGCCGGCGCCGGCATGGTTGGAGAGGTGCTGAGGTTTGGAAGCGACGGCAGCGGCGTCGGCAGGATGCGAGGCACGGGCGTCGGCGTAGGCGCCGCCTTGAACTGCGACCATGCAACACCAGTGCCCGCGAGCACGACCGCGCACGCGATCCCGATCCACAGTGTCGCCCGCGATGCTGCCATCATCCCCGTGTCTCCCCCGCGCTGCGTCGGGACTACTTCTCCGCCAGCAGGCCCTCGAGATCGATGCGCAGGCGGCCCATGTTGAGATGGCCGTCGGCGCCCACGGGCCACAGCTCGCGCGGGCGGTCCCAGCAGAGCTCGACACCGTTGTCGTCGTAGTCGCGCAGGTAGAGCGCCTCGCTCACGCCGTGGTCGCTGGCACCGTCGAGCTTGATGCCGGCGGCGAGCACGCGGGCGTAGGCATCGGCCAGCAGCGCGCGGGTGGGATAGAGGATCGCCACGTGATAGAGGCCGGTGGCGTTGGGCGGCGGCGGCGAGCCGCCGAGGCTTTCCCAGGTGTTGAGCGCGATGTGGTGGTGATAGCCGCCGGCCGAGAGGAAGACCGCCTCGCGGCCGCGCCGCTGCGTGATCTCGAAACCCAGGACGTCGCAATAGAACGACAGCGCGCGGTCGAGATCGGCAACCTTCAAATGCACATGGCCGATGCGCACGCCGTCGGCGATGGGCCGGGCGGGGACGCGGTCGGTCAGCGGCTCGAGGCGAGGGAGTGTCGGGGCAGCGGTCATGGGGCGAATTCCTTCGGTGGACTTGGGGTCAGACCCCATGGTCAGGTCGCGGGCGTGTCCCCGCTTGGCGCGTGGGGTCTGACCCCATTCGCGCCGACCCCATCCAAGAACCCCGCCAGGTCGAAGGTCATGTGATGCACGTGCTCGGGCGGCTCGCTCCAGGCGCGGATCTGCTTCTGGGTGGGATGATCGTCGTTGGCCTCGGAGCGCACCAGCACCGTGGTCATGCCGAGCGCATGCGGGGCCTCGAGATTGTGCGGGATGTCCTCGAACATGGCGGCGGCGGACGCCTCGACTGAGTGCGCTCGGCAGAAGTGATCGTAGCAGCTCGCCGTGGGCTTGGGCACGTAGTTGGCATCGCAGATGTCGAAGATGCCCTCGAAGCACTGCAGCACGCCGAGCTTGCCCGCCACCCGCTCGGCATGCGCGCGCGAGCCGTTGGTGAAGATGAGCTTGCGGCCCGGCAGCCGGTCGATCGCGGCGGCGAGCTCGGGATGCTCCTTGACGACCGAGAGGTCGAGATCATGCACGTAGTCGAGGAAGGGCTTGGGGTCCATGCGGTGGACGTGCATGAGGCCGTTGAGCGTGGTGCCGAACTGGCGGTAGTACGTTTTCTGCAGGTGGCGCGCGTACTCGAACGGCACGCCGAGCAGGCGCGAGATGAACTCGCCCATCTTGACGTCGACCTGGGCGAACAGCTTGCAGTCGGCGGGATAGAGCGTGTTGTCGAGATCGAAGATCCACACCTGCGTGCGCTCGAAGCCGCGCTTTCCCACCCCCAACGTGGGACCTCTTCCCTCCCCCCTTGCGGGGGAGGGAGAGGGAGGGGGAGACACGCCAACATCTGCGGTCGGGACTCCCCCCACCCCTGACCCCTCCCCGCAAGGGGGAGGGGAACCCCAGCCGTTCGCGCCTCCTGTCATCAGCTCCCCTTCTTCGACTTGCGGGTGACGAGCGTGCCGACGCCGTGCTCGGTGAAGAGCTCGAGCAGCACGCAGTGCGGCACCCGACCGTCGATGATGACGACGGCTTCGACACCAGCCTCCACCACCTCGATGCAGCCCTCGATCTTGGGGATCATGCCGCCGGTGATGGCGCCCTCGCGGATGAGCTTGCGCGCCTGATCGATCGCGAGCCGCTCCAGCAGCTTGCCGTCCTTGTCGAGCACGCCGGCAACGTCGGTCAGCAGCAGCAGGCGCTTGGCCTTCATGCGCGCGGCAAGCGCGCTGGCAAACGTGTCGGCGTTGATGTTGAGCGTCTCGCCCTCGCGGCTGATGCCCACCGGGGCAATCACCGGGATGAGATCTGAGCCCGCGATCACCTCGACGATGTGCGGGTTCACCTCCGCGGGATCGCCGACGTAGCCGATGTCGACGGCCTTCATCAGGTTCGATTCGGGGTCCGCCATCTCCGTGATCTTGCGCGCGATCATCAAGTTGGCGTCCTTGCCGGAGATGCCCACGGCCTTGCCGCCCTGCCGGTTGATGGCGGTGACGATATCCTTGTTGATGAGGCCCGCCAGCACCATCTCGACCACTTCCACGGTCGGCTTGTCGGTGACGCGCAGCCCGTGCACGAACTCGCTCTTGAGCTGCAAGCGCTTGAGCATGCCGGCGATCTGCGGCCCGCCGCCGTGCACGACGATCGGGTTCACGCCGGCCTGCTTCAGGAGCACGATGTCCTGGGCGAAGGCGGCGGCGAGGCCGGCGTCCCCCATGGCGTGGCCGCCGTATTTGACGACCACGGTCTGGCCGTCATAGCGCTGCATGTGCGGCAGCGCCTCGGCGAGGATGCGCGCCTGCGTCAGGGCCGACAGTCCCGACGTGTCGCCCGCCCCCTGTGCAGCCTCGTCCTTCGCCATGGCCCGACCATCCAAATCCTGGGCCCGCCGTGGGGCCTGTGAGCTCCTCGCCTAGTAGATTGCACTTATAGCGCCTTGACGGCGGGCTCAACGGGATTTGCGCTTGCCGTGCAATCAGGTTACGGCTCAACAACTTCCTGGTCCCGCCCCGGCCGCCGGGACGTGTCAAGTCCGCCACCATCGGCTAGACTGCCGCGAACGTAAGTGGGGTGCGTCCTCCGGGCCTTGTGCGCGTTCGGCCGGCCGGGCTTTCAGGCGCAGCAGGTGGCGCGGGAGCTGTCTCGACCGCCGGCAGGAGCAATCGATGCCGCAATCTCTTGCGGACGAGCTCAGTTCGATTCCAACGTCCCCGAACCTGGGCCAGAGCCTGGAGCGGGCGCACCGATTCGCGCGCGAGCAGTCGCACAAGGCCGTCACGCTCGAGCACCTGCTGCTGGCGCTCACCGAGGATGCCGAGGCGGCGCTGATCCTGCAGTCGGCCAACATCGAGCTGGCGCGGCTGTCGACCGACGTATCTGGATACCTCGGCCGCCTGCTCGAGGACATGCGCTCGGATGGCACCTCCGAGCCGCGTCCCGACACCGATCTCCTGCGCGTGATGCAGGCCGCCGCCTCCGCCGCCAAGCAGTCGCGCCGGCGCCAGATCGACGGCGCCATCGTGCTGGCGGCCATCGTCGGCGACGGCAAGAGCCCCGCCGCGGGCATGCTCAAGGCGCTCGGCATGACTTTCGAGGAAGCCATCCGCGCCTTGCAGCGCGCCAACACCAAGGCGCGCCTGAAGCCTGCAGCGAAGCCGGCGGAGGCCGCCCCGAACCCATCGCGAGCGCCGACCGAGGCGCCGGCGCCCCCATCCGCGGCGGCCGAGCCGGCGCTGCCTGCATCTGAGGCCCCAGCCGCCGCGCCTGAGGCAACGCAGTCCTCCCCGGCGACCACGGCCGGCGTCTCGCAGTCAGCCGAGGAGATTCTGGCCGCAGCCCGCGCCCGCATCCAACAGCGCGCCGCTGGCGCCGTACCCAAGATCGAGCCGCCACGACGCGGAGAGAAGCCACGTGCCGAGACCGCGCCTGGGGCCTTGGCGTCGGCTGCTCCCGACGCCGACACGCCGCCCCCGGGACCGGCCGACGGCGCCGCCACCGATGCCCTTACCGAGGCGATCGAGGCGGCCATGTCGGGGACCGTCGCGCGCCCCGCGGAGTTGGCACCGCCTGCCGAGCCGGCACCCGCGCCGGCCAAGTCCATGCCGCCACCGGTCGCGGCACCCGCCCCACCGCCCGCGCCGCCGATCGCACAGCAGGGCCAGCCGGCCCGCGCACCCTGGGCGCCGCCCGCCCCCCCCGAGCCGT
>JBGGME010000240.1:0-20228 GCA_041288195.1 Hyphomicrobiaceae bacterium
GACATCATCGCCCTGCTGCTGCGCCTCAACGCCCAGGGCGTCACCATCATCATGATCGAGCACATCATGCGCGCGGTGATGAGCTTCTCGCAGCGCCTCGCCGTGCTGGTGTCGGGCCGCAAGATCGCCGACGGCGCGCCCGCCGACGTCGTCAACAACCCGGAAGTGGTGAGCGCCTACCTTGGCCAGTAGCATTACCATCGCCGGGCTTCACGCCGGCTACGGCTCGGTGCGCGTCATCGAGGACGTCTCGCTGAACGTCGCGGCGGGCGAGACCGTGGCGCTGCTCGGCACCAACGGCAACGGCAAGAGCACCCTGATGAAGTGCATCATGGGGCTGGTGCGGCCGAGCGCGGGGCGCGTCGTCGCCGAGATCGACGGCGCCTCCCACGACCTCTCCAAGCTCACCACCGAGGAGATCGTCGACCTCGGCATCGCCCTGGTCCCCGAGGGCCGGCGCCTGTTCCCGAAGCTCACCGTCGAGGAGAACCTGCTGCTCGGCGCCTTCCGCCAGGCCGCGCGCAAGCACATGCACGCCAACCTCGAGAACTGCTTCACCACGTTCCCGCGCCTCAAGGAGCGCCGCAGCCAGCTTGCCGGCAGCCTCTCCGGCGGCGAGCAGCAGATGCTGGCGCTCGGCCGCGCACTGATGCTGGCGCCCAGGATCCTGCTCGTCGACGAGCCCTCCGTGGGCCTCGCCCCGCTGCTGGTCGCCCGCACCATCGACGCCATCAAGGAGCTCAAGGACCAGCACCAGCTCACCGTGCTGATGGCCGAGCAGAACTTCACCCAGGCAATCCGCATCGCCGACCGCGGCTACGTCATCGTCCACGGCAAGATCGCCGTCGACGGCCTCTCGGCCGAGGAGCTCAACAACAACGAGCTCATCAAGAAGTTCTATCTGGGTCTCTGAGGCACCCCTCCCCGATGCATCCCCGGAAGCCGACGCTTCAGCGGAGGCTATCCGGGGCCCTGCTGGGTCATGGGAGCGCGGCAAGATCCCGGATTGCAACACGCGGGAGTGCACCTCAGGCCAGCTCGCCATTGCGCCACGCGAGCTTGTCGAACGCCACGTGCCCGCCGAAGAAGTCGGCCGTCGTCTCCTGCCCGGCGAGATCCGTCGCCGAGTATCGCGCCGCGGGTCCCTCGATCTTGCGGGAGCGCGGCTGGGCCGCGACCCACCCATCGGCCGGCAGCAGCGTCGATCCGCGCGTCGTGACGTCCCAGATATAGTAGTGGTGCGGCACCACGACTTTGGGCTGCAGGCGGCGGATGATCGCGGCCGTCATGTCGAAGCTCATGACGTGCTGCGAGCCGTCGACGGGCAGCAGCGCGATGTCGATGCGGCCGAGCGCCTCCCACACGTGCTCCGGTGGATCGTGGCGGTTGTCGCCCCAGTGCAGGATGCGCAGGCCGCCGGTTTCGACGACGACCAGGCAGTTGTCCCAGGAGCGCGAATTGTGGGGCGGCTCGATGTCGACGCCGTGGAGCTCGCGGTGGACCATCTTGAAATCGTAGCTGCCGAAGCCCGAGGCGGTCGCATGCTTGTCGGGGATGCCGGTGATGGTCACGTCCAGGAACCGGTAGGTGCCGATCAGCCGGTCGAGCAGGACGTGGGCATCGAGCCTGTTGAGCGCGTCGTGGTCGAAGTGGGCGTGCGTCGAGACACCGATATCGACCGCCGTCATCGGCATGTCGGCGATATACCAGTCCCAGTGCCGCAGCGGATGGTTGCGCCAGGGATCGAGCATGATCGTGAGCCCCTTCGGGCTCGTGACGCGGAAGGCCGAGGAGCCGAAATAGGCGAGCTCGATCTCGTCGGTTGCCGGCGGCGTTCGGTCTTGCGCCAGCTCCATCATGCGGTTGTGGTTGGCGCTGCTGCGCCAGGCGACGGGTCCAGCCTCTGGGCGGGGCGTGCGATCGGTCATGCGTGGGGAGGCTCGGGCTTGTTGCTGGCATCAGGCTACGTTGCCGAGCTTGCACCCGCAACCGCCGTGCCAATCGCGCCCGTAAAGGACAACCCGCCGCGCTCCGCGACTCCCCCGATGGCCTCGCCCGGACGCCGCTGGTACCTTCAGGGCCGAGCCGGCACTGCGCGAGACGCGCAGCCCTGCATTCCGCAAGCAGCGTGAAAGACCGCAGACATGAGCGACATCGGCGTCCTCGAAGCCATCCACACCGCCCGTGCGCTACGCAAGCTCAAGCCCGATCCGGTGCCGGAGGCGGTGATCACTCAGGTCCTCGACGCCGCGATCCGCGCCCCCTCCGCAGGCAATGCGCAGAATTGGGCCTTCGTCGTCGTCCGCGACGCCGGGCAGCGCCGCAAGCTCGGCGCCATCTATCGCAAGGCCTCCGACATCGCCAGCGCCATGTACGCCGCCCGCGGTCGCCCCGCGCACCTGACCGAGGAGCAGTTCCAGAAGTTCATGTCGTCGGGCGCCTACCTGTGGGACCACATGGGCGACGCACCCGTGATCCTGATCCCCTGCCAGTCGCGCCCCGTGCTGCCGCCGCCGGCCGCCCTGTCGCCCGATATCCGTGCCGGCTTCGCGGACGAGGAGCGCTACGTCGCCCGCATTCGCGGCGCCAGCATCTACCCGGCAGTGCAGAACATCATCCTCGCCTGCCGGGCGCTCGGCCTCGGCACCACCATCACCACCAACCACATCCGCTGCGAGGACGAGGTGAAGGCCGTGCTCGGCATCCCCGCGGACGTCGACACGTTCGCCATGATGCCCGTCGGCTATCCGCTCGGTAAGTTCGGACCGGTGACGCGGCGTCCGGTCGCCGAGGTCGCGCACGCCGACCGATGGTCGCAGCCGTGGCCAGGCGCACCGACTTGATCCGGGATCAGATGGCAGAAGACGCACAAGGCAGCGAGCGGGTCGAGGGCGAGGAGGCGATCATCCGCGTCCTGGCGCCGCTTGCCTCGGGCTATCCGGGCGCCTTCGGCCTGAAGGACGACTGCGCGCTGATCGCGCCCAGGCCCGGCACCGAGCTCGTGCTCAAGACCGATCCCGTCGCCGAGGGCGTGCACTTCCTCGCCGACGACGCGCCCGAGGACGTCGCCTGGAAGGCGCTGGCGGTCAACGTCTCGGACCTCGCCGCCAAGGCCGCCCGCCCGCTCGGCTACCTGATGGCGCTGTCGTTCCCCGCGGCGCCGGCGACGGCCTGGCTCGCCCGCTTCGCCGCCGGCCTAACGCAAGCGCAGGCGCGCTTCGGCTGCCATCTGATCGGCGGGGATACGGATCGCCGGCCCGGGCCGATCACGATCACCATCACCGTCATCGGCGAGGTCGAGCAGGGGCGCATGATCCGCCGCGCCACGGCGCACCCCGGCGATGCCCTGTTCGTCTCCGGCACGCTCGGCGACGCCGCGCTCGGCCTCGCGCTCCGCAATGAGCCCGCGCTCGCGTCTGCCTGGAGCCTGTCCGCCGGGGAAGCCGAGCACCTGCTGCGCCGCTACGCGCGACCCGACCCTCGCCTTGCGCTCGGCGAGGCGCTGCGCCGGCACGCGTCCGCCGCCATGGACATCTCCGACGGCCTCGCCAAGGACCTCGGTCGCATGTGCGCGGCGAGCGGCTGCGGGGCCCGCGTCCGGCTCGCCGACCTGCCGCTGTCCCCCGCCGCCGCCAAGGCCCTCGCCGCCGATCCCAGTCTGGCCCGCCATATCGCTTCCGGCGGCGACGACTACGAGGTGCTGGCCGCCGTGCCATCTGCACAGGCCGCCGCGTTCGCCTCCGCCGCCCTCGCTGCCGGCGTGACCGCAACTCGGATCGGCGAGGCACTCTCGGGCGCCGGCGTCGCAATCGAAGGCCCCGACGGCTGCCCGCTCGACCTCAACCGACCCGGCTGGGACCACTTCTGAGTCCCCTCTCCCCGCTTGCCCTCGGGCTCTCCACACGCTCGCCCTGCCCAGATACTGCCCGAGGGCTTGCGGGGAGAGGGCTAGGGTGAGGGGCGGCAACACGCTCCAGCGTCGGTGTCCGAGGCCGCCCCTCACCCCGACCCACTGCCTTCTAGCAGGTTCACCTCGTCGCGAAACGGGCAAGGTATGCATCCCAACTTTCGCGCGAGCAAGCGTGGGATGCCCACTGGAGATAGGCAGCGCTGCGCTGCAGGCTGGGCTTGAGGGTTGTCCCCCATGGCAGGTTCTCTATACGATGTCGGCGAGGTCGCCTGATCCGGGATGCGGACAAGGCGATGATCGACGCAGGTCCGCGGTTCGCGGGCAGCTCGCAGGAAAGGGCAACGGGATGAGTGCTGACGGCGGCAATGGCGCGAACGGCGCGGACAACAAGTGGATCGGCAAGCGGACGCCGAGGCCCGACGGCATCGACAAGGTGACGGGACGTGCTGCCTTCGCTGCCGACTTCTCCCTGCCCGGCATGCTCTGGGGCAGGGTCCTGCGCAGCCCGCACCCCCATGCCCGCATCAGGTCCATCAACTCCGACAAGGCCCTGGCGCTCCCCGGCGTGAAGGCCGTCATGATCGGCGAGGACCTCGTCGAGTTCCCATGGGACAAGGCGGCCCCCCTCGGCATCCAGGACTTGCGCTTCAACAGCCGCAACGTCATGGCGCGCGAGAAGGCGCTCTATGTGGGTCACCCGGTCGCGGCGGTGGCGGCGATATCGAACAGAATCGCGGCCGACGCCCTCAAGCTGATCGAGGTCGACTACGAGGCGCTGCCCTGGGTCATCGACGTTGACGAGGCCCTGCAGCCGGGTGCCCCAATCCTGCACGAGCACATGCGCGGCGTCGGCGCCAAGCCTGGACCGGGAACCACCTCCAACATCGCCGGCACGCTCGAGCACAAGCTCGGCGACTGCGATGCCGGCTTCGCCGCTGCCGACGTCATCGTCGAGCGCCACTTCAAGACCAAGCCCGTGCATCAGGGCTACATCGAGCCGCACGCCTGCGTCGTCGACGTCAAGGGCGGACAGGTCACGATCTGGAGCAGCAGCCAGGGCCACTTCATGGTCCGTGACATGACGGCCCAGCTTACCGGAGCGAAGCTGAGCGACGTGCGCGCGATCCCCGCCGAGATCGGCGGCGGCTTCGGCGGCAAGACCATCGTCTACCTCGAGCCGCTGGCGCTGATCCTCGCGCGCAAGTCCGGCCGCCCGGTCAAGATGGTGATGAGCCGCCAGGAGGTGTTCCGCGCCACGGGGCCCACCTCGGGATCGTCGATGACGGTCAAGGTGGGTGCCACCAAGGACGGCAAGATCACGGCCCTGAAGTCGACGATGCGGCTGCAGGCCGGCGCGTTCCCCGGCTCCCCGATCCGCGGCGCCGTGGGCTGCTCGGTCGCGCCCTACGATCTCGCCAATGTGCACATGATCGGCCTCGACATCGTCACCAACCGGCCCAAGGTGGCCGCCTACCGGGCGCCCGGCGCGCCGATCGGCGCGTTTGCCGTCGAGTCGACGCTCGACGACCTGGCCCTGGCTCTGAAGATGGACCCGCTGGTGCTGCGCCAGAAGAACGCGGCCAAGCAGGGCACCAAGTCGGCCTATGGCCCGACCTTCCCCCGCATCGGCTACGTCGAGACGCTCGAGGCCGCGCTCAGCCACCCGCACTACAAGGCGCCCCTCAAGGCCAATCAGGGTCGCGGTGTCGCCAGCGGCTTCTGGTTCAACGCCGGGGGCGAATCGAGCGCGCAGGTCAACGTCAACGAGGACGGCACCGTCGTCGTCATGACCGGCCACCCCGACATCGGCGGCTCCCGCGCCTCGATGATGAACATCGCCGCGGAGCTGCTGGGGATCGACTATCGCCGCGTGCAGGCGCTGATCGGCGACACCAGCTCCATCCCGTTCGCCGCCCTGACCGGCGGCAGCCGTGTCACCTTCGCCGCCGCCCTGGTGGTGACGAAGGCCACCGAGCAGGTCATCCAGACCCTGCGCGAGCGCGCGGCCAAGATCTGGAAGATCGACGTCGAAGCCGTCATCTGGGAGAACGGCCACGCGCGTCCCGCCAGCACCAACGCCGGCGACTTCCAGCCGTTGTCGCTGGCGGAGCTCGCCGCCAAGTCCAGCGCCACCGGCGGCCCCATCGGCGGTCGCTCCTCGCTCAACACCGAAGGCGCAGGCCCCGGTTTCGGCACCCACATCTGCGACGTGGAGGTCGATCCCGAGACCGGCAAGGTGCAGGTCCTGCGCTACACGGCGATCCAGGACGTGGGCCGCGCCATCCACCCGAGCTACGTCGAGGGCCAGCTGCAGGGCGGCGTGGCCCAGGGCATCGGCTGGGCGCTCAACGAGGAGTTCATCTACGACGCCAAGGGGCAGCTGGATAACCCCACGTTCCTCGACTATCGCATGCCCGTCACCTCGGACCTGCCGATGATCGAGCCGGTTCTCGTCGAGGTGCCCAACGACAAGCACCCGCAGGGCATCCGCGGCGTCGGCGAGGTGCCCCTGGTGCCCGCCATGGCGGCGGTCGCCAATGCCATCCGGCAGGCGACCGGCCTGCGCATGACCGATCTGCCCATGTCTCCGCCGAAGGTGCTCGCGGCGCTCGACGCCGCCAAGTAGACCACGCGCTCGTGGCCACGAGGTCCTGAATTCGGGCCTTGTGGCGGCGCACCCGGCGCTGTGGCGATGTGCCCTCCTTGCAAGGACGTTGCAAGGGGGCCGCACATTTGGCATGGTCCCGCGCGATTCCGCTCCGGGCATGGGCCCGGACGCGGCGGTCGGTGGGCGGGCTCCGTGCCGCCGCGTCTCAATCCGTAAACCTGAGCTGCGACTCTACTGGGGGGAAATCGGCCATGGGCATGGTGATGTGGGCAATCATCCTGGGCGGGCTGCTCTCGCTCGTCTACGGCGCCTACACCGTCCGCGCCGTGCTGGCGGCGGACGCCGGCACGCCGCGCATGCAGGAGATCGCGGCCGCCATCCAGGAAGGCGCGCAGGCCTACCTCACCCGCCAATACACGACCATTGCGATTGCCGGGGCGGTCATCTTTCTCATCGTCGCTGCGCTTCTGGGCTGGCTCGTTGCCATCGGCTTCCTGATCGGCGCGGTGCTGTCGGGCACCGCCGGCTTCGTCGGCATGCTGGTGTCCGTGCGCGCCAATGTTCGCACCGCCCAGGCCTCGACCCGGTCGCTCGGCGAGGGCCTCTCCCTGGCCTTCCGCGCCGGCGCGGTCACGGGCATGCTGGTCGCGGGCCTCGCGCTGCTCGGCGTTGCTGGCTACTTCGCCATCCTGACCGCCGGTGCCGGCTACGCGGTGACCAGCCGCACGGTCGTCGACTCCATGGTGGCGCTCGGCTTCGGCGCCTCGCTGATCTCGATCTTCGCCCGTCTCGGCGGCGGCATCTTCACCAAGGGCGCCGACGTCGGCGGCGACCTCGTCGGCAAGGTCGAGGCCGGCATCCCCGAGGACGATCCGCGCAACCCCGCAACCATCGCCGACAACGTCGGCGACAACGTCGGCGACTGCGCCGGCATGGCCGCCGACCTGTTCGAGACCTACGCCGTCACGGTGGTCGCCACCATGGTGCTGGCGGCGATCTACTTCACCGGCCAGCCGGTGGTCTACAACCTCATGCTCTTCCCGCTCGCGGTGTGCGCGGTCGGCGTGGTCGCCTCCATCATCGGCACGTTCTTCGTGCGGCTCGGCGCCAACCAGTCGATCATGGGTGCGCTCTACAAGGGCTTCATCGCCGCCGGCATCATCTCCATCTTCGCGCTTTGGCCGGTCACCGACTACCTGCTCGGCATGAGCACGGTGTTCTCCACGCGCGGCATCAGCTTCACCGGCATGGATCTCTACTGGTGCGGCGCCGTCGGCCTCGTGGTGACCGCGCTCATCATCGTCGTCACCGAGTATTACACCGGCACCAACTACCGCCCGGTAAAATCCATCGCCGAGGCCTCCAAGACCGGCCACGGCACCAACGTCATCCAGGGCCTCGCCGTCTCGCTGGAGGCGACCGCCCTGCCGGCGCTGATAATCTGCGCTGGCATCATCATCTCCTTCAATATCGCAGGCCTGTTCGGCATCGCCATCGCCGTGACCACGATGCTGTCGGTCGCGGGCGTGGTGGTGGCGCTCGACGCCTTCGGTCCCGTCACCGACAACGCCGGTGGCATCGCCGAGATGGCGGGCCTGCCCAAGGAGATCCGCAAGACCACCGATGCGCTCGATGCGGTCGGCAACACCACCAAGGCCGTCACCAAGGGCTACGCCATCGGCTCGGCGGGCCTCGGCGCGCTGGTGCTGTTTGCCGCCTACAACGAGGATCTGAAGTTCTTCGCCAGCCAGGCCAAGCCCGGCTCGATCTTCTACGGCCTCAACGTCGACAGCCTGTTCTCGCTCTCCAACCCTTACGTCGTGGTCGGCCTGTTCCTCGGCGGCCTGCTGCCCTACCTGTTCGGCGGCATCACCATGACGGCCGTCGGCCGCGCGGCGGGCTCGATCGTCGAGGAGGTGCGCCGGCAGTTCAAGGAGAAGCCCGGCATCATGAAGGGCACCGAGAAGCCCGACTATGCCCGCGCCGTCGACATGCTGACGCGCGCCGCCATCAAGGAGATGATGGTCCCCTCGCTGCTGCCGGTGCTCTCGCCCATCGTCGTGTTCTACGTGATCAAGTGGATCGCGGGCCCCGGCAATGCGTTTGCGGCTCTCGGCGCCATGCTGCTCGGCGTGATCGTCACCGGCCTGTTCGTTGCCATCTCCATGACGGCCGGCGGTGGCGCCTGGGACAACGCCAAGAAGTACATCGAGGACGGCCACTTCGGCGGCAAGGGCTCGGACGCGCACAAGGCGGCCGTGACCGGCGACACGGTCGGCGATCCCTACAAGGACACCGCCGGCCCCGCCGTCAACCCGATGATCAAGATCACCAACATCGTGGCGCTGCTGCTGCTGGCCGTTCTGGCGCACTGATACGGAGACGCCGCGGACGCAACAGTACGGGCCGGCTCCAGCTCCAGGATCCCGGCCACGGCGTACATTGCGCAATAGGTGCAGCGCATCGACTGCAAGCCTTTGGGCATTTCCGCAGGACGTCGACGGTCGATAGTTTCGTCCTGGTCTCATCACCCGAGACGGGACAAGCGCCATGGCCGGCCGCGGTCATCGGCATCGGCCTATCGCTGGCGATCGCGGCTATCCTGGCTGCGCGATTGGCTATGCCACCGGGCGAGACCTCCGAGCCGCCGCACGACGCGTAGCGCGGCAGCCGCGGCGAGCGGCTGTCTGAGCTTTCGTTGATATGCATCAAGAGTCACATTGTGATCGTCGGCAACGTCGGGCGCAAAGCCAGCCGCGACGTTGGCAACCGGAGACCGACGATGGAGGCCACTATCGGCTCTGTATTTCTGGCGGCCATGATCACGGCGATTGTAACGGGCCTTGGCGCGGCGCCATTCCTGTTCGTGCGCCAAATCCGCCCCTGGTGGCTCAGTATTGCCAATGGCGCCGCGGCAGGCCTGATGCTCGGGGCGTCCCACAATCTCATCTCCGAGGGCACCAAGCTCGATCCGGCGCGTGTGCTGCTCGGTATTCTCGCCGGCCTGTTCGCCATCGTCGTTGCCAATCGGCTCATCCGCCGGCGCCAGACGGTTGAGATCGCCGACCTCCGGGGCGTGAACGGGCGCAAGGCCCTGCTGCTGCTCGGAGTCATGACCGCGCATTCGTTCGCGGAAGGGCTTGGCGTCGGCGTGTCGTTTGGGGGAGGGAACGAGCTCGGCGTGTTCATCACCACGGCCATCGCCATCCACAACATTCCCGAAGGCCTTGCGATCTGCCTGGTGCTGATCCCTCGCGGTACCTCGGTCACCAAGGCTTCCCTCTGGAGCATCTTCACGAGCCTGCCGCAGCCGCTGATGGCCGTACCAGCCTATATCTTCGTGCGGATGTTTGAGCCACTTCTGCCGATCGGCCTCGGGCTCGCGGCTGGGGCCATGATCTGGATGGTATTCGCCGAGCTCATCCCGGACGCATTGAAGAGCGCAACCAGCGGGAGCATCGGCATCACGGTCGCCCTTGCGATGACTGCGCTCTGGTCGCTGCAACACTTCTTCCTTAGTCATTAGGGAGCGCGCGCGGTTCGCTCTCGAACTCG
Organism: Hyphomicrobiaceae bacterium; assembly: GCA_041288195.1. Taxonomy (GTDB): domain Bacteria; phylum Pseudomonadota; class Alphaproteobacteria; order Rhizobiales; family Hyphomicrobiaceae; genus AWTP1-13. Next base: position 10,074 of record JBGGME010000240.1, read on the forward strand.
AGCTTCGAGCAAAGAGCATCCATGGACAGCACGAGGAACCGAGATATGAGAGATTCGTTCCGCCAGCTGGCTGAGCGCACCGCACATGCCGTTGGATCGCCCTGGGCCTTCATGCTCGCGCTGCTCACCATCGCCGTATGGGGCGTGACGGGGGCCTATTTCAAATTCTCGGACACTTGGCAGTTGTTCATCAACACCGGCACGACGATCGTCACGTTCTTGATGGTCTTCCTGATCCAGAACACGCAAAATCGAGAGACGAGAATAGTCGCCTTGAAGCTCGATGAATTGCTGCGTGGCGTCGAGGGGGCAAGAACCGGGCTGGTTCAGCTCGATCACATGTCCGATGAGGAGCTCGAAATCGTTCAGCAAGAGTTCACTCGGCTGCGCGACAGGTACGCGCCACTGGTCGACGATGACCTGGCTCATGTGGAACGCGAGCTGGCGGCGCGCAGGCGGCGAGACTGACGTGCAACGCCAAGACACTGTGACCGGCGGCGATCGACCATGTGGCATGCGCCGGCGCGGCGCCGGCGGCGCGACACGGCTGCCTCACTCCAGCCCGAGCTGCTTGACGCCGAGGTTGCGGAACAAGGCCTTCAGCATGCCCTCGTCCTTGGAGTGGCTCGGCGTCTCGTTCTTGACGTAGTCGAACACCTTGCCGTCCTTGAGCCCGTATTGGGCCACGCGGTCGACCGAGCCCATCTGCCCGAAATAGACCGCGACCATGCGCCGGTCCTTCTCCTTGGCGACAGGAAAAGCGTCTGGCCCTGGGTGCTCGACCTGGGCCAGGCTTGCCGAGCCGCTCACCGACCGCGTTGAGTGGCCGTACGTGCTGATTGCCTGCTAATCCAATCTTCGCATTCACGCGCGCCTTGCTGGCAGCGGGCCGCCGCTGACGACGTACACGCCGATCGAGATCAGAGCGATGGCTATCCAGTCGATTGCGGAGGGCCATTCACCGAGGATCGGGATGGCCATGAGAGCGGTCATCGCCGGGGTCAACGCGACGAATGCCGCTCCACTCGTGGCGCCGAGAATGCTGACCATGCGCCCGTAAAGCAGCAGCGCGGCGATTGCTGTGAGGAGCCCCTGCACGACCGCTTGTAGTGCGATATCGGCCAATGGAGCCTCGAAGACGCCGGTTCCAGTGATCCACGCGTAGGCCGGCAGATAGAGCACCAGCGAGCCGACAGCCGCAATGGCGGCGGCATGGAGACCATCGAGCCGCGCGCGCCGCATGGCGACCGTGTAGCAGGCCCAGGCCAATCCAGCCGCGAGAAACAGGACGTGGCCTATATTCTGTACGGTGCCGATGGTGCCACCCGTGCCCCAGACGATGCCAACAGCGCCCATCACAATGAGGACGAGGCCAACCCTCTTCTGGGGTGTGAACGCCTCTCGCAATACGGCGGCAGCCAGGATCGCCACCATCAGCGGCATCACGCCGGGAAATAGGGCGCCCGCATGCGCTGCGGGCGCAAACAGCAAGCCGGCGTTCACCAGTAGGACCATCGGCGCACCGCAGCCAAGCACAATGGCCACCAACCCGACCCAGCCGAGGCGGTCGCGCGCAAGTCCCTTATGCATGACATACGGCAGCAGGATCGAACCTGCCACGGCGAACCGGATTGCCGCGATATCCCATGGCGTGAGGCTCGTGCGGACGCCGAGCCGGGACACGACGATGAAAGCGGCCCAGATGCTCGCGGCAGCAAGGCCGTAGAGTGCGCCGCGTGTGTACTCGGATGTGGTCGGGTGCTGCATGCCGCTCGAGGTCGACCCGGTGCCGGCAGTGCCGATCACGCGACGGCGCATTCAACTCTGGAAGATCAGGCACGTGGTCGTGCCATGAGCGAGCAGGCGCCCCTTGCCATCTGTGACCCGTCCTTCGGCGGTGCCGATACGGCGGCCGCAGTTCAGGACGACGCCTTCGGCCTTGATCAGGCCTGTTTCCGGCGTGATGGGCCGCACCAGCGATATCTTGAACTCGAGAGTCGTCTGGCCGACGCCCTTCTCCAGTGTCGACTGGATGGCCAGTCCCATGCAGCTGTCGAGCAGCGTGGCGGCGAGACCACCGTGAACGGTACCAGCTGGGTTGAGGTGGGCGCCGGTCGGTATTGCGGTGACGACGACGCGTCCGCTCTCGGCCTGTGCGACGTCGTAGCCCAAGGTCTGGGCTATCGTATTGAGGGGCAGTGTTCCGTCGGCGAGCCCTTGGACAAACTCCAGGCCGCTCATCTCCTTCTGCCTGTCGGCGCTGACGGTCCCATATGTCTTGTCGGCGATACGGCTTGGCATCGGCTTGCCCCGTGTTTCCTTATTGAACTACGAGCGTGTGGCATCACTTCGGGATCGTCGGCGACCCATTTCCTGCAATCTGATGAGGCAATGTTGCCGGGGGCAGCGCCTCTCGTCCGGCGGCTTGCGAACGCCCTTGGCTCGCTGCAGGCCCTCTCGAACCGCCTGTTGCTTTTCGCAATGCGGAGGGTGGGCGCCCATAGAGGTGATTGAATGCGGCGCTCATTCGCCGTGAGCTCGAAAACCCTGCACGCTCCGCGACCACGGAGACGGGAAGCTCCGTATCATCGAGGAGGAGTTTGGCGCGCTGTATGCGAAGCGACAGCGCCACTTGCAGCGGCGATGCATCAAGATGTTCGGCAAACAGGCGCGATAGGTGGCGCGGCCCAATTCCCAGTCTTTCGGCCAACGCATCGACGGTGTCCCTGTCCAGAGCGCCAGCCTGAACCAGGGCCAAGGCGCGCTCGACAGTTGTCTTGGTGCCCTTCCACGCCGGACAGAACGGAGCTGTCTCAGGGCGGCAACGAAGACAGGGGCGGTAGCCAGCACGCTCCGCTGCTGCTGCGCTTGGATAGAAGCGGATATTGCGCGCTAGCGGGGTGCGGACCCGACAAACGGGGCGGCAGTAGATCCCCGTCGTCTTGACAGCCACGAACACCACCCCATCCAGGGCGGGGTCGCGCCGTTGAAAGGCAGCATACTGCGCGGCGAAGTCGAGCATGGCGCAGCTATACAGGGCAGGCAGAAGCGATGCGAGTTGCACGCGAGGACGAGGTCCGGAAACGACCGCTTATGGCAGATCGCGACACCGACCGTTCGCAGGCTTCCGGAACATGGCGGCATCAGCCCGCATTGCAGGCGTCGACGCGACACGGCTGCCTCACTCCAGCCCGAGCTGCTTGACGCCGAGGTTGCGGAACAGCGCCTTCAGCATGCCCTCGTCCCTGGAGTGGCTCGGCGTCTCGTTCTTGATGTAGTCGAACACCTTGCCGTCCTTGAGCCCGTATTGGGCCACGCGGTCGACCGAGCCCATCTGCCCGAAATAGACCGCGACCACGCGGCGGTCCTTCTCCTTGGGCGACAGGAAAAGCGTCTGGCCCTGGGTGCTCGAGATGTAGTAGTAGGCGCTACCCGAGCCGACCGCCGCGGTGGTGGTCGGCGAGCCGAGCGCGGTCTTGACCTGCTCCTGGCTCATGCCCGGCGAAATCTGAGTGAGATCGCCTTCGTGGAACTGATGGCCATGCTTGGTGATGGTCTCGACGCAGGCCGTGAGCGACACCGCGATCAGCGCGGCAAGGCCGAGGCGGCGCAATCTGGCCGGACCCCGACTGGAGGTCGGGCGACGTCTCCTCTCGCCCCCCTCAACCGCGCTGCGTGGGCGCTCCATGTTCAAGTCGTCCCCCGAGAATCGGTCGCGTGCCGACAGCCTCTATCCGCTATCGCACCGACCGTGAGTTTGCAACTTGGCGAACCCCGCCCTCCCCAAGGCGGACTCCCGGCCCACCGATGTCCGCGCAGCCACGTAGCCTGACATGCTGGATTGGCTGAAGACTCGAAGCGACCGCCGGCAAATTGCACGATCTATTTATGGCTCGATTGTGACCCGGGCGCGCGAGCCCGTGTTCTACGCGCGGTGGGGCGTGCCCGATTCGATCCAGGGGCGGTTCGAGATGGTCGCGCTGCACCTCGTGCTGGCTCTGCGCCGGATCGCCGCGGAAGGGCCCGATGCCGAGCCTCTCGGGCGGGCGCTGACCGAGGCCTTCGTGGTCGATCTCGACGACGTGATGCGCGAGATGACGTTCGGCGACCTCGCCGTTCCCCGCGAGGTCAAGCGCGCGACGGCGGCCCTGTTCGACCGGCACAGTGCCTATTCCAAGGCGCTCGAGGCACCCGGGGGCTCGGTGCTGGCCGACGCGCTCCGCGCGCAGCTTGCCTACCTCTATGCCGACCAGGCCTCCGCGAAGGGCGCGGGCACCCCTGCCGTCCCGGGGCTTGATGCGCAGGGCCTCTCCGACTATGTGCGCAGCGTGGCAAGCGCACTTGACGCACAACCGGCCTCGCCCATCCTGGCAGGGCGACTCGAATGGCCGCAGCCCCCGCGCTGAACGTGCTTGCCTGGAGCCTCGCCATGAACCGCAAGACCGACACCCCCACCCAGCTGGCTTGGGAGTATGCGATCCAGAGCATCCCCGAACGCGGCCTAACGGACGAGCGTAAGGCCTCCCCCGAGGAGCTCGCCGAGATTGCCCGTGCCCTCGATCTCCTGGCCTGCAAGAGCCTCTCCGCCGCCTTCACGATCATGCCGACGGTCGGTGGCCGCTATCATCTCACCGGCACGCTCCGCGCCGACGTCATCCAGGCCTGCGTCGTTACGCTCGATCCCGTCGACAGCGCGATCGAGGAGGCTTTCGACGCCACGTTCTGGCCCGAGCGGGACATGCCGGCGCCGTCCGGCGGCGCCCTCGACATCGACGAGGAGCCCGACCCCGAGCCGATCGCTGCCGGGCAGATCGCAGTCGGCCGCGTCGTCTTCGAGCACCTGGCTGCTGCGATCGATCCCTTCCCCAGAATGCCCGACGCCGCCCTCGAGCGGGACACGGCGACTGGAGCCGCGGGCACCCCGGGCACGACCGACAGCCCGTTCGCCGTCCTGGCCAACATCAAGCCAAGAACTTGAGACTGCAGCTGAATCTCACCATTGGTGGGCCCGTGCACGGTGCGCTCCGACAGCCGCTGGCGCATCGAAAATCTGGTTGTTTCGCGCCTGCAAAGGGCTATGGTCGCTCGTTTTCGGGGGCGCTGCGGTCTAGGTTTGTCCATCCCGCTCGGCGGGCCTGGCAAGCCCTACACCGGTGAGCATGGGGGGTCATGGCAGCACCGCGAACCATATCGCTCGACGCCATGGGCGGGGACGAGGGCCCTGCCGTTGTGGTGCCGGGGGCCGCCATCGCCCTCGACCGCCATCCCGACGTGAGCTTCCTGCTGTTCGGCGATCAGGCGCGCATTGCTCCCCATCTCGAGCAGCATCCGCAATTGGCCGAGCACGCGCGCGTCGTCCACACCGACGCCGTGGTGGAGATGCAGGACAAGCCGAGCCAGGCGGTGCGCCGCGGCCGCTCGTCGAGCATGTGGCTCGCGCTCGATGCCGTACAGAAGCAGGAAGCCGACTTCATGGTCTCGGCCGGCAACACCGGCGCCTTGATGGCCATGGCCAAGCTCATCCTCAAGACCATGCCGGGCATCGAGCGTCCCGCCATCGCCGCGCTGTGGCCCACCCTGTCGAGTGCCTGCATCGTCCTCGACCTCGGCGCCAATGTCGGCGCCACGGCGCGCCAGCTGGTCGATTTCGCGCTGATGGGCGCGGCGATGGCGCACGCCGTGCTGGACATCGAGCGGCCCAGGGTCGGGCTCCTCAACATCGGGGTCGAGGAGATCAAGGGCGTCGAGGAGGTGCGACAGGCGCATGCCTGGCTCAAGGAGACCGGCCTCCCGATCGACTACCGCGGCTTCATCGAGGGCGACCAGATAGGCCAGGGCATCGTCGACGTGGTGGTGGTCGAGGGATTTGCCGGCAATATCGCGCTGAAGACCGCCGAGGGGACGGCCAAGCAGATGGCGGTGTGGATGCGCGAGGCGTTAACCAGCTCGCTGTTCGCCAAGATCGGGGCATTGCTCGCCATGCGGGGCCTGCAGGGCCTCAAGGAGAGGATGGACCCGCGCCGGCTCAACGGCGGGCCGTTTCTCGGCCTCAACGGCATTGCCATCAAGAGCCACGGCGGCACCGATGCGTTCGGGTTCGCCAGCGCTATCGAAGTGGGCTACGACATGGCCGAGAGCGGCGTGCTGGAACGGCTGGCCGCAGACCTGAAGGCCCTGCACGGCAAGCTTGGACGGGCCGAGGCCGCGCGTGGGACATCCTGACGATGCCCGCGCGAGCGATGAGGCGAGGTGAGACGTGGCATTGATTCGATCCGTGATCCGCGGGGTCGGCGCTCATCTGCCCAAGCGCATCATGACGAACGCCGACATGGCGCGCCTCGTCGACACCACCGACGAGTGGATCCGCGAGCGCACCGGCATCGAGCAGCGCCACATCGCCGAGGATGGCGAGCTCACCTCCGACCTCGGCATCGCCGCCTCGCGCCAGGCGCTGGTGCGGGCCGGCATCGACCCAATCGACATCGATCTCATCGTCTGCGCCACCTCCACGCCGGACCGCACCTTCCCCGCTACCGCCGTGCGCATCCAGGCCGGCCTCGGCGTCACCAAAGGCGCCGCCTTCGACGTGCAGGCGGTGTGCTCGGGCTTCGTGTACGCCCTGTCGGTGGCCGACAATTTCCTCAAGACCGGCCAATTCAAGCGCGCCATCGTGGTCGGCGCCGAGACCTTCTCGCGCATCCTCGATTGGCAGGACAGGGGCACCTGCGTGCTGTTCGGCGACGGCGGCGGCGCCCTGGTGCTGGAGGCGCAGACGCAGGTCGGCAGCCGCGACGACCGCGGCATCCTGGCGACCCGCATCCGCTCGGACGGCCGCTTCGAGGACCTGCTCTACGTCGACGGCGGCCCCGGCTCCACCAAGACCACCGGGCATCTGCGCATGAACGGGCGGGAGGTGTTCCGCCACGCCGTGCAGAAGATCTCCGGCGTCATCGAGGAGACCCTGGTGGCGACCGGCTATGCCGCCAACGAGATCGACCTGTACGTGCCCCACCAGGCCAACAAGCGCATCCTCGACGGCATCGCCAAGCGGCTCGACATCGACCCCAAGCGCATCGTCGTCACCCTCGCCAAGCACGGCAACACCTCGGCCGCCTCGATCCCGCTCGCGCTCAATCAGGCGTTCGAGGACCATCGCCTGACCGAGCGGCGCCTCGTGCTGATGGAGGCGATGGGGGGCGGCTTCACCTGGGGGGCGGCGCTGGCGCGTTGGTAATGCCACACCCCATTGGATTTATGTGTGCAATTTCAGCTGGTTGTTGTTGACCCCGAAAAATGGCCCCGTTAGCATTGGCGCTGGGTAGCGTGCTGGGGAGGGGCTGAATAACCATGGGTGGCAAGACACTCACGCGTGCGGATCTTGCGGAAGCGGTTGTGCAGAAGGTCGGACTGCCCCGCAATGAATCCCAGGATCTCGTCGAGCTCATACTGCAGGAGATCTCCACCAGCCTCGCTGCCGGCGAGTCCGTGAAGCTCTCCTCCTTCGGCTCCTTCGGCATCCGCCAGAAGGGACAGCGGGTGGGACGAAACCCAAAGACCGGCGAGGAAGTGCCGATCACGCCGCGCCGCGTGCTGGTGTTCCGCCCCAGCAACATCATGAAGCAGCGCATCAACGCCGGTCTGATCCGGCGCAATGCCGCCGAATAGCCTGCTCGCGCTCGCTCTACAACGGGGTCTGGCCTTGGCAAAGGCGCTGGAGGCATTTCGCAACATCGGCGAGGTGTCGGTCGAGCTCGGCATCAAGAAGCACGTGCTGCGCTTCTGGGAGCTGAAGTTCCCGCAGCTCAAGCCCATGAAGCGCGGCGGCGGGCGCCGCCTCTACCGGCCGACCGACGTGGAGCTTCTGCGCGGCATCCGCGATCTCCTGCAGGACGCCGGCTACACCATCAAGGGCGTGCAGCGGCTGCTGCGCGAGCACGGCGTCGAGCACATCAAGTCGGCCAGGGCCGCCGAGGCGAGCGTTCGCGAGGCGAGCGGCCAAGGCCGCGACCGGCCTCCGCAGCGGCCCGTGTCTCCGCCGGCGGCCGCCAGGGCCAAGCCGGTGCTGTTCAGCGCCCAGGAGGTGGCCGCACTCCGCACCGTCATGGCCGAGCTCGAGGCCTGCCGCAGCCTGCTCGCCGTCAGCCGTGTAGACAGGGGCGCCCCGCGCCGCGAGCGCTCGGTGGACTAGCTTCAGCACTTCAGCGCACGGCCGCCGCAGCCGCCCGCCCCGCGGTGCGCCCGGAGAAGATGCAGCCTCCCAGGAAGGTGCCCTCCAGCGCGCGGTAGCCGTGCATGCCGCCGCCGCCGAAGCCCGCGACCTCGCCAGCAGCGAACACGTTGCCGAGCGCCGAGTCGTCGGCCTTCAGCACGCGCGCAGAAAGGTCCGTGTGCAGGCCGCCCAGCGTCTTGCGCGTCAGGATCCAGAGTCGCACCGCGATCAGCGGGCCGTTTGCCGGATCGAGCAGCCGGTGCGGCTTGGCCACCCGGATCAGCTTGTCGCCCAGGTAGTTGCGGGCGCCGCGGATGGCCGTCACCTGCGCGTCCTTGGTGAAGGCGTTGTCGATCTCGCGGTCGCGCGCCGTGATCTGGCGCTCCAGCGCGCTCGTGTCGATCAGGTTGTCGCCGGTCAGCTTGTTCATGCGGGCGACGAGATCGCCGAGGTTGCGCTCGACGATGAAGTCGGCGCCCTTCTCCATGAACGCGCGCACCGGAGGTGGCGCGCCGCCCGCGCGCCGGCTCCTGATCACCTTGAGCCAGCTGCCGCTCGTGAGGTCGGGGTTCTGCTCGGAGCCCGACAGCGCGAACTCGCGCTCGATGATCTTCTGGCTGAGCACGAACCACGAGTAGTCGTGGCCCGTCTGCATGATGTGGGCGAGCGTGCCCAGCGTATCGAAGCCCGGGAACAGCGGCACCGGCAGCCGCCGCCCGCGCGCATCGAACCACATGGAGGAGGGACCGGGCAGGATGCGGATGCCGTGCCTGGTCCAGATCGGGCTCCAGTTCTCGATGCCCTCGGTGTAGTGCCACATGCGGTCGCGGTTGATGATGGCGCCGCCGGCGGCCTCGGTGATGGCGAGCATGCGCCCGTCGACGTGGTCGGGCACGCCGCAGATCATGCGCGCGGGCGGGGTGCCGAGCCGCTTCGGCCAGCTCTGGCGCACGAGGTCGAGGTCGCCGCCGATGCCGCCCGACGTGACGATGATCGCCTGCGCCTCGAGAGCGAACTCGCCGACTTTCGTGCGCGAGCTCGCTCGTCCGCGCTCGACGCTCGTCGGCTCCAGGATGTCGCCGGCAACGCCATCCACGACCCCGCCCGTGCTGGTGAACGCATTGACGTGATGGCGAAAGCGCAGCGACACGAGGCCCCGCTTGGCGCCCTCGCGCACGCGCGCAACGAACGGCGCGATGATGCCCGGCCCCGTGCCCCAGGTGACGTGGAAGCGCGGCACCGAGTTGCCGTGCTCGGTGGCGGTGTAGCCGCCGCGCTCGGCCCAGCCCACGATCGGAAACCAGCGCACGCCGCGGGCATGGAGCCAGCTGCGCTTTCCGCCCGCCGCGAAATCGACGTAGGCCTCCGCCCACTTGCGGGGATGGAGATCTTCGGGCCGGTCGAAGCCCGCCGAGCCCATCCAGTCCTGCAGCGCCAGCTCGCGCGAGTCGCGGATGCGCATGCGCCGCTGCTCGGGCGAATCGACGAAGAACAGGCCGCCGAACGACCAGAACGCCTGCCCGCCCAGCGACTGCTCACCTTCCTGGTCGAGCAGGATCACCTTGCGTCCGGCCTCGATCAGCTCGCATGTCGCAACCAGCCCCGCGAGCCCGCCGCCGACGACGATGGCGTCTGCGTCCATCTCCCTCCTCCCCAGCTTCCGTGGTCTCTACACGCTCGCCACCTGCTCGGGACGCAGCTTCGGCGAGCCCGCCCCCGCGCTCTCCGCACTCTTGATGAGGCGAAGCACGCGCTCGGAGATCGGCGCCGCCACGCCCGACTTTTCGGCCAGCGCCAGTATCGCCCCCTGCATATAGTCGATCTCGGTCGGCCGGCGCAGCGCCAGATCCTCCCACATGGAGGAGCGGGCGGCGGGATCGATCGCCAGCATGCGGCGCGCCACCCGCCGGAACAGCCAGTCGGGCAGCCGCAGGATGAAGGGGATC
>JBGGME010000241.1:0-36657 GCA_041288195.1 Hyphomicrobiaceae bacterium
GCGGTGAGCGAGGTCGGCGGCGACAGCTCGCCCCACACGGACAGCAGGAAGACGAAGAAGTGCGCGACCCAGGGGTCGATGCCGAGCTTCTTCATCGGCGGGACGATGACCACGGCGCCGATGATGTAGGTCGCGGTCGGCGGCAGGCCGGCGCCGGCGAGCCAGCCGAACACCCACGCCATCAGGATCATCGCCACGATATTCCAGGCGCCGAGATCGACCAGGATCCCGCCCATGCGGTTGATGAACCCGGTGACGGTGAACAGGCCGATCATGATGCCGAGGGTGGCGAGCAGCAGCGTAAGGTAGGACGTCATCTCGGCGTGCGTCTCGACCGCCCGCTTCATGCACATCGGCAGCGTCTCGTCCCCGACGGCCGGGTCCTTGCGCACGTACTTGAAATACAGGTGAGCGGCGACCAGCAGCAAGAACATGAAGATGGCGGTGTAGAGCGCGGCCAGCAGCTCGCCCTTGCCGACGTAGCCCATGAGATAGAGCAGGTAGAGCACGGACGAGAAGAAGATCGCCGTCTTGACCTTTTCGTAGGCCGGCACCTGCGGCGGCTCGATCGGGTCCTTGGGCAGCAGGCGCACGCACAGCAGATAGACGGCGATGCCGATCGAGACGTAGTAGACGATGGCGAGCGCAAACCCGCGCAGCACGACGTCCCAATAGGGCACGCCGAGGGACTCCGACATCAGGAACGCGCCGACGCCCATCATCGGCGGCATGATGAGGCCGCCCATGGAAGCCGCCGTCTCCACGGCGGCGGCGAAGGTGGCTGGCACCCCGTAGCGGATCATCAGCGGGATCGTGATGGTGCCGACGACGGCGGCATTGGCCGAGCCGCTGCCGCTGATCATGCCGATGGCGCTCGATCCCACCACCGCGGTCTGCGGGATCAGCTGCCGCGACCGGCCCGCGAGCAGGCGGACCACATTGATCATCGCCCGCTGGGCATCGAAGCCGTTGGCGATGCCGGCGAGCAGGAGGAAGGCGGCAATCAGCGTGAGCGCGAGCTGGCCGTAGATGCCGTAGATGCCGGTCGAGAACTCCACCGTGCTGGACGTAACGACCCGTTTGAACGACGTGCCCGGATGCCAGAAGAAATCGATCGGGCTGAGGTAGCCCCACAGCGTGTAGGCAACGAGGAGCGCGTTGGTCCAGAACAGCACCGGGTGCGCGAGCCTGGACAGCTCCATCACCAGCAGGAACACCAGCAGCCCGACGATGTAGTCGTTCTGCGTGAACGAGCCCTGAGAGTAGATGGCGATGCGCTCGAACTCGTAGTGGAAGTAGACGAAAGCGATGATGCAGATGCCGAGATAGACCGCGACGAGCAAGTGATTGAGGATCGGCGGCAGCCATTTGTAGAGGTAATCCTGCTGGTACATGAACAGCACCTGCAGGGCGAGCGCGATCGACATCACCCGCGAGACGAGCTCCAGCGAGCCGCCGAAGCCGGTATAGAAGAACCACACCAGCCAGACGAACTGAACGAGCGAGAGAACGAAGATCGCGTTCGCGAGGCTGAAATGCGTCCGCAGCCGATCCGTCATGGCCGTATCCAGCCGGCCGGCGCCGGCTCTCCCTTCGGCACTGCATATGCGACGAGGTGGGGAGCGGCACTTGTGGCCGCGCCGCTTCCCCACCTCGCTTGTCAGACGCCTGCTATCAACTGGACTTCGAGATCTTCCACTTGTCGTCCCAGGCCTTGTGCTCCTTCAGGAACTTCGCAAGGCCGGGATGTACGGGGATCTGCGGGTTGGCGTTGATGCCCTGCACCTGCATGCCCACGAAGTCCTTGGCCATCGGCGTGAAGCCCGCGTCGATGGTCACGAGCTCGTTCCTCTTCTCGTAGAACGCCTTGACCAGCTTGTAGACGGCTTCCTCCGGCATATCGATGCGGGCGTTGTAGCCGAACAGGATCGGCACGCCCTGCAGCATCGTCGGGCCGACGCTCTTGCCGAAGGCATTTTTGGCCTCGACGTCGGCGACGGCAAGCCCTGCAGACTTGAGCTTGGCGACCTCGTCCGGACACGGGTTGATGACCCGGATGTCCATGCGCACCTCGGTCTCCTTCCAATAGGGCGGCAGCGAGCGGCCGGCCGTCGTGTAGATCGCGGAGCCCACGATCGTGCCCTGCTCGAGGGCATCGCCGTTCGCCTTGTTGTCGATCTGCACGTGCTTGAAGTCGTAGCCGAGCGTCTTGAAGATGCGCTGCCAGTTGAGCCAATTCTGGAAGCCGGCCTGCGTGAAGTACACGGGCTTGCCGCTGAAGTCCTTCCAGCACTTGAACTTGTCGCCCTCCTTCGCCGTGGTCGCCATCATCGACTCCATCGGATAGGCGTACCAGGTGTGCACCAGCTCGGGCTTGGTGGGCTTGTACTCCTTGAAGGGGCCGACCCGCTCCTGGAACTGGGTCATGCCGATGTCGGCGGTGTAGGCGATCTCGCCCTCGCCATCCATCACGGCCTTCATGGCCACGGTCGGCGACTGATAGGGTTGCACGGTCACCGTGTACTCGCCGCCCAGGGCCTGCTCGGCGATCTTGGCCATGGCGGCGGCGATCGTGTACCCGTAGGAGCCCACTTGCGACGTGGTCCAACGCAGGGACTTCCTCTGTTGTGCGTCGGCTGACGGCATCGTCGTCACGGCAAAGACCGCCGCGACCGCCGAGGCAGCCAGAATGCTGGTTCGCTTGCTTGGAGCCATCTCCCTATTCCTCCTCGCGTTTCTCTCGATTGGACGCATATCGCCCTCCGCAGCTTCTTTTGCGGCTGCTCCGCGGCTACTTGAGCCGTCCGCCCCCAGTCCTGTCAACGCCCGGACGGCGCGCTGGGACCGATTCCACGGCTCTTTTGCGGCCCGGCCATCAGACAAGGCGGCAATGGTCCATCAGTAGACTTGATAGATCGGCGATTGACAGGGAACCCCTGAACTTTCGAGACTGCCGGCGATACCACACCAAAGAAACGGGAGAGAGAGCGCCTATGGACCTCGAGCTCAAAGGCAAGACCGCGATCGTCACCGGCGGCAACCGCGGCATCGGCAAGGCGATCGCGCTCGAGCTGGCACGCGAAGGCGTGAACGTCGCCATCACCGCGCGCGACAAGGCTGCGCTCGAGAAGACCGCGACCGAGATCGCGCGCGTCAGCAACAGCATCAAGGTGCTGCACCTCAGCGCCGACACCGGCGACGACGCGGCCGTGAAGAAGATGGTGGCCGACGCGATGGCAGGGCTCGGCCGCATCGACATCCTCGTCAACTGCGCGGCCCAGGCCGGCGGACAGGGCAAGCCGCCGGCACTGGCCGAGATCACCAACGACCACTTCTGGGGCGACATGAACATCAAGGTGATGGGCTACCTGCGCACCGCGCGCGAGGTGGCGCCGCACATGATCAAGCAGGGCTCCGGCCGCATCATCAACGTCAGCGGGCTGGCCGCGCGCAGCACCGGCACCATCATCGGCTCCATGCGCAACATCGCCGTGGCGGCGCTGACCAAGAACCTCGCCGAGGAGCTTTCCCCGCACGGCGTGTCGGCCGTATGCGTGCATCCGGGCCTCACGCGAACGGAGAAGACGCCGGGCGTGGTGGCGGCACAGGCCAAGGCGCAGGGCGTGAGCGAAGCCGAGATCGAGAAGCGCATGGCCGGCCGCAACCTGGCGAAGAAGCTGATCACCGCCGAGGACATCGCCCAGGTCGTGGTGTTCCTCGCCTCGCCCAAGTCGGTCGCCATCAACGGCGACAGCGTCGCCGCCGGGGGCGGCGCGCCGGGGGCGATTCACTATTAGTCCGTGTGTGAGCCGAAGCGGACGCGCGTGGCACCCTTGCGCGGCGGGAATCCTTCACCGGATTTCCGGCATGCGGCGCTTGCGAGCACCGCAGCCAAAGTGTGGCATAACTCGTTGTGCCAAAGCCGAGCGTTCGTGTAACCCTGGTGAGGATGCAAAGCCAGAGCAGAAAGAGCTTGGGTAGCGACTCCTCAATTCCGGGCATCGCACGGTCTGCGCTCGTCGCACTCCCTGGCCGTTTGCCGAGCCTGGCGACCCCATGCTTTCTCCTGCTTGCCTACGTGGGGCTCGAATGGGTGAGCTTCATCCACGAGTACAAGGGCGTCCCGGTGACGCCATGGAATCCCGGCCTTGGCGTCGCCTTTGCCGTCCTCGTGCTGAGGGGACCACATTATGGGCTCGTCTTGTTCGCCGGCGTATTGATTGCCGAGCTTTTCGTGCTTCGCACGGAGCTGGAATGGCCCGTCATCGTCGGTGTGGCTGCGCTCATATCGGCAACGTTTGCGACGGCGGCAAGCATCACGCGGCGACACCTGCGCCTCGACATCGGCCTCAGCCGCGTGCGCGACGTTCTCGTGCTGCTGGCTGCCGGCGCTGCGGCGGCCGCCGCGTCTGCCACGCTGCTGAGCGCCCTGTTGCTCGTTGCAGGCGAGCTGACGACCGGCGACCTGGTGCAAGCGTCCATTCCCCTCTTTGTCGGCGACGTCATCGGCATCGCCGTGGCAACCCCGCTCGTGTTGCGCATGTCGGTGCGGTGGCCGGAGTTTGCGCCGCGGGCGTTCCTTGCACTGCTCCCGGAGCTGATGCTCCTTGTGATCGTGATTGGCTTCACGGTGTGGATAGCCGTGGGAGCCGGCAATCCGAGCGACCACAAGCGGCTCGCAGCCTTGTTTCTTCCCGTCCTGGCGGCTGCCCTGCGCCACGGCATCGATGGATCATGCACGGCACTGGCAGCGACCCAACTCGGGGTCGTCGCCCTGCTGCATCGGTACGGATACGACGCCGCGGCGTTCACCGAGTTCCAGATTGTCATGCTGGTTCTGACGATGTCCGGCCTGCTCGTCGGTGTCGTCGTCAGCGAGCGGGAGCGGGCCGATCTGGCCGCGCGTCGGGCCGAGGAACGCTTCAAGGAGATGCAGGCGCAGGCAGGCCGGGCCGCGCGCATCAACCTTGTGAGCGGCATGGCCTCTGCTCTCGCCCACGAGATCAATCAGCCGATAACGGCGGCTCGCGCGCTGGCGCGCTCCGTGCAGCAGATCTTGCGCTCGCCGGACGCCGACCGGCAGCGCGCGGACACCAACCTCTCGGGCGTCATCGCGCAGATCGACCATGCCGGCGCGGTTGTTCGCCGCATGCGCGAATTCCTGCGCCGAGGCCGCCCGCATTTCAGCACCCTCGAGGTGAAAGCGGTGCTGGACGATGCCCTCGTTCTCGCCAGGACAGACGCCGCGGCCAACAGGATCTCCATCGAACTCGACATCGGCGACGGCCTGCCCCCGATCTTCGGCGACCGCATCCAGCTCCAGCAGGTTGTCCTCAACCTCGTGCACAATGCCGTGGAGGCCATCGTCGAAACAGGCCGTTCCGACGGCCGCATCCGCATCAGCGCCCATCGGTCTCAGCGCGAGCCCACGGTCGAGATCGGCGTCTGCGACAACGGCGGCGGCATTTCGCCCGGCCTGCAGCTGTTTGAGCCGTTATCCTCTTCCAAGAAGGACGGTCTCGGCCTTGGCCTTTCGATCTGCGCGTCGATCGTGCAGGCACACGGCGGGCGCATCTGGCTGCAGTCGAGCGATGCCGGGGCCACGGAGTTCCGCCTGTCGCTGCCGGTTCAAGTCGAGGATGCCTCCTGAACATGACCACCCCCTCGATCTTCGTCATCGACGACCAGCAGGCGGTGCGCGAGGCGCTAGGCGAAATGTTGCGCGTGTTCGGCTACCAAGTGGAAACCTACGACTCGGCCGACGCCTTCCTCCGGAAGGTCTCCGGCTCGCCCCCGGGATGCATCGTGGCCGACGTGCGCATGCCCGGCACGGATGGCATCGAGCTCGTGCGCGAGCTCTCGCGCCGCCGCCTTGCACTGCCTGTAGTCCTGATTTCCGGCCATGCGGATGTTCCCATGGCCGTCGCCGCCATCAAGGCCGGGGCAGAGGACTTCATCGAGAAGCCGGTGGACGATGCGCATCTGCTGGCCGCCATCAACAGATGCCTTGCACGCGTTTTCGACAAGCTCTCGCGCGAGCATTCACTGCAGGAGCTGCACACACGCTTCGAGAGCCTCACACCCAGGGAGCTCGAGGTCATGGACCTCGTGGTCGAAGGGTGCACGAGCCAGGCCATCGCGCTGCGACTCGGTATCAGCCAACGTACGGTCGAGAGCTACCGCGGCCAGATCATGGACAAGATGCAGGCCGAGAGCGTTGCCGCGCTGGTAAGGCAGGCCATTCGCCTGGGCCGGATCGCCCCGTAAGAATCTCCTGGGGTGAGCTGCTGCCGCGTCGGCTACGCCGGTTGCGGATGCCACCACTTCCCGGCGATGACGACGCCGACGGAGTCGATCTTGCGGTCGCCTTCGAGGTGCTCGCCCACCACGTCGACGTAGTCGAAGCGGCCCTCGCGGATGGTGAGGATGGTGGCGTCGCCGGCGCTGCCGGGCTTCAGGCTGCCGAGCTCGGGCCGCTTCAGGGCGTGCGCGGCGTTGACGGTCGAGGCGGCGATCACGTCGGCGAGCGGCATGCCGAGGCAGAGGAACTTCGACAGCGTCGTGACCTGGTCGAAGGCCGGGCCGTCGATGCAGAGCTTGTGCACGTCCGAGGAGATGGTGTCGGGCTGGAATCCGTTGGCCAGCATGGCGCGCGCAACCTTGAACGCGAACGAGCCCTTGCCGTGGCCGATGTCGAACTTCACGCCCCGTTTCCTCGCCTCCAGCACCTCCTGCTTGACGGTGCCCTGCTGGGTGGCGGGCGAGTTGGGGAAGGGGCGGAAGGCGTGGGTGAGGACGTCGCCCGGCCGCAGCCGCTCCAGCACCTCCTCGTAGCGCGGCGGCGGGTGGTCGATGTGGCACATGAGAGGCATGCCGGCCTCGTTGGCGACCTCGAGCGCGATGTCGAGCGGCACGATGCCCGAGTTGCCCGAGGCGCCGCGCCCGACCCGCACCTTGATGCCGACGATCACGTCGCGGTTGGCGCTGGCGACCTCCACGGCGCTGACCGGGTCCATGTTGCGCAGCTCCTCGCTCTCACCCACCATCACGCGGTTGGAGAACGCGTAGATGCCGGCGTGGGAGACATGCAGGTAGGCGAGGATGCGCACCTGGCTGGGCTCGATCACGTGCTTGCGGAAGCCCGCGAAGTTGCCGGGGCCGGCGCTGCCGGTGTCGATCGCCGTGGTCACGCCCGAGGTGCGGCAGAACTCCTCGGCGTCGATGCCGAGCGAGGTGCCGCCCCAGTAGACGTGGGTGTGCAGGTCGATGAGGCCCGGCGCCACGATCCTGCCCGCCACGTCGCGGACGTCGGTCTTGGCATCGCCTTCGAGCCTGGGAGCCACCTTGGCGACCTTGCCGCCGGCAAAGGCCACGTCCATGACCGCGTCGATCTTCTGCGAAGGATCGATCACACGGCCGCCGCGCAGGATCAGGTCGTAGCTCATGGTCGGTCCTCGGCGTTGCGGGATGTTGCGAAGCGAGCGGGCGTGCGGAGAGGCTCGGTGGGGGAGAAGGGCAGCGATGCAGGGCAAGGCGCCGTGGCGGCACCCTGCACGGGCCTCGACTATTACACCTCGACCGTTTCCTCCTCGACGGGGCGGCGCTGCTTCATGTTGAAGCGCCCATCGTAGATCGGCCGCCCTCCCGTGGTCGGGCCGGGATACTGAACGAACATCATCAGGCCGCCGGTCTCCGTCGAGAGGGGCTCCTCGAAATGCGGATCGGCGTGGAACACCATGGTGCCGGGGCCATACTGCTTGTCGCCGATCTTGAATTGGCCCTCGAGGATGTACCAGACCTGGGCGAAGTCGTGCCGGTGGCGGGGGTGATGGGAGCCCGGCTCGTAGCGCACGAGACCGGCATTGGGCTCGGTCGGGCGCTCGGGGCGCGGATGGAACATCATTTTGCTCTCCTGGCCCGGCCAGCGAATGGTTTCCCAGGGCTGCTCGTCGATATGGCGATATTCGGGGGCCCGATCCTCGCGCTCTGACATTGCTTTCCTCCCGCCTTGCGGCATTGGTTTGGTTGGCGCGAGGGGAGTGTAGAGAGTTCCCCGGTACGGCGTCCAGCGATGGCAGGGTGCAGCGGCCCGGCGCTCTGCCTCGCTCGCGGGATTGCCCTGCCTCACTGGCGGCACACGGGGCAGATGTGATGCTTGGCGATCTCGCCGGAGACCTGCGCGCGATGACACCGAGGCTCCCCCCGACGTCCACGGGCAGCGCGCTCCTGCTCGCAGCCATGCTCGCCGTGGCCGCGGCGGCACCGTTGCGCGCGCTGGAGGAGCAGAAGGGCGAGGCGCAGGCGATCGAAGCCTGCGACCGCCGGCTGTGCAGCATCCTGCTCGACAGAAACCCCTCGGGCGAGGACCTCAAGTGCGCGCTCAGCAAGACCTGGGCGAGGTCTACGCTGAAGGAGGGCGACCAGCCGAGCCTCACGTGGGGCTTCGGCGATGCGCGCTGCTCGATCACGCTGCAGATCACGCGCGCTTCGATCATTTCCGCCATCACCAGCCGCAAGACTCACAAGTTCTGGGTGCCGCCGCATACCGCCAACTGCGTGGTCGAGGAGGGCGGCCAGCTCAAATCGCTCAAGGCGACGCTGGAGCCCAAGATCGAGTTCAAGAACGGGCAGGCGGAGAAGATCTGGATCAATCTGCGCCACGTCGAGGGCGCCGCCAGCATCAAGGACTGGGCATCGCTCGCCGCCGGCCTCGCCGACAAGACCGGCATCTTCCATCGGCAGATGATCAAGTCGGTGAACCGGTATATCTACAGGGACTGCCCGAAGAAGCACCCGCAGGCGCAGGCCGCAACGCCGGCGCCGAAGGCCAAGTAGAGACCGCCGATGCGCCCATTGCCCGCCCTCGCCGCTGCCGTCATCATGCTGGCCATGACGCTAGTGCCAGCCGCCGCCCAGCCGTCCAGCGCCTTCGACCACGAGTTCGAGGCGATCGAGGGCGGGAGGATGCCGCTCGGCGCCTGGCGCGGGAAGGCGTTGCTCGTGGTCAACACCGCGTCATTCTGCGGGTACACGCCGCAGTACGAGGGCCTGCAGAAGCTGTGGGAGCGGTACGAGCCCAAGGGGCTCGTCGTCATCGGCGTGCCGTCGAACGACTTCGGCGCGCAGGAGCCCAAATCGGAAGCCGAGATCCTGGGCTTCTGCAAGGGCGCCTACAACGTCACCTTCCCGCTCACGACGAAGGTCGGCGTGAAGGGTGGCGACGCGCATCCCTTCTATCGCTGGGCGCGCGATGTCCTGGGTGCAGGCAGCGCGCCGGGCTGGAACTTCCACAAGTACCTCGTCGGCCGCGACGGCAAGCTGATCGCCGGCTACGGCTCCGCCGTCGACCCGCTGTCGCCGCAGCTCGTCAAGGCCATCGAGGCCGCCCTGGCGGCGCGGTAGAGTAGCGGCGGGGAACCCTTCTCCCCTTGGGGAGAAGGTGCCCCGAAGGGGCGGATGAGGGGGCCTTCAGGCAAATCGCAGTAGCCCCTCACCAGCTCGGCCAAATGACTTACAGTCGCGCCATTACGGTCGAGGCGCTCGACGGCGCCCAATCGCGACCGTAAGTCATGGCCTCGCGTCCTCTCCCCCGAGGGGAGAGGGGAGCGCCGCGCTGGCGTTGACGCAGTGCGCCCCGGCCAATACGGTCCGCGCCCATGATACAGGGCCTCGAATCCACGCTGATTGCAGTCGCCGCGCAGGCGCGCGCCTGGCCGTTCGAAGAGGCGCGCAGGATCCTCAAGCGGCTCGAGACCATCAAGGGCGGCAAGGACAAGACCGTCATCTTCGAGACGGGCTACGGCCCCTCCGGCCTGCCGCACATCGGCACGTTTGGCGAGGTCGCCCGCACCGCCATGGTGCGCCACGCCTTCGAGGTGCTGACCGAGGGCCGCATCAAGACGCGGCTCATCTGCTTCTCCGATGACATGGATGGGCTGCGCAAGGTGCCCGACAACGTGCCCAACAAGGACATGCTGGCGGCCTACCTGGAGAAGCCGCTGACCTCCGTGCCCGATCCCTTCGACAACGAGCATGCGAGCTTCGCGCACCACAACAACGCGATGCTGAGAGGCTTCCTCGACCAGTTCGGCTTCGCCTATGAGTTCATGTCGGCGACGGAGACCTACAAGGCCGGCGTGTTCGACGCCACGCTGCTCAGGATGCTCGAGGTCTACGACAAGGTGATGGACATCATCCTGCCGACCCTGGGACCCGAGCGCCGCGCCACCTACTCGCCGTTCCTGCCGATCTCGCCGATCAGTGGCCGCGTCCTGCAGGTGCCGATGCTGGCGCGCAGCGCGACGCGGGGCACCGTCACCTATGTCGATCCCGAGTCGGGGGAGGAGATCGAGACGCCGGTCACGGGCGGGCGGGTCAAGTGCCAGTGGAAGGCCGACTGGGCGCTGCGCTGGACCGCGCTCGGCGTCGACTACGAGATGTGCGGCAAGGACCTGATCGACTCGGTGACCTTGTCCTCCAAGATCTGCCGCGCGCTCGGCGGGGTGCCGCCCGAGAGCTTCATCTACGAGCTGTTCCTGGACCAGGAGGGCACCAAGATCTCCAAGTCCAAGGGCAACGGCCTCACCATCGAGGAGTGGCTGACCTACGCCTCGCCGGAGAGCCTGTCGCTGTTCATGTTCCAGAAGCCGAAGGCGGCCAAGCGGCTCTACTTCGACGTGATCCCGCGCACGGTGGACGAGTACCTGCAGTTCCTGGCGGCATATCCGCGCCAGGACGACAAGGGCCGCGTCGACAACGCGGTTTGGCACATCCATGCGGGCGCGCCGCCGGCTGCCGAGCTGCCGATCTCGTTCGGGCTGCTGCTCAATCTTGTGGCCGCGTCCAACGCGCACGACAAGGACGTGCTGTGGGGCTTCATCCGGCGCCATGCGCCGGACGCGAGGCCCGAGACGCATCCGCTGCTCGATCATCTCGCCGGCTATGCGGTGCGCTACTACGAGGACTTCGTGGCGCCGCAGAAGAAGTTCCGCGCGCCCGACGAGGTCGAGGCGGGAGCGCTGCAGGCACTGTTGGATGCGCTCGGCAAGGTGCCGCCCGGCGCCAAGGCCGATGAGCTGCAGGGCATCCTCTACGACGTCGGCCGCACCATCCCGCGCTACCAGGATTTGGCCGCCAAGGGCGCCACGCCGGACAAGCCGGGCGTGTCGAACGCGTGGTTCGGGGCCATCTATCAGGTGCTGCTCGGCGAGGAGAAGGGCCCCCGGTTCGGCAGCTTCATCGAGCTCTACGGCGTGGAGAACACGCGGGCGCTGATCGCCAAGGCGCTGAAGGGGGAGCTGGTGAAATAACCCGACTCTGTCGGCGCCTGCGGCCGCCCCTCACCCTGACCCTCTCCCCGCAAGCGGGGAGAGGGGATCGCCCTACGCGGGCACCGGGAGCGGCTCGAGGCGCAGGGTGCGGCGGCGCAAGCGCTTGGCCGTCGCGGCGCGCTCGGGCGCGGGGGAGATGTCGAGGCTCGGCCACAGGCCGGTGATGAGCGTGCGCGCGTAACCGTCGGCGTGGCCGGCGCGGCGCACGGCGGCGGCGGCGGCGACGTGGTCGTAGGCGAGACGATGAGTGGAGAGCACGATACGGCCCGCGTCGAGCTCGATCAGGCCGTACCACACGTCCGCGGTGCCGTCGTTGGCGGGCATGCCGATGACGCCGGGATTGAACCAGGTGCGCCGGCCGACTCTCTCGATGAACGGTACGCCCGCGTGGCCGGCGATGACCACGTCGGCGCCGGCTCGGTCCAGCTCCTCGGCGAGAACGTCGCGCTCGGAGGCGAACACGAAGCGGTTGATGAGGTCGACGCCGCCGTGAATGACGCGGAAGCGCAGCCCGCCCGACGTGAAGGTCAGCGTCCTAGGGAGGGCCGCCATCCAGGCGCGGCTCGCCGGCGACAGCAGTGCGTTGGCGAAGGGATACCAGCCCTTGGCCAGCAGATCGCACTCGCTGCCTTCCTCGAAGCCGCAGGCGCAGTCCTCGGCTGCCGCGGCGAGCTGCTCCTCGCAGTTGCCGGCGATGACGTGGCAGCCCCAGTCGCGCACGAGGGCCGTGGTCTCCTCGGGCTCGGCGCAGTAGGCGACGACGTCGCCGGTGCAGATGGTGGACGAGGGCGGAATGCCGAGCTCCTCGGCGCGGGCGCGCATGGCCTGCGTTGCCCGCAGGTTGGAGTAGGGGCCGCCGAAGACGAGGATGGGTGGCGTGATGGGGTCAGACCCCATGGCTCGCTCTCTCCGTAGTTTTCATCGCGGCAGCATGGGGTCTGACCCCTACCTGCGCAAGCTGTTGCCGCTGGCGGGATCGAAGAGGTGCACGGCGGAAGCATCGGCCGTGACGGCAGTGCCCGCCTTCTCGGCCTCGGCGGCGGCGACGGCGACCGCCAGCGGCGCATCGCCGGAGGTGCCGTGGAACAGGCGGGTGGCGCCCAGCTCCTCCACGAAGTCGCCGGCGAACGCCAGCGCGTTGTCTCCGGCGGGGGCGAAGCGCAGGTCCTCGGGCCGGACGCCGACCTCGACCTCGCGGCCCGCGGCGGCATCGAAGGCATTGGCGGTGAAGGCAATGCGTCCGCCGGCCGTCTCCACGACGCCGGGGCCGACGACCTTGCCGGGCACGAGGTTCATGGCGGGCGAGCCGATGAAGGTCGCGACGAAGCGCGTGGTAGGCAGGCGGTAGACCTCGGTCGGCTTGCCGGTCTGCTCGATCCGGCCGCCGTTCATGACCACCACCATGTCGGCGAGCGTCATCGCCTCGACCTGGTCGTGGGTGACGAAAATGGACGTGGCCTTGAGGCGGTTGTGCAGGCGGCGGATCTCGGCGCGCATTTGCACCCTGAGTTTGGCGTCCAGGTTCGACAGCGGCTCGTCGAACAGGAAGGCCTGCGGCTCGCGCACGATGGCGCGGCCCATGGCGACGCGCTGGCGCTGGCCGCCGGACAGCTCGCGCGGCTTGCGCTTTAGGAAGGTGTCGATGCCGAGCAGCTTGGCGGCCTCTGCCACGCGCCGCTCGATGTCGGGCTTGGGCGTTCCGCGGTTCCGGAGGCCGTAGGCCATGTTGTCGTAGACCGACATGTGCGGATAGAGCGCGTAGTTCTGGAACACCATGGCGATGTCGCGGTCGGCG
Organism: Hyphomicrobiaceae bacterium; assembly: GCA_041288195.1. Lineage (GTDB taxonomy): Bacteria > Pseudomonadota > Alphaproteobacteria > Rhizobiales > Hyphomicrobiaceae > AWTP1-13. The sequence goes on from JBGGME010000241.1 coordinate 13,126, forward strand.
GGCTCGACCTCGTTGACGAGCTTGCCGCCGATGCTGATCTTGCCCGCAGTGACGGTCTCGAGGCCGGCGATCATTCGCAGAAGCGTGGACTTGCCGCAGCCCGAGGGGCCCAGCAGCACCGTGAACGAGCCGTCGGGGATGCCGAGCGACACGCCCTTCACCGCCTCCACGCCGCCGGCGTAGACCTTGCGCACCTCCTCCAGCGTCACCGAGGCCATCAGCAAATTCTCCGCGGATTCCCCTCCCCCTTGTGGGGAGGGGTTAGGGGTGGGGGGAACCCCAACGATCGTTCTGGAATACCCCCCTCCCTGCCCTCCCCCACAAGGGGGGAGGGAAGTTCACTTCTCGGTCTCCACGAGGCCCTTCACGAACCAGCGCTGCATCAGGATCACGACGGCGACCGGGGGAAGCATGGCGAGCATGGCGGTGGCCATGACGACGTTCCACTCGGTGAGCGCGTCGGCGGTGACGATCATCTTCTTGATGCCGATGACGATGGTCTGCATGTCGTCGCGCGTGGTGATGAGCAGCGGCCACAGGTACTGGTTCCAGCCGTAGATGAAGAGGATCACGAACAGCGCGGCGATGTTGGTCTTGGACAGCGGCAGCACCGTATCCTTGAAGAAGCGGAACGGGCCGGCACCGTCGAGCTTGGAGGCCTCGATCAGCTCGTCGGGGATGGTCATGAAAAACTGGCGGAAGAACAGCGTGGCGGTGGCCGAGGCGATCAGCGGGATGGTGAGGCCGGCGTAGGAGTCCAGCAGCTTGAGGTCGGCGGCGATCTTGTAGGTCGGGTAGATGCGCACCTCCACGGGCAGCATCAGCGTCATGAAGATCAGCCAGAACGCCGCCATGCGGAAGGGAAAGCGGAAGTAGACGACGGCGTAGGAGGAGATGATCGAGATGGCGATTTTTCCAACGGCGATGATGGTCGCCATGATGAAGCTGTTGAGCAGCATGTTGCTCACGGGCTCGCGCGTGGTGCCGCTGGTGCCGATGAACAGCGTCTTGTAGTAGGTCTCGTAGAAGAGCGGCCCCGGCGTCACCGGCATCTGGCCGTTGGCGATGACGGCCTGGGGATGGGTGGAGCCCACGAAGCACAGGTAGACGGGGAAGGCGACGATGGCGACGCCGATCAGCAGCACGATGTGCGGGATGAGATCGCCGAGGCGCCGCCGCTCGACCATGGCTCAGCTCCACATGCGCGGGTCGCGCAGGATGGCGGCGAGGCAGTCGCGGACGGCCGCCACGATCTTCTCGCCCTTCTCGGGGCTGGCGCGGCGGGCATCGCCGACCACGCCCGAGGCGGTGGCGTCGCGGAAGGAGAGGAAGCGTCCGACGCCGGCCGGCGGCGGCGTCCAGTGCGGGGGGCCGTGCGCCTCGGCGAGCTTGTCGGTGCGCACCGTGTCGGGGGCGAATACCATCATCAGGGAGGTCTCCGCCTCGCAGGCGTGGTGCACGCCGTCGTCCTGGTCCTCGAGCACCTTCGCGATCGCCTGCTGGGCCGGCTGGTAGGGCGTGGTGACGCGCAGCGCCAGGCCCGGCAGCTCGCGTGCGAGGTCGGGCAGGAAAGAGGCCAGCGCTGCGATGTTGCCGCCGTGGCCGTTGACGATCAACACCTTCCTGAAGCCGTGCCGCTCCAGGCTGCGCAGCAGGCAGAGGAGGACGGCGCGATAGGTCGGGATGTCCAGCGTGAATGTGCCGCCGAAGGCCATGTGGTGCTCGGCCATGCCGCACCAGAGCGTGGGAGCCACCACCACAGGCGTGTCGCCTACGATCGCCTCGGCCGTTGCCTTGCACAGGCCCTCGCTCAGGTAGGTGTCGACGCCGACCGGGAGATGCGGCCCGTGCTGCTCCATGGAGGCGACCGGCATCAGCACGATGGCGCCGGCCTCGGCCTTCTCGCGCAGATCGGCCGCGGTCAGCTCCTTCCACATCACGGATTTCGGCATTGCGTACATTACCTTCGCGTTGGCGCTTACGGCCGCCCCTCACCCTAACCCTCTCCCCGCGAGCGGGGAGAGGGGACGGATCAATACGTCACCCTGCGCTCGATGTAGCGGAACTGCACGGCGGTGAGGCCGACCACGATCACCATCAGCACCACCGATTGCGCCGCCGAGGAGCCGAGGTCGCCGCCGAGGCGGCCGTCGAAGAACACCTTGTAGACGAGCGTCTCGGTGGCCTTGGAGGGGCCGCCGCCAGTCATGGCGTCGATGATGCCGAAGGTGTCGAAGAACACGTAGACGATGTTGACGACCAGCAGGAAGAAGGCGGTCGGCGACAGCAGCGGGAAGATGATGGTCCAGAACCGCCGCGTGGGACGGGCGCCGTCGATGGCGGCGGCCTCGATCACGGACTTTGGGATCGACTGCAGGCCGGCGAGGAAGAACAGGAAATTGTAGCTGATCTGCTTCCAGGTCGAGGCCAGGATGACCAGGATCATGGCGTGGGTGCCTTCGAGCAGCGGGTTCCAGTCGACGCCCATCGAGCGCAAGCCCCGCGCCACCAGCCCGAGCGAGGGCTGGAACATGAAGAGCCACAGCACGCCGGCGATCGCCGGGGCCACCGCGTAGGGCCAGATCAGCAGCGTCTTGTAGGCGCCCGCGCCCTTGATGCTCTTGTCGGCCTGCACGGCCAGCATGAGCGCGATCGACAGCGACAAGGCGCCGACGGCGACCGAGAAGATCGCTGTCGTCGCCATGGCGCGGTAGTAGTCGCCCTGCGCGAACAGGTCACGATAGTTCTCGAGCCAGATGAAGTCGGTCTTGAGCCCGAAGGCGTCCTGCAGCAGGAACGACTGCCACACCGCCTGGCTCGCCGGCCAGTAGAAGAAAACGAGCGTCACGCCAAGCTGTGGCGCCAGCAGCAGATAGGGCAGCATCCTGCCGCCGAAGATCGCGCGCTTTTCCATGCTTTCACGCGCCCCTCTTCCCTCCCCCCTTGTGGGGGAGGGTTAGGGAGGGGGGGATTGCAGAACGCGTACAGTTGTGGTTCCCCCCACCCCTGACCCCTCCCCACAAGGGGGAGGGGAAGGCAGCGCTCGTCATCGCGACACCGTGCGCTCGAACTGGCGCAGCATCTGGTTGCCGCGGGCGACCGCATCATCGAGCGCCTGCTTGGCGGACTTCTTGCCCGACAGCGCGGCCTCGAACTCCTCGGCCCACACGTCGCGCAGTTGCACCATGTTGCCGAGCCTCAGGCCACGCGAGTTCTCGGTCGGCTCCTTGTTGGTGAGCTCGAGCAGAGGCGTCTCGAGATACGGGAACTCCTTGTAGTAGCCCGACGCCTTGGTCTTCTCGTAGGCGGCCTTGGTGATCGGCAGGTAGCCCGACTTCTTGTGGATCTCCACCTGGCGGTCGGTGTCCGACAGGAAGGTGAAGAACTTGGCGACGCCCTTGTATTCCTGCGCGCTCTTGCCGGTCATCACCCACAGCGAGGCCCCGCCGATGATGGAGTTCTGCGGTGCGCCCGCCACGTCCGGGTAGTAGGGCATCGGCGCTGCGCCGAACTCGAACTTGGCATTGGCCCTGATGTTGCCGAAGAAGGCCGACGAGGTGAGGAAGATCGCGCACTCCCCCGAAGTGAAGCGGCCCTCGCCCGTGTTGGTGCGGCCCGAGTAGTCGTAGGTCTTGTCCTTCTGCAGCTCAACGAGCGTCTCGAGGTGCTTCACCTGTAGCGGCCCGTTGAACTTGAGCTCCGTGTCCCAGCCGTCCATGCCGTTGGCCTTGGTGGAGAGCGGAAGGTTGTGCCAGGCCGACAGCTGCTCGAGGTTGACCCAGGTGACCCAGGCATTGCCGAAGCCGCAATTGGGGTTACCGGCGGCCTTGAGCTTCTTGGCGGCGTCGAACACCTGGGGCCAAGTCTTGGGCGGGTTGTCGGCGTCGAGACCTGCCTTCTTGAAGGCGTCCTTGTTGTACCACATCACGGTGCTGGACGAGTTGAATGGAAACGACAGCATCTCGCCCTTGGTGGTGGAATAGTAGCCGGCGATGCCGGACAGATAGATCTTGGGATCGAACGCCTCGCCCGCCTCCTTCATCAGCACGTGCACCGGCTTCACCGCACCGGTCGCCGACATCATGGTGGCGGTGCCGACCTCGAACACCTGCATGATGTGCGGCGCCTGCCCGGCGCGGAAGGCGGCGATGCCGGCATTCATGGTATCGGGGTAGCCGCCCTTGTAGCTGGGGATGACCTTGTAGTCCTTCTGGGCGGCATTGAAGTCGCTGGCGAGCTTGACGATGAGATCGTTGTTGCCGCCCGTCATCGCATGCCACCAGTGGATCTCCGTCTGCGCACTCGCGCCGCCGGCCGCGAACTGGACCGCGCCGGCGATGAGCCAGCCAAAACCGATTCGTCTCTGCATAACGTCTCCTCCTCGGGAGCCTGAGGTCGTCTTCCGGACGCTTCTTGCAGCTTTCCCATGACAACGGCGTAACAGCCGCGGCGCACCCGGTTTGCGCCGGACCGAAGGTAACCCATCAACCGCCCAGGCCGGAAGTCCTGGCGTTCGCAGGTCCATGGGGGCCGATCGCCGCGAGCCTTGCCCGTCGGCTGGCCCCTCGCCTAGGGTCGCCGGGGGGCGGCCGGCGGGAGGAGACCATGGCAAAGGCAGGCGCGGTCCTGGCGCTCGACCAGGGGACGACCTCGAGTCGGGCCATTATGTTCGGGCCGGATCTCGCCATCCTGGGGCAGGGCCAGCGCGAGTTCGCCCAGCACTACCCGGCGTCGGGCTGGGTGGAGCACGACCCCGAGGATATCTGGCGCACTACAGTGGAGACCGCCCGGCAGGCGCTCGCGGCGGCCAAGCTCGGGGCGGCCGACATCGCCGCCCTCGGCATCACCAACCAGCGCGAGACCTGCCTCGTCTGGGACCGGCGGACGGGCAAGCCCATCCATCGGGCCATTGTCTGGCAGGACCGGCGCACCGCCGACGCGTGCCGGGACCTGAAAAGAGGCGGGCATGAGCCGATGGTCACGAAAAAGACCGGGCTGCTGCTCGATCCCTACTTCTCCGCAACTAAGATCGCCTGGCTGCTGGATCACATGGGGGGTGCGCGGGCGGCGGCCGAGGCCGGGCATCTTGCCTTCGGCACCGTCGATAGCTTCTTGCTGTGGCGGCTGACGGGTGGGCGCGTGCATGCGACCGATGCCACCAACGCGTCGCGCACCCTGCTGTACGACATCACCAAGGGTGCCTGGGACGACGACCTGCTGCGGCTGTTCAAGGTGCCGCGCGCAATCCTGCCGGAGGTGCGGGCCTGCGACGCCGACTACGGCACGACCGAGCCGTCGATCCTCGGCGCCGCCATCCCGATTCGCGGCATTGCCGGCGACCAGCAGGCAGCCACGCTGGGGCAGGCCTGTTTCATGCCGGGCATGGTCAAGGCGACGTATGGCACGGGCTGCTTTGCGCTGCTCAATACCGGCAACAAGCCAGTGCCGTCGCACAACCGCCTGCTCACGACCATCGCCTACCAGCTGGGAAGCGAGCGCACCTATGCGCTCGAGGGGGCCATCTTCATCGCCGGCGCCGCCGTGCAGTGGCTGCGCGACGGGCTCAAGATCATCGCCTCGGCCGAGGAGAGCGGCGCGCTTGCCGCCAGGGCGGACAACGCGCAGGACGTGTACCTGGTGCCGGCCTTCGTCGGCCTCGGCGCACCCTATTGGCAGCCCGATGTGCGCGGCGCGCTTTTCGGCCTCACGCGCGCCACCGGCCCCAACGAGATCGCGCGCGCGGCGCTGGAGGCCGTCTGCTACCAGACGCGCGATCTCATCGACGCCATGTACAGCGACTGGTCGGGCGCGGCGAAGGCGGTGCTGCGCGTCGACGGCGGCATGGTGGCGAGCGACTGGACCATGCAGTGCCTGGCCGACATCCTGGACGCACCGGTGGAGCGCCCCGTCATCCAGGAGACGACGGCGCTGGGCGCCGCCTGGCTGGCGGGCCACAAGGCCGGCGTGTGGCCGGACGCGGCGGGCTTTGCCAGGCTCTGGAAGCTGCAGCGCGGGTTCAAGCCGCAGCTCGCCGCGCCCGAGCGCGAGCGCAAATATGCGGGCTGGCAGCGATCGGTGAGGACCGTGCTCGGGCACGCGACGGGATCGTGAGCGAGGGTCTCACCAGACAGCAGCGGCGCAAGCTCGAGCGCGAGCTGCTGAAGCTTGCGGGCGATCTCAATCGCGACGGCCTGCCGGTGCCGCATCGGCCGGAGGCGACGATGGCGCTGGCGCTGGCCGTGCGCGAGGAGCTGAGCGACACGAAGACGCCGGGGCGCGCGTCGAACGCTGCGGCGCTGGTCGAGCGCGTGTTCGACCTGACCATGCGCAAGCTGCCCGCGGCCCAGCGCCAGCAGCCGCTCGCGTGCGCAGCCGGGTGCACCTACTGCTGCCACAACATGGTGATGGCCACGGCGCCCGAGATCTTCCTGGCGGCGAGCGAGCTGCGGAGGAACCGCGACAAAGCCTATCTCGCGGAGGTCGGCGGCCGGTGCGACGCGGTCGGCCAGGCGCGCGAGGCCGGCGCGAGGCCGCCCTGCCCGCTGCTCGAGAACGACCGCTGCGCGGTCTACGCGGCGCGGCCCGCAGTGTGCCGCAAGCACAATTCGCTCGCCGTTGCCGCCTGCAGGAGCGAGCACGAGGGCAAGCCGTCGCAGATCCCCCTGCGCCGCTTCGACCAGGGCGTATTCGAGTGCTGCGCGGCGGCCCTGCTCACGGGGCTACGCCTGTGGGACGCGCGGGCGGCTTCGGTATTCGAGCTGTCGGGCGCGCTCAAGGTCGTTCTGCAGGACGAGCGGTCGGAGCAGAAGTGGCTTGCGGGCGAGGATGTATTCGCCGGCGTGCCGAGCCAGGCGCAGCTGCCCGGCATCGACGACCACGTAGCCATGCTGATGGGGCGGCTTGCGGGCGGCTGACGGACGCGCTTTGCTGTCATTCCCGCCAAGCGAAGCGCAGAGCGGGAATCCAGCGACTGGTCGAGGTCGCGGTTTGGGCTGGATTCCCGCTGACGCGCTTCGCGCTCGCGGGAATGACGCGGAGAGGAATGCCCATGACATACGAGACGCTGAAGGTTGTGATCGGCGAGGACCGGGTGGGGCTCATCACCATGAACCGGCCCGAGGTCAAGAACGCCATGAACACGCGCATGATGACCGAGCTGCGCGATTTGTTCTGGGGCTTCTACGTCGAGGAGAACGCAGCCGCCTGCCTGATCGTCACGGGCGAGGGCAACGCCTTCTGCTCCGGCGGTGACCTGAAAGAGCGCAGGGGCATGACCGACGAGACCTGGCGCCGCCAGCATGCCATCGTCGAGCAGATGATGCGCGCCATCATGGAATGCCCGATCCCCGTCATCGCGGCCGTCAACGGCGCCGCGTTCGCCGGCGGCATGGAGATCGCGCTGGGGTGCGATTTCATCTACGCGGCGCAGTCGGCCAGGTTCGCGCTGACCGAGGTGACGCTCGGCATCATGCCGGGGGCCGCCGGCACGCAGAACCTGCCGCGCGCGGTTGGCGTGCGCCGCGCCAAGGAGCTGGTGCTGACGGGGACGCCGTTCACGGCCGAGCAGGCGCTGGCGTGGGGCATGGTCAACAAAGTATGCCCCGACGCGCAGCTGATGGCCGAGGTGCGGGCCGTGGCCGAGCGCATCGCCGGCAATGCGCCGGTCTCGGCGCGGCAGGTCAAGAAGGCGCTCGACAAGGCGACCGAGCTCGACCGCATGTCCGGCTACGCCTTCGAGATCGAGGCCTACAACCGCACCATCCCCACAGAGGACCGCCAGGAAGGCATCAACGCCTTCAACGAGAAGCGCAAGCCCAAGTACAAGGGGCGGTAGCGTAGGTTGGGTTTGGCGCGAAGCGCGTAACCCAACGTCTGACTCGGCCAGTGAAATGTTGGGTTAGGCCGTAGGCCGTAACCCAACCTACAGGCTGCCGCGTCATCAATTGCCGGCAACGCATCTATTTTCCGTGCTCGAATTAATCGCCCGTAAGGGTGTTCGGGACGACACCTTCAGGGCCCCGCTTGCGAAGCGGTCCGCTGCATGACCGCGGGCCCGGGGACATCACCAAAGGAACGTCACCCATGTCGAAATATGCTTGGATCGTTGTGCTCATGGCCCTTGCGACGCCTGCTGCGGCCGACAACGCACCTCCCGACCTTCGCGGCACCTGGAAGGGGGAGAGCCAATCGATCGTGCTGGGTGGGACCGCGCATCATCCTGGGCAGCAGGCAAACCAGCCGCGGCTGGCGAGCGTTGCCTTCACGCTGGTGATCGACAAGCAGGATGGCCGCCGCTTCTCTGGAACATTCTCGTCGGCGCGCCACAGCGAGACGGTCATCGCCGTCATATCGCGCTCCGGTGCGATCTACATGGTCGACGACGACGGCTATGACGTGGGGACGATGCTGACGCCCGACCGAATGGAGATCTGCTATCTGCATCTGTCATCGGCTTCGCGCATCGCGTCCTGCACGGAGCTGACCAGGCAACCGAAGTAAGCCTCGCCGTCGCGGGGCCTCGGGGCCACGTCAGATGCTGGGTTACGCGCTTCGCGCTGACCCAACCTACGGCAACTACGGGAACTCAGCGCCCCACCTTCCAGCCGACGGTGTTGGCGAAGTCGGCGAAGAAGTCCTCCTCGTAGGCCTGCTCCGGGGATTGGCGCACGCGCCTGTCGATCTCGTGGGCGTCGTCGCCGACGAGGATGCGCCAGCGTTCCGCCTTGACGCCCGCCAGGATCACCTCGGCCGCGGCGGCGGCCGTCATCGGCGCCTCCTCCAGGAACTTGCGCGCGCGCTCGACGGCGAAGGCCTGGATGGCGGCATCCGGCACCTGCGACATGTCGCGTCCCGCCGCCGAAAGGCGCGCGCGCAACTGGGCGATCTCCTCGGGGCCCATGGCGTCGGGGCTGCTTCCGAACTGCACCTTGCGCGAGTTGGCGACGATCGAGGTGCCGATGTGGCCGGGCATGACGACGGAGCACTTGATGTGCGGCGCGTTCACCCTGAGGTCGGTGATCAGCGCCTCGGTGAAGCCCTTCACCGCGAACTTGGCGGCGCTGTAGGCGGTGTGCGGCACGGTGGGGCCGACGGAGGCCCAGAAGCCGTTGATGCTGCTGGTGTTGACGATATGCGCTGCGTCGGCCTTCACCAGCATGGGCAGGAACGCGCGCGTCGAGAGATAGACGCCGCCCCAGCAGATGCTGAAAGTCCGCTCCCACTGCTCGCGACTGTTGGCGAACAGGCTGCCGCCGCCGCCGATGCCGGCGTTGTTGAAGAGGAGGTGGAGCTTGTCGGTGGCGTGCTCCCTGGCGACGGCGTCGCGGAAGCGGAGCACCTGGGCCTCGTCGGAGACGTCGGCGACATGCGTGGTGACGCGCGGGGCGGGCGACGGGGCGCCGTCGAGGCTCAATCGCCGGGTCTCGGCCATGGCCTCTGCCGAGATGTCGCACATGGCGACGCTGCAGCCTTCGGCGGCGAGCTGGCGCACAAGCTCCCGGCCCATGCCCGTGCCGCCGCCGGTGACGACGGCAAGCTTTCCCTTGAAATCCTGCATGTGCGTTCCCCTGGCCTGCAACTACTGCTTATCCGCGGCCACCTGGGCGGCCAGCATACTGTGCGTCGCCTCGGTGTCGACCAGCGGGTAGACGTCGAAGTGGGCCGGGATGATGTCCGCCCACTCGTTGAGGATGCGGTGCAGCGCCTCGTTGCTCTCGACATCCAGGATGGCGACGGCGCCGCGGCCGACCCGCGCGTATATCTGCTTGCAGGTGCCGCTCGCCTGGTACTTGGCCATCCACGGCCAGAACGACTGGCGCGTGCGCGCCATGTCCGAGGGCCGCTCGGGGCGCGGGGTGGATACGACGAGAAACAGCATGAGGACGCCTCCGGAGGAACGGCTCGGGCAGCAACATGGCATCGGCCTGCGCGTTCGTCACGCTGGGCCCCAAAAATCGCCTCGGCGAAGGCGGGACCCAGCATGGCTGAGACTAGTGCATGGGTGCCGGCCACCGCCGGCATGACGGGCGGGGAGGAAGCGGCTGGCCAAGAGGGCGGGGGTTCGGTATCGGTTCGATCGACCTTTCGAGCGGAAGCCCAACATGACCAAGACCAGCGAAAACGTCTCCATCCCCATCGATCCCGGCTGGGAGGAGATCCGCGACGGCGTGCGGCACGTGTGCAGCGAGTTCCCCAACGAGTATTGGGTGAAGCTCGACCACGCGAGCGAGTATCCGACCGCCTTCGTCGATGCGCTGACCAAGGCCGGCTACCTGGGTGCGCTGATCCCCGAGGAATACGGCGGGGCGGGCCTGCCGCTGTCGGCCGGCTGCGCCATCCTCGAGACCATCCACGAGACGGGCTGCAACGCGGCCGCCTGCCATGCGCAGATGTATACGATGGGCACGGTGCTGCGGCACGGTAACGCCGCCCAGAAGCAGAAGTACCTGCCGGGCATCGCCTCGGGCGCTCTCAGGCTGCAGGCGTTCGGCGTCACCGAGCCCACCACCGGCTCCGACACCACCCAGCTCAAGACCCGCGCCGACAAGAAGGGCAACGACCGCTACGTCGTCAACGGCCAGAAGGTGTGGACGAGCCGCGTGCTGCACTCCGACCTGATGCTGCTGCTCGCGCGCACGACGCCGCCGGACAAGGTCAAGAAGCGCTCCGAGGGCCTCTCCGTGTTCCTCGTCGACCTGCGCGAGGCCAAGGGCCGCGGCGTCGAGATCAAGAAGATCGATGCCATGATCAACCACAACACCTGCGAGGTGTTCTTCGACAACCTCGAGGTGCCGGCCGAGAACCTGATCGGCCAGGAGGGCCAGGGCTTCAAGTACATCGTCGACAGCATGAATGCCGAGCGGATTCTCATTTCGTCGGAGTCGCTCGGCGACGGCAAGTTCTTCATCCGCCGCGCCGCCGAGTATGCCAGGGAGCGCATCGTGTTCGGCCGGCCGATCGGCCAGAACCAGGGCGTGGCGTTCCCGATCGCGCGGGCGCATGCGGAGCTGGTGGCTGCCGAGATGCTGGTGCGCAAGGGCTGCGCGCTGTTCGAGGCCGAGCAGGACTGCGGCGCGGAGGCCAACATGGGCAAGATGCTGGCGGCCGACGCGGCCTGGAAGGCGGCGGAAGCGTGCCTGCAGACGTTCGGCGGCTTCGGCTACGCGCGCGAGTACGGCATCGAGCGCAAGTGGCGCGAATGCCGGCTGTATCAGACCGCGCCGATCTCCACCAACATGGTGCTCGCCTACGTCGCCCAGCACGTGCTGGGCATGCCGCGCACGTATTGAGGGCCCGTCATTCCCGCCAAGCGAAGCGCAGAGCGGGAATCCAATCGCAGACTCCGACCGTCGTACTTGGGGCTGGATTCCCACCGACGCGCTTCGCGCTCGCGGGAATGACGGCGCTCGGCGGAGGCCGGGCGGCCGGAGGGATAGGGACCTCCGGACGCCGGCTTTCCAGTGCGCTGCAGGTCAGCGGTTGGCCCAGCGGTGGTGCCCGCTGCCGCCGTGATCGCGACCCTCACGCAGGACGATGCGGGAGAGCGCCTTCTGCTCGTCGCTCAGCGATGCATAGAACGGGCGGAAGACGTCGGCGAAGGCCTTCATGTCCGTGGCGCGCTTGGCCATGGCCTCGCTGGCGCGATCGAGACGGTCGGGGAGCGCGGGACGCTGGGCACCCTGCTCGCGAGCCTGGCGCCGCTCGGTCCAGCGCTGCTCGCGTGCCAAAGACCGGGAGCGGAGCTGAGCCTCAATAGGTTGCCACAGCTTGAACTGTGCATCGTTGAGCTTCAGCGTCTCTCTGATCATGGCCATGCGGCCGTCGACCAGCTTGGCGCGGGCTTCGGGCGAGAGGCGCGGACCCTGCCGGTCGCTCTTGGCCGGCGGCTGGGCGGGCGCGGGCGTCTGCGCCTGCTGGGCGAGCGCCAGGGTGGGGATCGCCACCGCCAGCAGGGCAGGGGCAACCCATCGGTGCATTCGTAGCGACATGCTTCGTCTCCTTGTTGGGGGGATCGCCCCAGCGTGTGAATAGGGAAACGAGCGCGCCGGCGCGCGGCAGTCGGCCCCGCGAGATTAATTCGGGTTCATGTCGGTGTGGATACGCGCCTACTATGCGAGGCTCGGCAGCTTCAATCCATGCTGGCGGGCGCAGGCGATGGCGTCGTCGTAGCCGGCATCGGCGTGGCGCATGACGCCGGTGGCGGGGTCGTTCCACAGCACGCGTTCGATGCGGCGGGCGGCCTCGGGGGTGCCGTCGCACACGATCACCATGCCGGCGTGCTGCGAGTAGCCGATGCCGACGCCGCCGCCGTGATGGATCGACACCCAGGTGGCGCCGGACGCGCAGTTGAGCAGCGCGTTGAGCAGCGGCCAGTCGGAGACGGCGTCGGAGCCGTCGCGCATGGCCTCGGTCTCGCGGTTGGGGCTCGCCACGGAGCCGGAGTCGAGGTGATCGCGGCCGATGACGATGGGCGCCTTCAGCTCGCCCCTGGCCACCATGTCGTTGAAGGCGAGCCCGAGGCGGTGGCGGTCGCCGAGGCCAACCCAGCAGATGCGCGCGGGCAGGCCCTGGAACTTGATGCGCGATCGCGCCATGTCGAGCCAGTTGTGGAGGTGGGTGTCGCCGGGCATCAGCTCCTTCACCTTGGCGTCGGTGCGATAGATGTCCTCGGGATCGCCCGACAGCGCAGCCCAGCGGAACGGGCCGATGCCGCGGCAGAACAGCGGGCGGATGTAGGCCGGCACGAAGCCCAGGAAATCGAACGCGTCGGCCACGCCCTCGTCCTTGGCCATCTGGCGGATGTTGTTGCCGTAGTCGACGGTGGGGATGCCGCGCCGGTGGAACTCGAGCATGGCGCGCACGTGCTCGGCCATGGAGCGCTTCGCCGCGTGCATGACGCCGTTGGGGTCGGCAGCGCGCCGGGCCTCCCACTGGGCGAGCGTCCAGCCCTTCGGGAGGTAGCCGTTGATGGGATCGTGCGCCGAGGTCTGGTCCGTCACTACGTCGGGGCGGACGCCGCGGCGGGCGAGCTCGGGGAAGATGTCGGCGGCATTGCCGAGCAGGCCGACCGACAGCGGTTTCTTCTCCGCGCAGGAGCGCTCGATCATGGCCAGCGCCTCGTCGAGCGATTGGGCCTGAGTGTCGAGGTATTTGGTCTTGAGGCGCATCTCGATGCGGCTTGGCTGGCATTCGACCGCCAGCATGGAGGCGCCCGCCATCACGGCGGCGAGCGGCTGCGCGCCGCCCATGCCGCCGAGGCCGGCGGTGAGTATCCATTTGCCCGCGAGGCTGCCGCCGTAGTGGCGCCGGCCGACCTCGGCAAAGGTCTCGTAGGTGCCCTGCACGATGCCCTGGCTGCCGATGTAGATCCAGGAGCCTGCCGTCATCTGCCCGAACATCATCAGGCCCTTGCGGTCGAGCTCGTTGAAGTGCTCGAGCGTGGCCCAATGCGGCACGATGTTGGAATTGGCGATCAGCACGCGCGGGGCGTCGGTGTGCGTGCGGAACACGCCGACGGGCTTGCCGGACTGCACCAGCAGCGTCTCGTCGGCGTCGAGCTGGCGCAGGGCCGCGACGATGCGGTCGAAGCTCTCCCAGTCGCGCGCGGCGCGGCCGATGCCGCCGTAGACGACGAGCTCGGAGGGCTTCTCGGCCACGTCGGGATCGAGGTTGTTCATGAGCATCCGCAGAGGCGCCTCGGTGAGCCAGCTCTTGGCCGTGATGTCGGTGCCATGGGGCGCACGGATCACGCGGGCGTTGTCGATGCGGGTCATGACGGTCTCCAACGGCTCCCTCTCCCCGCAGGCGGGGAGAGGGGATTCCTACCACAGCTCGGGGAGGGGCATGGCGGCGGCGGCGACGATGGCGCCGGAGAGGACGAGGTCGGCGGCCTTGGCGAGGTCGGGCGCGAGATGGCGGTCGTCGTCGAGATGGGCCACGTCGCTGCGCAGGCGCGCGCGCACGCGCTCGATGGCGGCGCTCGACCGCAGGGGCGCGTGGAAGTCGCAGCCCTGGCAGCCGGTCAGCAGCTCGATGCCGAGGATGTACGCGAGGTTCTCGGCCATCGGCAGCAAGCGGCGCGCGGCGTGCGCGGCCATCGACACGTAGTCCTCCTGGTTGGCGGAGGTCGGGATCGAGTCGATGGAGGCCGGGGCCGCGCGCTGCTTGTTCTCCGACACGAGTGCGGCGGCCGTCACCTGCGGGATCATGAAGCCGGAGTTGAGGCCTGGTTTGGGGGTGAGGAACGCCGGCAGCCGCGACAGTGCCGGGTCGACCAGCATGGCAACGCGCCGCTCGGCGATGGCGCCCATCTCGGAGATGGCGAGCGCCATGGTGTCGGCGGCAATCGCCACGGCCTGGGCATGGAAGTTGCCGCCCGACAGCGCAATGCCTTCGTCGGCGATGATCAGCGGATTGTCGGACACGCCGTTGGCCTCGGCCGCCAGCACGCTTGCGACATGGCGCAGCGTGTCGAGGATGGCGCCCATCACCTGCGGCTGGCAGCGCAGGCAGTAGGGGTCCTGCACGCGGTCGTCGCCGAGACGGTGCGACTCGCGAATGGCGCTGCCGGCCATCAGCGCGCGCAGGGCCGCGGCGCAGTCGGCCTGGCTGCGATGGCGGCTCAGCGCATGCACGCGTGGATCGAAGGGGGCGTCGGAGCCCTTGGCGGCCTCGGTGGAGAGCACGCCGGTGACGAGCGCGGTGCGGAACAGGTTGTCGGCCTCGAACAAAGCGGCCAGAGCATGCGCGGTCGAGAACTGCGTGCCGTTGAGGAGGGCGAGGCCCTCCTTGGGGCCCAGCGCGACCGGCGCCAGCCCGGCCCACGCCAGCGCCGCCTCCGGCGGTCTTGCGGCCCTCGGGCGTATACATCTCGCCGATGCCGAGCATGGCCGCCGCCATATGCGCGAGCGGGGCGAGATCGCCCGAGGCGCCGACCGAGCCCTGACGCGGCACGACGGGGATGAGCCCCTTCGTCAGCATCGCCTGCAGCATCGCCACCGTTGCCGGCTGCACGCCGGATGCGCCCTGGCCGAGGCTCGCGAGCTTGAGGGCGAGCATCAGCCGCACGACGGGCTGCGATGTGGGCTCGCCGACGCCCGCGGCATGCGAGAGCACGATGTTGCGCTGCAGGCGCGCGAGATCGGCCGCCTCGATGCGCACGCTCGCGAGCTTGCCGAAGCCGGTGTTGATGCCATAGACGGGCTCGCCCTTGGCGACGATGGCGGCCACTGTGCGAGCGGCTGCCTCGATCGCGGGGGCCGAAGCGGGATCAAGAGCAATGTCCGCGCCCCGGTAGATCGCCAGCCAATCGTCGAGGCTCACCTGCCCCGGCCTGAGCGTGACGGTGGCGGCGGCGGGGCTCATCGGCCCCTCCACACCCTGGCATGGAGGGGATTGAAGCCCATGCGGTACGGCAGCTCGGCGAGCCGGTCCACGTCCCAGATGGCGAGGTCGCACCACTTGCCGGCCTCGAGCGTGCCGACCTCGCCCAGACGCCCCAGCGCACGCGCGGCCTCGCGCGTCACCCCGGCGACGAGCTCGTCCACGGTCAGCCGGAACAGCGTCGCGCCCATGTTCATGGCGAGCAGCAGCGAGGTCAGCGGCGAGGAGCCGGGGTTGGCATCGGTGGCAATCGCGATCGGCACCTTGTGCCTGCGGAAGAGATCGACGGCGGGCTTATGCGTCTCGCGGATGAAATAGAAGGCGCCGGGCAGCAGCACGGCGACGGTGCCGGCCTTGGCCATGGCCGCGGCGCCGGCCTCGTCGGTGTATTCGAGATGGTCGGCCGAGACCGCGCTGAAGCGTGCGGCGAGCGCCGCGCCGCCGAGGTTGGAGAGCTGGTCGGCGTGCAGCTTTACGGGAAGCCCCAGGCGCTTGGCCGCCTCGAACACGCGCGCCGTTTGTGCCGCGTCGAAGGCGATGCCCTCCATGAAAGCGTCGACCGCGTCGGCGAGACCCTCGCGCGCGATCGCCGGCAGCATCTCGTCGCAGACGCGCGCGATGTAGGCGCCCTTGTCGCCCTCGGCCTCTGGCGGGAGGGCGTGGGCGCCGAGGAACGTCGTCGACACGGAGACGGGTCGCAGCTTGCCGAGGCGGCGGGCGGCGCGCAGCTGGCGCGCTTCGGTCTCGGTATCGAGGCCGTAGCCCGACTTGATCTCGATGGAGGTCACGCCTTCGGCGATCAGCGCGTCGAGCCTCGGCAGCGAGGCCGCCACCAGCTCGTCCTCGGACGCCGCGCGCGTCGCCTTGACGGTCGAGACGATGCCGCCGCCGGCGCGCGCGATCTCCTCGTAGGTGGCGCCAGCGAGCCTCAGCTCGAACTCGTGCGCTCTGGAGCCGGCGTAGACCAGGTGGGTGTGGCAATCGACGAGCCCCGGCGTGATCCAGCGACCCGCCACGTCGATCGTCTCGGCCGCATCCAGCGCCGGCATCTCGGCCCCCGGACCGACCCAGGCGATGCGGCCATCGCGCGCGGCAATGGCGGCGGGCTCGATGATGCCGAGCCCCGGGCGCGCCGGATCGAGCGTGGCGATGCGCGCACCCGTCCAAAGTCGATCGACCTTCATGGCGCCTCGCTTTGGCGGCCCTCACCACCGGACTCCGCCGGTGCAGGCCCTAACCCTCTCCCCATTCTGAAGTAGAATGGGGAGAGGGAACAGGACGGAGACTATGCCCCAGCTTCACGTTCAACATGCGCTGCTGGAGACGGGCTGGCAACGCGATGTGCTGATCCGCATCGAGGGCCCCAGGATCGCAGCCATCGAGGCCGGCGCCGCGGCCCCGGCGGGAGTGGAGCGGCTCGCGGGCATCGCCGTGCCCGGCGTCGCCAACGTGCACAGCCATGCCTTCCAGCGTGCCATGGCGGGCCTCGTCGAGCGGCGCGGACCGGAGGACGACAGCTTCTGGACCTGGCGCGAGGTCATGTACCGCTTCCTCGCGCGCATGACCCCCGATGACGTTGAGGCGATCGCCGCCTGGGCCTACGTGGAGATGCTGGAAGCCGGCTTTACCGCTGTCGGCGAGTTCCACTACCTGCACAATGCGCCGGACGGGGCGCGCTACGCCGATCCCGCCGAGATGGCTGGGCGCATCGTTGCGGCGGCGGAGGCCTCCGGCATCGGGCTCGCGCTGCTGCCGTGCTTCTACGCCCATGGCGGCTGCGGCGGTAAGGCCGCCAAGCCCGGGCAGGCGCGCTTCCTGTCGGACATCGAGAGCTTCCGGCGGCTGATCGAGGCGAGCCGGCGCCATCTCTCCAGGCTCGACGGCGCGGTGCTCGGCATCGCGCCGCACTCGCTGCGCGCGGTGGATGCCGCGGAGCTGCGGGCGCTGGTCGACGCGTGGCCGGCGGGACCGATCCACATGCACGCGGCCGAGCAGATGGGCGAGGTCGAGGAGTGCATCGCCTGGTCGGGCGCGCGGCCCGTCGAATGGCTGCTCGCCAACATGGCCGTGGACGCCCGCTGGTGCCTGATTCACACGACGCACATGACGCCGCAAGAGAGCCGCGACCTGGCACACTCGGGGGCCACGGCCGGTCTGTGCCCCATCACGGAGGCCAACCTCGGCGACGGCATTTTCGAGGCCGCGCGGTTTCTCGATGCGGGCGGGCGCATCGCGGTCGGCACGGACAGCAACGTGCGCATTTCGGTTGCCGAGGAGCTGCGCACGCTGGAGTACGGCCAGCGCCTGCGCGAGAGAAAACGCAATCGCCTGGGCCCCACCGGCGCGTCCACGGGGCGGCATCTCTTTGATCTCGCCCGCGCCGGCGGCGCGAGGGCGCTGGGCCTCGACGGCGGCATGCTCGCGGTGGGCAAGGTCGCCGATATCGTGGTGCTCGACGCGGAGCATCCCGCGCTCATCGGCCGGGATGGCGACGCGGCGCTCGACGCGTGGCTGTTCGCCTCGGGCGACGGCGTCGTGCGCGATGTGATCGCGGGCGGCCGGCATGTCGTCGTCGATGGCCGGCATGTGGCGCGCGATGCCGTCCTCGCGCGTTTCGCTGCCGCGATGCGGCGTTTGCCGATTTGACGGATACGAGGGGCGCTTCAGGCGTTCTGCCGCTTGCTCTTCTGCGGGATGAGCCGGCCGAGAGCGTCGCAGATCTCCTTGGTCCCGTAGGGCTTGCTGAGCTTCGGGATCTCGCGCAGGTGCTCGGGCAGCATGGCGGTCTCGGAGTAGCCGGTTGCAAATACGAACGGGATCTCGCGCGCGAGCAGCTGATCGGCTATGGCCGCGCTGGTGTCGCGCCCGAGACTGATATCGACGAAGGCGGCATCGAGGCGCTCCTGCGCGGCGAGCAGCAGGCCGTGCTTGAGCGACCGCGCGGGCCCGACGACGTGACAGCCGTGCTGCTCCAGGTCGTTCTGGAGCTGAAGCGCGACAAGCGCCTCGTCCTCCACCACGAGGATGCGGCACGGCTCTGGTCCGTTGCCGGATTTCGACTTGGCGGATGCGAGCGTCGCCTTGTGCGTCGACCCGCCGAAGGGGAGGACGGTAGCGCCCGGCTGCACCAGCTCGAACGGGCCCTGCAGCGTGTAGACGAACCCCTCGGCGCGAAAATCGGAATTGGCGATTGCGCCCAGGTCCGCCGCCGCGGTTTGCAGGATGGTGAGCCCGAACCCCTTCCTGGTCGGCGGCGACGCGCGCGGGCCGCCGAACTCCTGCCAGACAAATCGCAGCTGGCCCGCGGACAACCGCGACCACAGCACTTTAACCCTCCCCCTTGGCGTCGACAGCGCGCCGTACTTGACCGCGTTGGTCGCAAGCTCGTGCAGGATGAGCGCCAGGGATTGGGCGAGCTCCGGCACGACGCGAACCGGCTCGCTCGCGAGCTCGATGTTGCCGCTGGAGCGGAAGGGCGAGAGAGCTTCGTCGGCGAGCTCGGCCAGATTGGCGCTTTCCCACGCGCCTCGCCGCAGCAAGCCATGAGCGCGGGAGATCGCCTGAATGCGCCCATCGAGCGATTCCACGAGCTCGCCAACCGATCCCGCACGATTGCTGGACAGCCGCGCAATGGCCGACACGTTGCCGAGGATGTTCTTCACGCGATGATCGAGCTCTGCCATCAGCAGACGCTGGCGCTCCTCGTTGCGCTTGCGCTCGGTGATGTCGAGGACGGTCCCCATCACGTGCACGCCGCTGGCATGCCCATCGGGGACGGCCTGGCCTCGGTCGAGCAGCCAGCGGGACTCTCCGTCAGGCCGCACCACCTTGAACTCGATCTCGCGACGGCCGGAGCCCAGCGCGTAGCCATCGATGTGGCTGTGCACCATCTCACGGTGGTCGGGATGTATCACGGCAAGCGCCTGCTCCAGGGTGAGCGGCGCGTCCCCCTGGATGCCCGCGAGCTCGCGCAGATACGAGGACCAGTACACCTGGCCGGAGGCCGTCTGGTAGTCGTAGGTGCCGAAGCCCGCGGCCTCGCTCGCCAGTCTTAGCCGCTCGGCGGTCTCGCGCAGCTGGGAGGCCGACGCCTCGAGCTCCGCGGTCCGCTCCTTCACCCGCCGCTCCAGCTCGCCGTTGAGCTGCTCGAGCTGGCGCGTCTTGCGCCACAGCTCGGCGAAGATCTTGACCTTGGCGCGGAGGATCGCCGGAACCACGGGCACCGGCACGTAGTCGACGGCGCCGGTCTCATAGCCGCGCACCCGGTCCAGATCGGACAGGTGGATGGCGGATATGAAGATGATCGCCGTCTTCTCGTAGCGCGGGTGGTCCCTCAGCATCCTGGCCAGCTCGAAGCCGTCGAGCTCGGGCATGCAGACATCCATCAGGATGACGGCGATCTCGTTCTTGAGCAGGATCTCGAGCGCCTCGCGCGCCGAGTTGGCCTTGATGAGGTTCTCACCGAGCTCGCCGAGAATCACCTCGTAGCTGAGCAGCTTGGAGGGCTGGTCGTCGACCAGCAGGACATTCACTCGATCCGTGGAGATCATCGGCACGCCCGCCTCAGCGATGGAGCCACATGCGCAAGGCAGCCAGCAGCTGCTCGGTGTTGACAGGCTTGGCCAGATAGTCCGATGCCCCGGCCGAGACGCACTTCTCGCGGTCGCCCTTCATAGCCTTTGCCGTCAGGGCGATGATCGGCAGGCGCCGCAGCTTCTCGTCTCTGCGGATCTCCTGCATGGTCTCGTAGCCGTCCATCTCGGGCATCATGATGTCCATGAGCGCAATGGAGATCTCGGGCTTCGCCTTGAGGATCTCGATGGCCTCCTTGCCCGTGGTGGCCGTCAGGACGCGCATGCCGCGGCGCTCGAGCACGCTGCTCAAGGCGAAGATGTTGCGGGCGTCGTCGTCCACCAGCAGCACGCTGCGGCCGAGCAGGTCCTCGTCGGATCCGTGCAGCCGCTCGAGCATGCGCTGCTTCTCGGGCGGCAGGTCGGACACCAGCCGGTGCAGGAAGAGCGCGGTCTCGTCGAGAAGACGCTCGGGCGATTCGACACCCTTGACGACGATGCTGCGGGCGATCGCGTGCAGCTGCGCCTCCTCCTCCGCCGACAGCTCCCGGCCCGTGAAGACGATGACCGGAATGTCGGCGAGCCGGGCGTCCTCGCGCATCCTCTTCAGGATGTCGAACCCGCTCATGTCCGGCAGGCGCAGGTCGAGGACCACGCAATCGCTCCCCCGCTCCTCGAGGATCGCCAGCGCGTCGGCGCCGCTGCCGGCCGTGACGATGTCGATGTCGTGGTGTCCGAGCAGCTCGGTGATGCTGAAGGACTCGGCGGGGTTGTCCTCGACGATCAGCAGCTGCTTGCGCCGCGGCTTGCTGAAGTCCCGGATGCGGGACATTGCGCTCTGCAAGCCCTCGGTGCTCGCCGGCTTGGTGATGAACGAGAAGGCGCCGCGGGACAGACCGTGCTGGCGGTCATCCTCCAGGGTGACGATCTGCACGGGGATGTGGCGCGTGGCGGGGCTTTGCTTGAGCTGGCTCAGCACCGTCCAGCCGAGCATGTCGGGCAGGAATACGTCGAGAGAGATGGCGGTCGGGTGATAGTCGTTGGCGAGAGCCAGGGCGTCGGCCCCGGTGGCGGCGGCGAGCACCTTGAAGCCGTTGTCATGCGCCAGATCGACGAGCACCCGGGCATAGTGGGGATCGTCCTCGACGATCAGCAGAACCATGTCCCCGGGCTTAAGGTCCTCGCGATCGTCGGGTATCTGCTCGATGGGCCTGTCCGGCACGCGATGGTAGATCGCCGGCTCCCTGGTGAACGCGGAGGGTTTGGCGCTCTGCGCGTATTGGGGCGACGATGGGCCGGCATATTTCAGCGGCAAGTACAGAGTGAACGTGCTGCCCCTGCCGGGATGGCTGCGCAGCTGGATCTCGCCGCCGAGGAGGTTGGCAAGCTCGCGGCTGATCGCCAGGCCGAGGCCGGTGCCGCCGTACTTGCGGCTGGTGCTGGCATCGGCCTGCTGGAAGGCCTCGAAGATGATCCTCTGCTTCTCTGGCGAGATGCCGATGCCGGTGTCCGTCACCTCGAATGCGACGACCGAGGACGACTTGGAGAGGCTCGGATGGTCCGCGCTCCATCCGCGCCCGGCGACAGCGATGCGGAATTGGACGCCGCCGTCCTCGGTGAACTTGAAGGCGTTGGAGAGCAGGTTCTTCAGCACCTGCTGGAGGCGCTTGGAGTCGGTGACGATGCTGCGGTTGAGATGGGAGTCGAGCTCGATGTTGAACGACAGGTGGCGCCGCTCGGCCTCGTGACGGAACGGTCGGGCGACCGACTCCACGAGGTTGGCAAAGTAGATCTCCTCCGCA
Source organism: Hyphomicrobiaceae bacterium (assembly GCA_041288195.1). GTDB lineage: Bacteria > Pseudomonadota > Alphaproteobacteria > Rhizobiales > Hyphomicrobiaceae > AWTP1-13. Next base: position 34,880 of record JBGGME010000241.1, read on the forward strand.
TCCACGGAGACCGTCCCGGACTCGATCTTGGACAGGTCGAGGATGTCGCTGATGAGGTTCATGAGGTCCGTGCCCGCGCCATGGATGGTGCGGGCGAACTCCACCTGCTTGTCGGTGAGGTTGCGGTCGGGGTTGTCGCTCAGCTGCTGGCCCAGGATGAGGATGCTGTTGAGGGGCGTGCGCAGCTCGTGCGACATGTTGGCGAGAAACTCGGACTTGTACTTCGAGGTGAGCGCGAGCTCCGTCGCCTTCTCCTCCAGCGCCCTGCGGGCCTGCTCGATCTCCTGGTTCTTGGCCTCCACCTCGCGATTGCGCTCGGCGAGCTGCTGCGCCTTGAGCTCGAGCTGCTCGTTGCTCTGCTGCAGCTCCCTCTGCTGGGTCTGCAGCTCACCGGCCAGCTTCTGGGACTGCCGCAGCAGTCCCTCGGTCTGCATGGTGGCCTCGATGCTGTTGAGCACGATGCCGGTACTGCTGGTGAGCTGCTCGAGGAACATCTGGTGCGCGGGATCGAAGTCGTGCAGCGAGGCGAGCGCGATCACCGCCTTGATCTGATCCTCGAAGATTATCGGGAACACCAGCAGGCTGCGCGGCATGGCCTCGAGCAGGACGGAGCCGACGGGAACCGTGTCGGGCGGGATCTGCGAGACGTGGATGCGGCGCTTCTCGATGGCGCTTTGCCCGATCAGGCCCTCGCCGAGCGAAAGCCGGGGCGGATAGCCGCCGCGCCCGTTGTCGGCGTAGCCCGCGAGCAGCTTGAGGTAGGCATTGCCGTCGGCCTCGGTGACCATCTGGTAGATCAGCCCCTGATGGGCGTTGACCAGGGGCACGAGCTCCGAGAGCAGCTTGGTGCCGACGGTCGCCAGGTCGCGCTGTCCCTGCAGCATGCTGGTGAAGCGGGCGAGGTTGGTCTTGAGCCAGTCCTGCTCGGTGTTGCGCTCCGTGGTCAGCCGGAGGTTGTCGATCATCGTGTTGATGTAGTCTTTGAGCTCGGCGACCTCGCCTCTCGCCTCGACCTGGATCGAGCGCGTCAGATCGCCCTTGGTGACGGCCGTGGTCACCTCGGCGATGGCGCGTACCTGGCTGGTCAGGTTGGCGGCGAGCAGATTGACGTTGCCGGTGAGGTCCTTCCAGGTGCCCGCGGCGCCCGGCACGTTGGCCTGTCCGCCGAGGCGGCCTTCCACGCCGACCTCGCGCGCCACCGTCGTCACCTGCTCGGCGAAGATGGCGAGCGTGTCCGTCATGTTGTTGATGGTCTCGGCCAGCGCCGCGACCTCGCCCTTGGACTTGACGGTGAGGTTCTGCTTGAGGTCGCCGTTGGCGACGGCGGTGACGACCTTGACGATGCCGCGCACCTGCTCGGTCAGGTTGGCGGCCATCACGTTGACGGTGTCGGTCAGGTCCTTCCAGGTGCCGGCGACGCCCGGAACCTGCGCCTGGCCGCCGAGCGCGCCCTCGGTGCCGACCTCGCGGGCGACGCGCGTCACCTCCGAGGCGAAGCCGTTGAGCTGATCCACCATGGTGTTGATGGTGTTCTTGAGCTCGAGGATCTCGCGCTTCACGTCGACGGTGATCTTGCGCGAGAGGTCCCCGCGGTCCACGGCGGTGGTGACCTCGGCGATGTTGCGAACCTGGGTGGTGAGGTTGGCGGCGATCAGGTTGACGTTGTCGGTCAGGTCCTTCCAGGTGCCCGCGACGCCCGGCACCTGCGCCTGGCCGCCGAGCTTGCCTTCGGTGCCGACCTCGCGCGCCACCCGCGTCACCTCCGAGGCGAAGCCGTT
>JBGGME010000242.1:0-9532 GCA_041288195.1 Hyphomicrobiaceae bacterium
TGCCAGTTTCCATAGGACGTCCTCTCATGAGCCAGCGGTGCTTAGGTAGCGCCAACGGCAGATGCCACGCAATGCTGCCAATGACAAGAGTGTCCGGTCCTCGCGTTCAAACCATGGTGCCGTTGGCAGTAGCGAGCCTCCAGGAGTGCCGTGCTGTGCTGCTCCACCGTTGGCAGCCGATCGATCCGCTTTCGTCATTGGTGAGGGACGCGCCACGCGAGGAGCCGCGGTAAAGTCGGCTAAGGCAGCTAACGGTCAATACTCACCGCCGTCTTTGCAGGCGCGCACCGACCTCGACATGCCCCGACCGTCAGGCAATGATCCCCGCATGCACCAGAGCAGCCCCCTGCCGGCGCTGACCCAGGACGAAATACGCGTGCGCGCGTGGGCAGAGGTCCGGGAGTTGTTGGAGCTGCAGCTTGCTCCACTTGGTCGGCGCGCCTCGGCGGCGCTTGCGCCGTGCCCCGGCGAGCGCGTCCTGGATATAGGCTGTGGCGGGGGTGAGACCGCATTGGAGCTTGCCCGGGCAGTCGCGCCGGACGGGACAGTCGTGGGCGTGGATCTGTCGGCAGCGGTGCTCGCGTTCGCGCAGCGCGCGGCCACAGGCTGCGACCGCGTGCGGTTCGTCCAAGCGGACGCCCAGGTGTTCCCATTCGAGCCGGCCTCGTTCGACGCCGCTTTCTCGAGGTTTGGGGTGATGTTCTTCACCGACCCCACTGCGGCGTTCAGCAACATTCGTCGCAGCCTCAGGTCGAACGGGCGGCTCGCGTTCGTCTGCTGGCGGGCGCTGGAGGAGAACCCGCTCGACATCCTGCCGCTCAGGGCCGCGTCCGCTCATTTGCCGCCGCAGCCCGCTCACGACCCGGACGCGCCCGGCCCATTCGCTTTCGCCAACCCAGACCGCGTGCGCGGCATTCTCGAAGAGGCGGGGTTCGGAGACATCGAGATTGCGGCCCATGACGAGCAGGTTGGAAGCGGCGATCTCGATGCGATGCTGGCGGTTTGTTCGCGGGTCGGGGCTCTCGGCAAGATCCTTCGGGAAAATCCCGAGCTCCGGGCCGCAGCGCTCCCGGCAGTGCGAGCCGCGCTTGCGGCACACGACGGACCCGATGGCGTCAGGCTTACTGCCGCGACGTGGATTGTGACGGCTCGCGTTCCGGCTTAGCGCCAGAGCCGCAGTCAAATCCCGAGGGGATGCGACCCATGCCCGACCCCAGCATCCGCAGGCGATGCCGCACGGGCCGCAAGATCGCCCCGCTGGTCGCCGACTACCCTGCCGCGACGGGGGCCGTGCTCTCGTTCCTCGACGTCCCGAGCGTCAGATTCGGCGCTGCCGGTCCTGCCAGTAGGCGTCGCGCAGCCGGCGCTTGAAGATTTTGCCGCTGTCCTCTCTCGGCAGCGACTCGACGAAGTTCACGACCTTCGGAACCTTGTAGTTCGCCAGTCTCTCTCTCAGGAAGGCGCGCACATCCTCGGCAGCGAATGTGTGTCCGGCTTCGGCCTCGATGCAGGCACAGAGCTGCTCACCGAACTCGTCGTCGGGAATGCCGAACACCGCACAGTCGCGCACGCCCGCCATGCCGGTCAGGGCGGCCTCGATCTCCGCGGGATAGATGTTGACCCCGCCCGAGATCACCATGTCGCGCTTGCGATCGCACAGGAACAGATAGCCGTCCTCGTCGAGATAGCCCACGTCGCCGACGGTTGCGAGCCCGTCGCGGCCGACCTCGGCGCGGGCCGCCGCGTTGCGATGGTAGGTGAAGTCCGGGAGCGCGGTTTGGCGCACGTACACCTCGCCGACCTCGCCTGCCGGAAGGGTGCGGCCTTCGGCATCGAGGATGCGCACGATGCCGCCCTCAATTGCCCGGCCGACCGTGCCCGGCTTGCGCATGGCCTCCTCCGAGGAATGCCACACCGCGATGCCGGTCTCGGTCGCACCATAGTACTCGTTGATGATCGGACCCCACCATCGGATCATCGCCTGCTTGATGTCGGGTGGACAGGGTGCCGCTCCGTGCACGACGAAGCGCAGCGATGAGAGATCGTAGCGGCGTCTCGTCGCCTCGGGCAGACGCAGCAGTCGCACGAACATGGTGGGGACCATGTGCATGTGCGTGACGCGATGCCGGTCGATCAGATGCAGCAGGCCCTCCGCGTCGAACCGTGGTTGCAGCACGATGTTGCAGCGATGACGCAAGGCCAGCATCGCATAGGAGTAGGTGGCCGAGTGGTACATTGGCCCGTTCATCAGCACGACGATGTCGGCATCGGGTCTCAGCCCATATGTGATGACGCTCACTCGATCCATGGTTGCGAGCTGCGCCGGGCTCGGACGCGGGCGCGTCACGCCCTTGGGCACACCCGTGGTGCCGGATGTGTAGATCATCGAGCCCCCGCGCTTGACCGGACCTGCCAGCGCCGGTTGCGCCTCGACCCAATCGCACCATCGCGCCTTGTCGCCCGTCTCCGGCCGGGGCGCAGGCTGTAGCCCGTACGCCTGCAGGACTTCTGCGGGCGTTGCAACGACGATGATCGGGAGATCGGCAGGAAGCTCGCTCGCAATCTGCGCCAGCAGGTCCGCGTGGCACACCAGGGCCCGCGCGCCGCAATCGCGCAGGATGTAGCCTGCTTCCGCCGCCTTCAAATGCCAGTTGATCGGCACCACGTTGGCGCCTATCGCGTTCGCGGCTGCTGCGGCCTCGAAGAAGGCAACGTCGTTGCGCAGCATGAGCGCGACGGCATCGCCCTCGCATACTCCCAAGCCGGCGAACCCTGCAGCCGCCTTGGCCACGATCCTTTCGAGGTCGGCGTAGGCGACCTTGCGGTCACCGCTGACTATCACGGCGCTCCTCCCATCTCGGTTGCGGACGGGCAGCCCACCACTCGTGATGCGGCCCGTGCCCGACCAGCGCCGTCGCCCACCCTCTGCATTAATCCGAGATGGGATCGCCGAACAGCTTCCACGACTTGCCGTCAAAGCGTTGCAGCCGCAGGGTCTGGTAGGGCAGGTAGTCGGCGGGTCCCGTATCCACTTTGATGCCTGGCAGCAGCATGGGCAGGCCCATGCCGCGTATGGACGTAGCCTGGCGCAGTACGTTGTCGCGGCTCAGGTCGTCGCCGCATTGCTTCAACACGTGGGCGAGGATCATGGCGGAGTTGTAGCCTCCTACCATGCTCGTATCGTTGGGGTCGCCGGCCGGGACATACTCCCTCAGGAATGCGAGATACCCCTTCATGCCGGGATCGTCGTTCCACTGCGGATCCGACACCGACTTCGAGATGCTGCTGGTGACGATGCCGACCGACTTCTCCAGGCCCGCCGGACCGAGAATGCCCTTGATGGATGTGCTCGAGGTCGGCACGAAGAACTCGCGCGGGCGCCAGCCCATGTCGTAGGCACGGGATATGGCCTGGGAGGAGAACTTGCCGAGCGTGATGCTGAAGAAGGCGTCGGCACCGGAAGCCTTGAGGGCGAGGATCTGGGAGTCGACGGTGGGGTCCGTCACCTCGTAGGTGGCCTCCGCCACGATCATCCGCTTGGCTGCATCGCCGAGGCCGCGGCGAAAGCCGGCCGCGTAGTCCTTGCCGAAGTCGTCGTTCTGCAGGAGCAGCGCGACCTTGGCATCCGGGCGCGTCTCGCGCAGGTAGCGGCCGTAGGCAGCTGCCTCGGTCTGGTAGGAGACCATGCCTGGCACTGTCCACGGGAAGCTCTTGGGGTCCGCCCATTTGTCGGCGCCGCTGGTGACCAGCAGGTGCGGGACGCGCTTGGCGTTGAGGTACTTGTGGATCGCGGTGTTGGTCGGGGTGCCGAGCGTGCCGAAAATCAGCAGCACGTCGTCCTGTTCGACCAGCTTGCGGGTCTGCTCGACTGTCTTGGGCGGCGAATAGCCGTCATCGAGACTGGTGAGCTTGATCTTGCGCCCATTGATGCCACCCTGCTCCCGGTTGAGCTTGTCGAAATAGGCAACCATGGCCCTCCCGACCACGCCATAGGCCGAAGCGTTGCCGCTGTAGGGCATGGTCTGGCCGATCCGGATCTCGTCCTTGCCGACGCCGGGCGACTGGGCATGGAGAGGAGACGTGCACGCCAGGAGAACGGCGGCGATGCTTGCGGTTGGCGTCATTCGCATTGATTCCTCCCCTCATTGTTCTAGAAGCAGACGCTTGCAGGAGGCAGGTTATATGCAACTACGTTCATATGCAACAGAACGCATATGGGAGCCGCCCAATGGCGTTGGCTGAAGCCATCCTTGTGTGCCTCACCGAGCGCCCCATGACGGGCTATGAGCTGGCCAAGACTTTCGACAGCTCGATCGGCTTCTTCTGGCGGGCGAGCCATCAGCAGATTTACCGCGAGCTTCAGCAGCTTCGCGCCGACGGCTTCGTCGACAGCAAGGAGGTGATCCAGGCCGACCGACCCAACAAGACGATCTACACGATCAGCAGGAGGGGCCTCGACCAAATCCGTTCCTGGTCCCGCGATTTGACCGACCGGCCGCCCGTGCGCGACAACATGCTGCTCAAGCTTTACGCGCTGGACAGGATCGATCTCGACGCCCTGGCAACGGAGATTTCCAACAGGCTCGACAGGCACAGGGCGCGGCTTGCCGTCTACGAAGAGATCCTGGCGAAGCGATATTCCGGGAGGCAGCTCGGCACGCGCGCCACCGGACGCCTGCTCGGCCTCAAGGTGGGACTGATGACGGAGCGCGGCTACGTCTCCTGGTGCGAGGAGGCACTCGCCGCCATTGCCGCCTGCCGGCCGAAGGACGCACGCCCCGTCAGGAGCCGGTCCTGAAGGCGGGCCGGCCGCAACTTCAGCGGAGCGGCCAGCCGCAGCAGGGGACGTCGAACTTGTAGGAGCCCTGCACGAACAGCGCCGCCTGCTCGGAGGCGAACCTCTGCTTCACGAACAACCCGTCGGAGAAGAAATTGGTCTCGCCGACCGGTATCCACGTCGCCCAGTAGCGGCCGCCGACGCCGACGTTGAAGCGCTCCGTCAGCGCGTAGCTCAGCGTCGCCTCGAGCTGCACGCCGCGGCCGTCCCCCTCCTGCGGCGAGCGCGTGCTCGCCCCGTCGCCGACCCGCAGCGGATGGTTGTCGACGCCGTCGAAGTGCACGTAGGGGAGATAGGCAACGTCCGCGTTGAGCCTGAGGCGGGGCGCCAGCCACAGGTCGAGTGCCGTGCCCAGCCGCAGGGACTCCCAGGTCGCGAACTGCTGCAGCACCAGGACGTTCGCCGGCAGGGCGACCACCGGCGGAGCAAAATCGATGAGGGTCACCCCGAACGCGCTCATGCTCTGGCGGAAGTAGCTGTAGCCCACGAACGGCGACACCTTGTAGCCGGGGCCCGCGAACAGGTTGTAGCCGAGGTCGACCGTGAAATACCTGAGCTTGCTGTCGGCTGGAGACACCGTGTTCTGGTAGGGCTGCACCAACACGAGGTTGCCTTCGTCATCTTCCCTGTCGAGCCCCCAGTCCTCGTCGTTGATGCGGCCGCTGTTGCCGGTGCCGGTGCCCCACAGGCCCTTGACCATGACGCGATGCGGCGTGTCGAGACGCCAGAACACCTCGCCGCCGTCGGTCTCGACGTCCTTCCAGGTCAGCCGCGAGTTGTTGGCGGGCAGGCCGGTGCTGCCCGCGAGGTCCTGCTTGAACCTGCCCCAGCCGTGGACGTAGCGGCCGCCGACCTCGATCTGCACTGCACTGGTGCCGTGCCCCGGCGCGCCCACGACGATGCCGGGCCGGGGTCGGCCGCGGGTCCGCGCCGCTGCCGAACCTGTAGTTGAGCGCCAGCTTGACGGCATGCATGTCCTGCTCGACCCCGGCGCGTCGGCCGTCGGGCGCCGAGGACTGGAAGATCCCCTGGAAGTCCGGCTGCGCGATCGGAGCAGCCAGCGGCGTCGCAACGCCATGACTGCCGAACCTCAAAAAGTCGTACTCGAGCCGCGCCGACCAGTTGCCGGCCAGCGCGTACTCGAGCCCCGTGCCGACGGTCCATCCCCACTGCGTGAAGCTGGAGCTGCTGGTCGCGGCCGGCGGCCCGAATTGCCCAGCCATGATGTTGTTGGTAGCCATGCTGACGTCGCCGTGCATCCAGGCAAGACCGCCCTTGGCATAGAGCAGCATCCGACCGTCGGGCCCGACCGCCGCGCCGACGCGCCCGGTCAGCGTGCCGAGCCAGTCGACCCCCGCCCGGCAGGTCGCGCCGAACGCGCCGCCGATGAAGCTCGGGTCGACGTCGATCTGGCCGCGGATGGGCTGCAGGCAGGTGAACGTGCCGTCGAGGTCGGCCCAGCTCACGTCGGTCTCCACGCCCACCACCAGCGCGCCGTACTGCCTGTTGTAGCCGAGCTGCATGCCGGCAAGCGTTCCGGGCGACCTGATTTCGTCGCCAAACAGCGTCTGCCCATACGGGTTGGAGATGTCGCTGCGGTCGAGCGCGCCGCCCAGATGCGGGCCGAGGTACAGGCCCGTCCAGGTGAACGGTGCCGCGGGCGCCGGCCGCGGCGCGGACGCGCGCGGCGGACCATCGGCACCTGCCGTTCCGGCAACCAAGTCAAGCGCGAGCACGGCGCCCGCGAGGCGCAAGATCACACGATTCATTGGGGAAGCTCCGAGCGAGAGGTGCGCACCCGCTTGCGCGCGGCGATCGAGCTTCGGTGAGTCGCGCCGTTCCTCCGACAGCATTGTTGCGGCTTACATTCCAGATACGATGGCGCGTGACTGTCCGATCACGCTCTTCTATCCGCTGCCTGATAGCGCGACGCCCACGCGATGCGCGCCCCGGCGCAGCACCGCTCGCAGCTCGTCGCGGCCAAGGCAGGACCGGCTTTCGCGGCGCCTCTCTGGGTGCCATGCTCTCGGGACCATGAAGCAGGCGAGGAAAGGCCGAAGACGCACGCCATGACCGCCCTCAGCATCCGCACCATGCGGCCCGAGGAGATCGCGCTCGCCGTCGACTGGGCGGCGGCAGAAGGCTGGAACCCCGGCCTCGGCGATGCCGCCTGCTTCGCCACCGTCGATCCCGGCGGCTTCCTGATCGGCGAGCTCGACGGCGCGCCGGCCGCCACCATCTCCTGCCTCGACTACGACGCGCGCTTCGCCTTCCTCGGCTTCTATATCGTGCGGCCGGACCTGCGCGGCCGGGGCCACGGCCTCAGCATCTGGAACGCGGCCATCGCGCACGCGGGCGCGCGCGTCATCGGCCTCGACGGCGTCGTGGCGCAGCAGGAGAACTACAGGAAGTCGGGCTTCAAGCTCGCCTACGCCAATGTCCGCTACGGCGGCACCGTCGCCGCCCCGCCAGCGCCGCGAGCCGATGTGGTCGCGCTGTCCGATATCCCGTTTGCAGCCGTGGAGGCGGACGACGCCACCGTGTTCCCGGCTTCGCGACCCGCGTTCCTGCGCGCCTGGATCGCCGCCCCCGGACACATCGGCCGCGCGCTGGTGCGCGACGGCCGGCTCGCCGCCTGGGGCGTGATCCGGCCCTGCCGCAGCGGCCGCAAGATCGGCCCGCTCGTCGCCGACGACCGCGCGGCCGCCGAGACCGTGCTCTGCGCCCTGCTGGCAGCCGCGGGCAGCGGCGAGGTCTTCCTAGACGTTCCCAGCCCCAACCGCGACGCGATCGCGCTGGCAGAAGGCCTCGGCCTCGCCCCCGTGTTCGAGACCGCGCGCATGTACACCGGCGCCATTCAGCCGCTGCGGCTCGATCGCCTCTTCGGCGTCACCACCTTCGAGCTGGGCTGAGGGGTAGCGTCAGTACTACCTGGCCCTCAGGCGGCGACCGTCGCCCTATCCACCAGCGTCTGCAGCGCCGGATCGATGGCCGGGCTCTCCGCCCGGATGAAGGACGGCGCGCTCGTTGGGCGTGAGTCTGCCGTCGCCGCCCATGCGCTCCGCCAGCCACTGCGCCTCCGCCGGCGTGATCGCCTCGTGCGTGACGATGCCGATCTTCTGCAAGGTGAGCTGGGCGATTGCGCGCTCCTCCTCGCTCTGGGGATGATAGCCCGCAAACAGGCCCTTCATGCCGCCCGCCATGCCGGCGAGCATATTGGGCAGCGAGAGGTCGCCGCGGCGGTCGAGCCAGGCCTCCCGCGCCAGCGCCACCTCGCGCGGCGGGCAGGCATAGCCCGAGGCCGCCATCACGGAGTTGGCGATCGCCTTGACGAACAGGTCGGTCCAGGCCGGATGGTTGTCGGCATCGGCGGTGGCATCGTTGATGTCGAACAGCACCTCGGCTTCCGGCCGCGTGACCGCGATGTTGCCGTCGCCGCCGAAGCTGTAGAGCATGCGGCGCAGGACATCGACGTCGCCCTCGCACACATGGCCGGGGGAAAGCTGCTTGCCCGACCGCAGCGGACCGGTGCCTTCGAGCACGGCGATCTTGACCTGGTCGAGGGCGAAGCGGATCAGGCTCTGCGGCGCCCAGCGCGCCTTGTCGAGCACGTTGACGAGGAGCTCGAGCTCGGTCTTGGTCTCGATGCGGCCGTCCCTGGAGATGCGCGCAATCAGCCAGTCGCAGTTCTCGGTCGTGAGATACCCTTCGGGCTTGGCCTGCTCGACGATGTAGTCGGTGATGGTCTCGACGAAGCAGTCGGCCCAGGCCGGATCCTGCACCGGGCAGGCGTCGTTGAGGGCGAGGATTGCCTCGGCCTCCTCCGCGGTGATGATGCCGTCGTCGTAATAGTTGCGCCGCACCTTGAGGACGTCGGCGTCCTTGATGCTGCCGCGCGCCTTGATTTCCGCGATCGACACTGCGCTCAGTACTGCCATCACCGACCCCCAGGCCTACGCCGGGGAGGCTAGTGTCCCAGGGTTACCATCTGGCTAATACCTGCCCCCATTCTCGCCGGTGTGTCCCGGCGGCAGCAGTGGGCGCCGCTTGGCCGAGGGGCGCCAACGAGAAGGGGCCGCCCGGAGGCGGCCCCGAAGGACGGTGGGGAGGACCTGCTCGTCAGTTGTTGTAGAGCCTGTGCGTCAGGGCCTTGTGGCGGGCGACCGCGGCACGCAGCTTCATGCGCTCCCAGGTGCTCACCCGACCGTCGGCCCGCGCCTGCGAGCGCAGCGCATTGACGTGGCTCTTGCTGTTGGCGATGGCAGCCCGCTCGCGATAGGTGAGGCTGCCGGCCGCGGCCGGCGTTGCCAGTGCGATGCCCGACAGGATGGCGAGCGCCGTAGTGCCGAGGACGATGCGTTTCATGTTCTCACTCCTTGATGATCATCCCAACTCCGGTCCGGCTCTTTCAGCGTCCGGCTTCGCGGGCTGGTCGACAGAAATAACGCGGACGCTCGGCGCATTCCGTCCGTTAAATCCCGGCAAGCTGCGGGGTCTTTTCGTGGCGAACTGCTGAATGCGCGTTCATGGAACGCGTGCCCGTCGCGGCGAGGGGCGGCGTCAAGCCGCCAGCGCATCCTGCCGCTTCAGGCCGACGTACTGCAGCTCGGCCAACAGCCCGACGGCTGCGGCCTGCGCAATGACGAACGCGTAGCCGAGCATCGTCGGCGCCACCCAGTTGCCGATCAGCAGGCA
>JBGGME010000243.1:0-19658 GCA_041288195.1 Hyphomicrobiaceae bacterium
GCCGCCGAAGGCGATGACGCCGTCGTTGCCGCTGGATTTCAGCGCTCTCAGGCCGGCTTCGACATTGGCCGCGACCGGGTTCGGCTTGATATCGCTGAAGACCACCGCCTGAAGGCCGGCAGCGGCGAGCCCGGTCAGCGCGTCCTTCACCATCGGCATCGCCGCCAGCCGCGGGTCGGTGACGAGCAGCGGCCGCGACATGCCGGCAGACTTCGCCGCCTCGCCCAGCTCGGAGATGCGCCCCGCGCCGAAGCGCACGGACGTCGGATAGTTCCAGTTGCCCCTGAGCTGCATGCCGCGCTCCCCGTGCCTGCAATCGTTAGCGTGTACTAGGTTCCGACCTTCGTCGGAATGACGCCAGTTGTGAACGGACCCCCAACCACAGCCGTCACCCCGGCGGAGGCCGGGGCCCAGTCAGTTCACGGCGCCGGCGCTACTTGCCGCGCTTGGATGCCTCGTAGCGCGCCTTGTGGGCGTCGTTGGGCGGATAGAGTCCCGGCAACGCCGCGCCGCCCTCGACCTCGCCCATGATCCAGGTCTCGAGGCGCTCTTGCTCCACCGATGCCGCCGCCACGCTCTCAACCAGCGCCGCCGGCACGACCACGGCGCCGTCGGCGTCCACCACCACCACATCGTCGGGAAAGACTGCGACGCCGCCGCAGCCGATCGGCTGCTGCCAGTCGACGAAGGTGAGGCCTGCAACGGAAGGCGGCGCCGCCGCACCCTGACACCACACCGGTAGCCCCGTTCCCAGCACGCCGGCCAGATCGCGCACCACGCCGTCGGTGACGAGCCCAGCCACGCCCCGCTTGGCCATGCGCGCGCACAGGATGTCGCCGAAGATGCCGGCGTCGGTGATGCCGCGCGCGTCGACCACGGCAATGCAGCCGGCCGGCATGGCCTCGATGGCCGCCCGCGTCGATTTCGGCGAGGCCCAGGAGGCCGGCGTGGCCAGGTCCTCGCGCGCCGGCACGAACGAGAGGGTGAAGGCGCGACCGACGAGCCGCGGCTGATCCGGCCGCAGCGGCCTGGTGCCTCGCATCCACACGTTGCGCAGGCCCTGCTTCAGCAAGACGGTCGTGAGCGTCGCGGTCGAGACGCCGGCGAGCGCGCTCGCCAGCTTGGGGTCGAGGGTCATGAGGTCTCTCTCAGGTGGAAACTCTTGGGCCGCGTCAATGCCTCGTAGCCGGTGCGTGAAAGCGAGGCGCCGCGGCCCGTGTCCTTGACGCCGGTCCAGGCGAGGCCGGGGTCGAGATAGTCGCAGCGGTTGGCATAGACGGTGCCGGTCTCGATCCATGAGCCGATGCGCTCGGCGGCGTCGAGGTCCTGCGTCCATACGCTGGCGGTAAGGCCGTAGCGCGAGTCGTTCATGAGCGAGATCGCCTCGTCGTCGTCCCTCACCTTCATGATGCCGACGACGGGGCCGAAGCTTTCCTCCGTCATCACGCTCATGGTGTGATCGACGCCTGTCAGCACCTGCGGCTCGAGCCAGGGCGTGCCTGTCTTGGCGCGCTTGTACGCCTTCGGGTCGATCAGTGCGCTCGCGCCTTTTGCCACGGCCTCCGCCGTCTGCTTGCGCACGGCCTCGGCGAAGCGCGTCTGCGCCATGGGCCCGAGCGTGGTCCTCTCATCGAGCGGATCGTCGAGGACGTACTGTCGCGCGAGCGCGACGAAGCCGTCGACGAAGCGGTCGTAGACGCTCTCGTGCACGTAGATGCGCTCGATGCCGCAGCAGCTCTGCCCCGAATTGAAGAACGCGCCGTCGACCGTGTTCTCGATGGCGAAATCGAGATTGACATCGGCGCACACATACGCCGGGTCCTTGCCGCCGAGCTCCAGCCCGACCGACGTGAAGGTGCCGGCGGCGGCCCGCTCGATGGCTCGTCCGCCCTCGACGCTGCCGGTGAAGGCGACGTGATCGGCCAGGCCGTTGGAAATGATGCGCTCGGTGCCGCGATGGTCGAGCACGATGTGCTGGAACACGCCCTTGGGCACGCCGGCGCGGTCCATCGCCAACTGGAAGCGGTCGCCCGCGAGGATCGTCTGCGAGGCGGCCTTGAGCAGGACGACGTTGCCGGCCATCAGCGCGGGCACGATGGTGTTGACGGCGGTGAGGTAGGGATAGTTCCAGGGCGCGATGACGAGCACGACACCCAGCGACTCGCGGCGGATGATGCGGCGGAAGCCGGGCTTGGCCTCGGGCGCGACCGGCGCCAGCGCGCTCTCGGCGATGCCGACCATGTACTCGACGCGCTCGGCAAACGACTTGATCTCGCCGCCGTAGCGCACCGGCCGGCCCATCTGCCGCGCCAGCTCCGGCACGACTTCGCCGTTCATGGCGCGCATGGCCTCGAGGAAACGCAGCATCAGTGCAGCGCGCTCCCCGAAGGGCACGTGCGCCCACTCGCGCCGCGCCTTCCACGCGGCATTGAAGGCCTTCTGGACCGGCCCCTGGGTTGCCGTCGCGCGCCTGTCGACAACCGTGCCGTCGATCGGGGAGATGCAGACGATTTCGCCCATGGCCGGCTCTCAATACCGCTCGAACCCGCGCATCAGCTCCCAGTCGGTGATGCGGCGGTCGTACTCGAACTGCTCCCAGCGCGCCGTGTGCACGTAGTGCTCGACGACATCCTCACCGAGCGCCTCGCGCAGGAGCTTGGAGTCGAGGAGGCAGCCCGTCGCCTCGCGCAGGGTCTTGGGCACCTCGGGCAGCAGCTTGCCGGCGTAGGCATCGCCCGCGAACGGCGGCTCGAGCTCGAGCTTCTCGTCGACGCCGGCAAGGCCCGCCGCGATCAGCGCCGCGAAGGCGAGATAGGGGTTGAGGTCGGCGCCGCCGATGCGGCACTCGATGCGGATCGCCTTGCTGTCTTCCCCGCACAGGCGGAAGCCGGCCGTGCGGTTGTCGCGACTCCACACGGTCTTGGTGGGCGCGAAAGTGCCGGCCTGGAAGCGCTTGTAGGAGTTGATGTAGGGCGCGAGGAAGTAGGTGATGTCGCGCGCGTACTTGAGCTGGCCGGCGACGAAGCTGCGCATCAGGTCCGACATGCCGTGCTCGGCCTTGGGCGCGTGGAACATCGGTTGCTTGCCTGCCTCGTCCCACAGGGAGAGGTGGATGTGCGCGGAGGAGCCGGCGAGGTCGTAGCGCCACTTCGCCATGAACGTGACGGCCTTTCCGTGGGCGTGCGCGATCTCCTTGACGGCGTTCTTGAGGATGACGTGGCGGTCGGCCATCTCCAGCGCGTCGGCGTAGCGGACGTTGACCTCCTCCTGGCCTGGGCCCCACTCGCCCTTGGAGTTCTCGACGGGGATGCCGGCGCCCTGCAGGCCGCGGCGGATGGCGCGCATGACGCCCTCCTCCTTGGTGGTCTGGAGTATGTGATAGTCCTCGATGTAGGCGCCGGCGGTCTCGAGGCCGTGGTAGCGCTTGGCCGCCGCCGACTTGTAGGTCTCGTCGAAAAGGTAGAACTCGAGCTCTGAGGCGCAGAACGCGCGCAGCTTGCGAGATGCGAGCCGCTCGATCTGACGCTTGAGCATGGCGCGCGGCGAATGCGGCACGTCGTGATGGTGATGGTCGAGCACGTCGGCCAAGACCAACGCCGTGCCTTCGAGCCAGGGCAACGTCCGCAGCGTAGCAAGATCGGGCTTCAGGATGAAATCGCCGTAGCCCTTGTCCCAGCTCGCCGCCGCGTAGCCGGGCACCGGCTCCATGTCGATGTCGTTGGCGAGCAGGTAGTCGCAGCCGTGCGTCTCCTCGTGGGCGCCGTCGACGAAGTACTCGGCCTGGAAGCGCTTGCCGATCAGCCGGCCCTGCATGTCGACCATGGCGACCAGGACGGTATCGATGCTGCCGGCCTTGACCGCGGCTTTCAGCTCGTCGAATCCGAGATTGCCGGCCATGCGCCCCTCCCTCGTCTCACAGCTAGCGGCGAATCATGTGTCTCGCATCCTCGATGGCCGCCGCGACGATGTCGAGGGCGCGCAGCATTTCCTCTGCCGTGATCGTCAGCGGTGGCGTCAGAGTGAGCACGTTACCCATGGTGGTCTTGAAGGAGAGGCCGCGGTCGAGCGCCGCATACATGGCGACCTCCGCGAGGTCGGGATGGGGCTCCATGCCGGCGCGGTCGCGGACCAGCTCGACGCCGAGGACCAGGCCGCGCCCGCGCACATCGCCGACCTCCCGGATGCGCTCCTCGAGGTCGGCGAGCCGCTGCATCGCCAGCGTGCCGAGACGGGCCGCGTTCTCGACCAGGCCCTCCTCCTCGATGATCTCGATGGTGGTGAGCGCCGCGCGCGCCGTCACCGGGTTCTTCTCGTGCGTGTAGTGCCCGAAGGCCCATTCGGCGCCGACATCGAGCTCCGGGCGCGCCAGCACGGCTGCGATCGGCAGGATGCCGCCGCCGAGCCCCTTGCCGAGCACCAGGATGTCGGGCGCGACGCCCTCGTGCTGGCAGGCGAACATCCGCCCCGTCTTGCCGAGGCCGGTCGGGATCTCGTCGAACACGAGCAGCGTGCCGTGCCGCTCGCAGGCCGCGCGCACGCGCGCCCAGAAGCCCGCCGGCGCCACGTGCGGCACGGCGCGCATCGGCTCGGCGACGAGACAGGCAATGTCGCCCTCGCGCTCCAGGACGTACTCGATCATGCGCGCGCAGGCCGCGCCGGATTCTTCCAGGCTCGACGTGCCGTAGGGGCAGCGCGTGCCGGCATAAGGCGCGACGTGGAGCACACCCGCCACCAGTGGAGCCGCGGGGCCGGAGCGGAACAGCGCCTCGCCCGACAGCGCGCCGGCGCCGATGCCGGCACCGTGGAATGCGTCCCAGAAGGACAGCGTCTTGTGCCGGCCCGTGGCGGCGCGAGCGATCTTGATCGCCACCTCGATGGCGTCCGAGCCCCCCGTCGTGAACAGCACCTTGGCTGGCCCGAAGGGTGAGAGCTCCGAGAGCTTCCTCGCCAGCGCCACGGCCGGTGCATTGGCATAGCGGCGCGGCGCGAACGGCAGGGCCTCCATCTGCTCGGCGATCGCCTTCTTGAGGCGCGGATGACCGTAGCCGATTTGGTGCACGTTGTTGCCGTGGAAGTTCATGTACCGCCGTCCCGCGACGTCCTCGATCCAGATGCCCTCGGCCCGGCAAATCGCATTGAGACACGGCGTCGATACCGACTGGCGCAGGAAGTGGCGCTCGTCCTCGTCCAGCAGCGCGCGCGTCGCCCCATCGAGCGCGCGGGCCTGCCACGCCGTCCGGCGCGAGGTGAGGTTGGTGTCGCCCTCGGACTGGGGGATGGGTGTTGCTTTCATCGCTTGCTCCGGCGCCCGTGGCCGCCCCTCACCCTAACCCTCTCCCCGCAAAAGCGGGGAGGGGGAACATCATCACCGGCGGCGCCAGGCCTGCAACCTGCCGAAGACCAGGCGGTCGAGGACGAGGTGCAGCACCTTCACCGCCAGCGCCGTCAGGACGATCAGCGTCGCCATCGCGGCCGCAGCGGCCGTCGCGCCGGCCTCGTCCATGTGCACGATCGAGATGGAGGCGAGCTTGGTGGAGGGACCGTAGAGGAAGATGACGGCCGACACGGTGGTCATCGCATTGACGAACATGTAGACGGCGATGTCGAGGATGGCCGGCATGCAGACCGGGACGGTGACGCGCGCGAAGGTCTTGTAGAACGGCACCTTGAGGGACGCGGAGACCGCCTCGAACTCGCTGTCGATCTGCTTGAGCGCGGTCACGGCCGTCACATGCGCCGTCGTGTAGAAATGCGCGATCGAGTTGATGGTCAGTAGCGCGATAGTGCCGTAGAGGAAGCCCAGCGGGTTCCACTTC
The DNA here is from genome assembly GCA_041288195.1 of Hyphomicrobiaceae bacterium. Taxonomy (GTDB): domain Bacteria; phylum Pseudomonadota; class Alphaproteobacteria; order Rhizobiales; family Hyphomicrobiaceae; genus AWTP1-13. The sequence goes on from JBGGME010000243.1 coordinate 5,817, forward strand.
GCATTGATGAAGAAGGCGTAGCCGAGCCCCAACACGAGCCCTGGCACGGCCATCGGCAGCATGGCGATCAGCTGGGCAAGCGAGCGGGCAAAGCGCACGCCCTGGCCCTTCTCGATCAGGTAGGCGCCTGCGAAGACAATGGCGGTGCCGAACACCGCAGCGAGCCCCGCCATCTGGAGGGAGGCGAAATAAGGGCCGTAGCCCGTGGGCTCGAAATTCTCCAAGTCGTAGTTCTTGAGCGAGAGCGTGAGATTGTAGGGCCAGTAGGTGACGAACGAGGCCCACACCGCCACACCCAGCACCGCAGCGATCAGGCCGCCGACCGCGAGGCAGTATCCGGTGAATGCAGCGTCCTTGGCGAGGCTTGGCCTCGGCTGGAACGGCACGGCGCGTGCGGATAGAAGCGCGACCTGCCGGCGCTGGATCAGCCGGTCGAGCGCGAAAGCGACGACGGCCGGCACCAGGAGGACGAAGCCGACCACGGCGCCCATCTCGAAGTTCTGCTGGCCGATCACCTGCTTGTAGGCGTCGGTGGCGAGCACGTTGAACTGGCCGCCGATCACCTTGGCGATGCCGAAGTCGGTGATGACCAACGTGAAGACGATGAAGGCCGCGGAGATGAGGCCGTAGCGCGCGCCGGGCAGCGTCACGGTCGAGAACACACGCCAGCGCGGCGTGCCCATGGCGGCGGCCGCCTCGTAGAGCCGCCCGTCCGCCAGCGACAAGGCCGTGACCAGGATCATCAGCGCGTGCGGGAAGCAGTAGAACACCTGCGCCAGCACGATGCCGATGGGGCCATAGATCGAGGCACCCATCAGCCAGCTCTTGAGGAAGCCCTGGTTGCCGAAGATGTAGATGAAGGAGATGGCCGACAGCAGCGAGGGCGCAAACAGCGGCAGCAGCGCCACGGCCATGAACAAGCCCTTGGCACGCAGGCAGGTGCGGGTCAGCGCATAGGCATAGAGGAAGGCCAGCGGCACCACGATGGCCGTCGAGAGCGCCGCCACCCACACGCTGTTCCACAGGGAGGCCACGAGCGTCGGCGTGGTGAAGTAGCGGGCATAGTTGGCAAGGCCGACAAAACGGCCATCGCCGTCCTGGAAGCTCTTGATCAGCAGGACGGCAAGGGGCACCGCAATGGCGAGAACCAGGAACACGAGCAGCGCCGCGATAGCGGCGCGCATGACGATCTCCTCGGCCGTGAGCCGCCTCGGGGAGACCGGCAATGCCATCGCCATCGTCATGCGTCGGGCGATCCGCCGTTGTCGAATACGCGCAGGAGGTCGGGCGGCAGCACCACCGTCAGCGCCTGGCCTTCGCGAATGCCGAGGTCGCGCATGGCGTTGGCGGAGAAGTCGCAGAGAATTGTCAGATCGCCGCCGGCTGTGGGACGCAGCGTGGCGCGGCAGAAAGCGCCGAGGAAATCGAGGAGCACCACCGTCACGAGAACGGCGTTGGGGGCCCCCGGCTCGATGCCGCGGATGCGCACCTCTTCGGGCCGCAATCCGAGCCTGACGCGATGGCCCTCGGCGCGCTGCCCGAGCGCATCGCAGGCCAATGCCAGCGAGCCAGCTTGCGCCCGACCCGGTCCCGCGACCACGGCATCGAGGATGTTCATCGCCCCGACGAAATGGGCAACGAAGGCGGTGGCCGGCCGGGCGTAGATCTCGGCGGGGCTCCCCACCTGCTCGACGCGGCCGCGGTTCATCACCACGATGCGGTCGGCCATGGCGAGCGCCTCCTCCTGGTCGTGCGTGACCATAACGGTGGTGATGCCGAGCCGGCGCTGCAGAGCCTTGATCTCGTCGCGCAGGCGCACGCGCACGCGCGCATCCAGCGCGGACAACGGCTCGTCGAGCAGCAGCAGCGACGGCGAGGAGGCGAGCGCCCGTGCGAGCGCCACGCGCTGCTGCTGGCCGCCCGAGAGCTGAGAGGGGTACTTGGCGCCCTGCTCCGGCATGCCGACGAGGGAGAGCAGCTCGGCCACGCGCTTGGCAATCTCGGCGCGGGCCTTGCGGCGGTTGACGAGGCCGTAGCCCACGTTCTGCGCCGCGGTCAGGTTGGGGAACAGGGCGTAGGACTGGAAGACGATGCCGAAGTCGCGTTGCGCGGGGGGCAGCCGCGTGACATCGCGGCCTCCGATCTCGACGTTGCCGGTGTCTTGCATCTCGAGGCCTGCAATCACTCGCAGCAGCGTGGTCTTGCCGCAGCCCGAGGGACCGAGGAAGCACACGAGCCTGCCGCTCTCGACCTCGAGCGACACGTCATCCAGGGCCGTGAACGCACCGAAGCGCTTGGTGATGCCCTGGACCCTGAGGTGGATGGGGCGAGCGGCCGCCGGCGCGGTCTCCCGCGGGGAGGGGACGGGGGTGACGTGAGGCTGGACCTCCATCTGCGTCTTCACCCCACCCCTAACCCCTCCCCGTCAAGGGGAGGGGAATGCGGGCGAGCGTGCCTCACCCTCTGCGCGCCAAAGCCCACCAGATCTAGTTCTTCGGCGCGGCTTTCGACTCGTAGCGCCTCGCCCACTCGGCGAGAACACGCGCGCGGTCGTCCGCCATCTTCTGGAAGTCGACCTTGGCCATGCGGCCCTCGGCGTCGGTCGGATACCCCTTCGGCGTGTTCTTCACGTCGGGGTGCGCGACGACCGCGTAGTACTTGGAATAGAGCTCGTTGGCCGCCTTGGTGACGGCCCAGTCTGCCACCTTCTTGGCAGCGTCCGCCTTCTTCGTCCCTTTCACGATGGCGAGCGCCTCCATGTCCCAGCCGATGCCCTCGGCCGGCGACACGATCTCGATCGGGGCGCCGCCCGCCTTCTCGCGCGCGGCGCGCATGTCGAAGGAGATGCCGACGACGCGCTCGCCCTTGGCGGCCTGCACGCACGGCGCGCTGCCCGAATGCGTGTAGACGGCAATGTTCTGGTGCAGGCCGTCCATGAACTTCCAGGCCGCGTCCTCGCCCATCAGATGCATCCAGGCGGCAACCGTCAGGTAGCCGGTGCCGGACGAGGCCGGGTGCGGCATGACGATCTTGTCCTTGTACTTGGCGTCGGTGAGGTCCTTCCACGACTTGGGCGGCATCAACCCGGCCTTCTGGCCCTCGACCGTGTTGAAACAGATGACGCCGAGGAAGGCGTCCTGGCCGACCCAGCTGCCGTCGCTCGAGCGGAACGAGGGCTTCAGTGCCTCGACACCCTTCGGCGTATAGGTCTCGAGCAGGCCAGCCTTCTTGAACAGCAGCAGGCTCGAGGCGGCGAGCCCGAGCACGATGTCGGCGCGCGGGTTGTCCTTCTCGGCCAGGAACCGCGCAGTGATCACGCCGGTCGAGTCGCGCACCCACTCGACCTCGACCTCCGGCACTGCGGCCTCGATGGCCGCCTTGAAAGGGGCCAGCTGGTCGTTCTCGATAGCCGTGTAGACAGTGAGCTTGGTCCTCTGCGCCGCGGCCGGCAGCGCGAACGCCGCCGCCAGCAGGGCCACGCCCGCGATGGTCTTGAGAAGCTTCCCTGACATGGAGACACCCCCTGCGTGTGAAATTGCTGCTGCCTCAGGCCGGCCAGGGCAGCGAGTAGGTCTTGACGTTGGTGTAGCTCTTCATGGCTTCCCACACGCCTTCCTTGTAGCCCAGGCCGGAATCCTTGATCCCCCCGAACGGGCTCATCTCGATGCGATAGCCCGGCACCTCCCAGATGTTGACGGTGCCGACCTCCAGCTCGTTGATGAACCGGGTGATGTAGTCGAGCCGACTTGTGCAAACGCCAGATGACAGACCGTAGGCGGTCGCGTTCGAGATGCGAATGATCTCCGCTATGTCGCCCGGGCAGCGGATGATGGGGATGACAGGCCCGAAGGTCTCCTCGCGCACCAGCTCGGCCTTGTAGGGAACATGGTCGACGACGGTGGGCGGATAGAGAGCGCCCTTGCGGTCGTTGCCATGAAGCAAGCTGGCGCCCTCTTCGACGGCGGCATTGACGCGCGCCTCGAATTGCCTTGCGGCGCGCTCGTGGATGACGGTGCCGACGTCGGTCTCGGGGTCCATCGGATCGCCGCACTTGAGTTTCCTTGCCTTGGCCAGCACGATCTCGACGAACCGGTCGGCGACGCTTTCCACGACCAGGATGCGCTTCACGGCGGTGCAGCGCTGGCCGGAGTTCTTGGTGGCGCCCTGCACGGCAAGCTCGGCGGCCTTCTCGAGGTCGGCATCCTCCATCACGATCAGCGGGTCGTTGCCGCCGAGCTCGAGCACCAGGCGCTTGTAGCCGGCCTTGTCGGCGATGTATTTGCCGACCCTGACGCTGCCCGTGAAGGTGACGATGTCGGCGTGGGGATCGGTGATCATGGCGTCGCCCATGGTGGCGGGATTGCCGGTCACGATCGACAGCATCTGTGGCGGCAGCCCCGCCTCGTAGAGGATGTCGGCGAGCAGCAGTGCGGTGAGCGGTGTCAGCTCCGTCGGCTTTGCCACCACCCGGTTGTTGGTGGCGATCGCTGGGGCGATCTTGTGGCTGATCATGTTGAGCGGGTGGTTGAACGGCGTGATGGCCGAGATGCAGCCCAGCACCGGCGTGCGCGAGGTATAGATGCGGCGCGCCTTGCCGTGCGGAGTGATGTCGCAGGAGTAGACCTCGCTGTCGTCGCGGATCGCCATCTGGCCGGCGAGCAGGTAGACGTCGTAGGCGCGGCGGACCTCGTAGAGCGAGTCCTTGAGGCAGAGGCCCGACTCGGCGGTGATCAGGAGCGCGATCTCCTCGCGCCGCCGGGCCAGGATCTCGGCCGTGTTGGTAAGAATCCTCTGGCGGTCGTAGCGGGTCAACTTGGGCTTGTAGGCGGCGCCGATCTTGAAGGCTTCAGCCACCTGTGCGGGACTTGCGCCGGGCACCGTGGCGACGACGGCGCCTGTGTAGGGATTGCGCACCTCGACCTCGGCGTCGGCATCGACGAGCTTGCCCGCTATGCGCATCTTCTCGTGCGCCTTCACGGGAAGCTTGGGCACCTTGGCCTTCTTCACGCGCTCCTGCATCGGGCACTCCACTTGCGATCGATGGGCCTCACGCGGCAGGCCTCAGGCTGTCGATGCCGAGGTCGGCCAGCACATCGGCAACCGCGGCCACCACGCCGCGCATGTGACCCGCATCGAGCCTGCCGATGCAGCCGATGCGGAAGCTGTCGGCAACCGTGAGCTTGCCAGGATAGATGACATAGCCGCGGTCTTTCAGCGCGTCGTAGAATTTCTGGAAGACGAACTTGTCATCGCCGGGCATGTGGAAGGTGACAATGATTGGCGCCTGCAGGTGGTCGGGCAGCAGGGTCTTGAAGCCCAGCTTGCGCATGCCTTCGATCAAGATCCGGCAGTTCTCGGCATAGCGCCTGCCCCGGCCCGGTTGGCCACCCTCCGCGCTGAATTCCTCGAGCGCCTGATGGAACGAGACGATCACATGGATCGGCGGCGTGAAGCGATACTGGCCGGTCTTGGCCAAGCCCTGCCACTGGTCGTGAAGGTCGAGCACCAGCGTGGTGGCGTTGCCCTTGGTTTCGGCCAGCGCCGCCTCGCGGGCGATGACGAAGCCGAGCCCCGGCACGCCCTCGATGCACTTGTTGGAGGAGGCGGCCAGCGCATCGAACCGCGTCGCCTTGGCGTCGAGCGGCAGCGCACCGAACGCGCTCATGGCGTCGATCAGGAAACGGCGTCCGTGCTTCTCCACCAGGGCGCCGATCTCGGCGATCGGATTGAGGATGCCGCTGGTCGTCTCACAATGCACGGCGAAGACGTGAGTGATGGCCGCGTCTAGCTTCAGAATGCGCTCGATCTCGGCGAGCTCGGGCGGCGTGTCCTCGCGCGTCTCGTGCACCGCGACCCTGCGCCCGGCGATCTCGCAGATCCTGCGCGCGCGCTGGCCGTAGGCGCCGTTGACGATGAGCAGCACCTTGCCCGTGCGTGGCACGAATGTCGTGAGCATGGCCTCCACGGCAAAGGTGCCCGAGCCCTGCATCGGCACCGTGACGTGCGTACCCTTCGCGCCCACGACCTCGGGCAGACCCTCCAGCACCTCTCGGTTGATGTGCAGGAATGTGGCATCGCGCGAGCCCCAGTCGTGCACCATCACCTCCTTGACGCGCTTGGAGGTGGTGAGAGGCCCGGGCGTCAGCAGGAGAGGATCGCCGGTCTCGGAGGATGCGAGCGCAGTTTCCCGCCTGGCCATGCGAAGCCCCCAGTGGATGGACCGCAAGACGCGGGGTCCATTGCACGGCCAAGGCTAGACTGTCCGCAGGCGCCTGTCATCAAAGCCCGCCTGCACCGGCTCATCCTGCGCCCGACTTTGTTGCCGCAGTTGCCTAACGGGAGCGCAGCGCCTCGTGCAGCACGCTCGCGAGCTCGGCCTTGCGGTAGGGTTTGCGCAGGATCAGCATGCCGATGTTTTCGCCCGTTTCATCCACCAGCTCGGGCGCATAGCCGGTCGTCAGCACGATGCGCAGCGCCGGATAGCGCTCGCGTCCGCGCCTGGCGAGGTCGAGGCCGGACATGCCGCCGGGCATGACGATGTCGGAGAACAGCAGCTGTACGCCGGGGTTCTGGTCGAGCACGAGCATGGCCGTCGCGCCGTCGCTTGCAACCAACACGCGGTAGCCGAGATCGCCTATCCGGTCGCAGGTCACCTGCCTGAGGCGCGGGTCATCCTCGACGACCAGCACCGTCTCGCCGGCGCCCCTCGGCGCGGAAGGGGCTTGGAGGCCGGAGGATGTTGCGGTCATGGTCGATCTCGTCCCGTCCGCTCACGCTGCGTTTTCGGCTTCCGCAGGCACACCGAGGCGGATGCGGCGCTTAAGTATCTTGTCGATCTCGCTTGCGGGCAGTGCCGGGCTGAACAGGAAGCCCTGGATCTCGTTGCAGCCCTCGGTCTTGACGATCTCCAGCTGCTCGAGCGTCTCCACGCCCTCAGCAGTGGTCGACATGCCGAGGCTGTGGGCCATGGCGGTTACCGCACGCACGACGTTGAGGCAGCCGGAGTCCGCTGCCACGCTCCGCACGAAGGACCGGTCGATCTTGACCTTGTCGAAGGCGAAGCTGTGCAGGTAGCTGAGGGAGGCATAGCCGGTCCCGAAATCGTCCATCGCCAGCTTCACGCCGAGGGCGCGGAGTCGATGCAGCACCGAGAGCGCGGCCTCACTGTCGCCCATCAGTACCGGCTCGGTGATGTCGAGTTCCAGGCGATGCGCCGGTAGACCGGAATTCTCGAGGGCGTCAGCGACGATCTGCACCAGGCCCGCGTGGCGGAACTGGCTGGGCGAGACATTGACGGCCACGCTCAGCTCGCGCGACCAGCTTCTGGCCGTGACGCAAGCATCGCGGATCGCCCACTCTCCCAAGGCGATGATGACACCGAGCTTCTCGGCAAGCGGTATGAAAAGGGCCGGCGGCACCAGACCGTTTCTCGGATGACGCCAACGCACGAGGGCCTCGAAGCTGCTGATCTGGTTCGACTTGAGATCGATCACGGGCTGGTAGTGCAGCTCGAACTCCTTCGCCGGCACGGCTCGCCGCAGATCGTACTCGAGCGCGCGGCGTGCCTGCATCTGCGCATCCATGTCCGGCTCGAAGAAGCAGAAGGTGCCGCGGCCGTCGCCCTTGGCCCGATAAAGCGCCAGATCGGAGTTGCGGAGCAGGTCATCGGGCGCGTCGCCGTCGGTCGGGGCCATGGCGATGCCGATGCTGGCGCCGATGTCGACCGGTTGGCCCTCGATGTCGTACGGCTTGCTCACCACCTCGATGATGCGGTGCGCGAGCGTCGTTGCGTCGGCCGGCTGGGTGATCGCGACCTGCACGATGGCGAACTCGTCGCCACCCATGCGCGCCACCGTGTCGGTCTCGCGCACCAGTCCCAGCAGCCGCTCGGTCACCTGCTGCAGGAGCTTGTCGCCGATCGGATGGCCCAGCGTATCGTTCACCGTCTTGAAGTGGTCGAGATCGAGCGTGTGCACGGCCACCATCTCGCCGCGGCGGACGCGTGTGAGGGCGTGCTCCAGACGCTCGTTGAGGAGCGTGCGGTTGGGGAGCTCGGTCAGCGAGTCGTGCAAGGCCATATGCACGATCCTGGCCTCGGCATAGCGCTGCTCGGTGATGTCCTGGTGCGTGGTAACGATGCCGCCGTTCGGCATCTTCTGCGCCGAGACCGAGATTGCGCGACCGTCCTCGAGTTCGCACACGAGCTGGGAGGGACCCTCTCCCGCCGCGCGCCGCGCCAGCCAGCCCTGCATCTGGTCGGCGCTCTCCTCGCTTTGGCAGCCGTTGGAGATCTGCTGGCGAACGACCTGGCTCAGGGGCGTGCCGGGCTCGACCTGGTCTGAGGTCAGGCCGTACATGCGGGCGTAGAGCGCGTTGCAGATTACGAGCCGCTGCTCCGCATCGAACATGCACAGGCCTTGTGACATGTTTCTCAGCGCCGCGTCGAACTGCTCGTTGTGCTCCTCGAGCTGGTCCTCGCGCTCGTGCAGGAGCGCATTCTGCCGGGCAAGCTGCGAATAGAGCAGCTCGCGCTCGGTGATGTCCTCGTGCGTCACGAGGAGCCGGCCGTCGGGGAGCTTGTGGCGGCAGACGCTGATGATGCGCCCGTCGGCGAGATGCCTGATCCGCCTCGGCAGATTGCTCTCCTGCGAGAACCAGTCGCCCATGAAACGGTTCGCATCGACGTCGCCGTAGTTGCCGGCGGCAATGCGGCTCCGGATGATGTCCTGCGCCGCCGTGCCGGGCGCGACCCGATCCGCCGTCAGGCCGTACATCTCGTGATAGACTTTGTTGCAGACGATAAGGCGGTGCTCGGCGTCGAACATGGCGAGCCCCTGCGACATGTTGTTGAGGGCGGCGTCGAGGATGCTCCAGCTGCGATAGCTGTCCTGCGCTGCCGCGTCGAGCAGCTTGTTGCGCTCCTCCAGCTCGTCCTCGCGTTGCCTGAGCAGCTCGTTGTGCTGCGCCAGCTCGGCGTTGAGGTTCTCGCGCTCGGTGACATCCTGGTGCGTGGTCACCCATCCGCCCTCCGGCATCGGCCGGATCGACACCAGGATGGCGCGCCCGTCGCTCAGCCGCTCGGCAAGGTGGCCGACCTTGCGGCGGGCGAGATGCTCGCGGATTGCCTGCAGCTGGCTTCGCGCCGACTCGGCACCATCGGTCGCGCCGGCGGCTCGATACTCGAGGATATGGCGCAGCGGCGTGCCTGGCCGCACCTGCTCCGGGGTCAGACCGTACATCTCAGCAAAGCGGTCGTTGGCGATGACCAGGCGCTCCCCCGCGTCGAACATGGCAAGGCCCTGGAACATGTTGCCGAGCGCGGCGTCGAGCAGCAGGTTCTGTTGCCGGAATCTGGCGTTGGCGCGCTCAAGTTCGCTCAGCGAGCGATCGAGGAGCTTGAGGGGGAGCGTCGCGAACATGAAGTAGGCCGCGATCCCCATGCTGAGGCTGGCGAGGGTGATGAGGGCCACCTTGATCAGCAGCGGGCGCAGGCTGTCGACCATTTCGGCCCAACCGACGACGATGCCGTGCACGATGATCGGCGCGACGCGGGAGTAGGTCGGCGACGCGGGTGCATCGCCGGTCTCGAGCACCGTCGTTCCCTTCGAATCGGTGATGCGCTGGGCCACCGGACCGGAGTTGCGACCACGCATGTCGACGGCAGCGCGAAGGCGGACGGGATCGGCGCGCCAATCCCCCTGCCCGGCGAGGATGAAGGTCGCGGCCCGCGCCGCGCTCAGGTCGGCCTTGTAGGCGAGCGTCTCGGAGTCCTTCCAATAGTCGATGATGCCGTAGCCGATTGGGATCACCAGGGCTGTGGCCAGCGCCAGCAGGGCGCCCAGCGTGCCTACCAGGCGGCGCACCGAGACCGAGCGCATTGAGACGACGAGCTTGGCCAACGGCCCGATGGGTCGAGACGGGCGCCACTGCGCAGATCGGCCAGCGGGGCCTGATCCTGCTGCCGGATTTCTTGCTGCCCCTGCGGCGGGGCTACTGGCTCTGTCGCGGTGAGCGACAACCTCGGCACTGGAAGACAAGCGCTGACGCGCAACGTCGGGCATGGTTGCGACCCTTTTCGTCTCCCCCGACGTGGGATGACCGTAACAGGCGCTCCCTGCCTTTCTGGTAAATCCGCCGAAAATGCTGACAATCGTAGGAAAGAATGGGTGAACTCGTGCGCCGACCGGACACGGGCGTTGCGCCAAACCCCTTATTTTCCTGGCCTTACGAAGGCCTGTCCGAGAGGGGTGGGGCTAATAGCTGATTTCTTGCGCATGCGGCCTGGAGGCCATTCACGGGCGGTCTGGGGCAGGCGGCAGACGCAGAATTGCAAGCGCCATCGCCTGGGCACGCGGCACCAGCGTCTCGACCTCGAGGTACTCCTCGGGCGTGTGCGCATTGCCACCGACGGGCCCGACGCCGCACAGCGTTGGACAGCCAACCGCCGATGTGAAGCCAGAGTCCGCGCAGCCGCCGGAGAACTCGCCCGCGACCTTCAACCCTGCATCCGCCGCCGCCGCCTGATAGGAGCTGAACAGCGCCTCGGCCTCGGGCGTCGAGCCCGAGACCGGCAGGAACTCGCCCTTGATCTCGAGCTTCGCAGTGGTGCCCGGCACCGTCGCGTTGTCGATGATCTTCTGCAGGGCCGCGAGCGCAGCTGTCCGCTGCTCGGGCTGCACATAGCGCAGGTCGATCTGCCCTTCCGCGGAGGGCGCCGTGGTGTTGACGGATTGGCCGCCCTTGACGAGCCCGACGTTGACGGTGACGCCCTGCTTGAGGTCCGTCAGCTTGTGCATGGCGACGATCTTGTGCGCCATCTCGGCGATGGCGCTGATGCCCTTCTCGAAGTTGCCGCCGGAGTGGGCTGCCTTGCCGGCGATCTCGAAGGCGAGAAACACGCCGCCCTTGCGCCCCGTCACGATGTTGCCGCTGGGTCGGCCGGGCTCGGAGTTGAAAACGCAACGCGCCGCCCGGCCTACCCGCTCGATCACGGGGCGTGACGAGGGCGAGGCGATCTCCTCATCGCTGGTGATGAGGCCGGCGAGCGGGGCGGGCGCGCCGCCGAAGCGCTTGAAGGCTGCCAGCACGAAGGCGTTGAGGACGAGCCCCGACTTCATGTCGACCACGCCGGGGCCATAGGCCCGTCCGTTCTCCACACGGAAGGGCCGGCGGGACACCTCGCCCTTGGGGAACACCGTGTCGCGGTGACCCATCAGCACTATGGGGCGCTCGTTGGTCGGCTTGTCGTCGAGGCGGATATGGATGGCATCGCCGAAGCGCTCGTTGGGCTCGCGGGTGGTGAGCAGGCCCTGCTCCCCGAAGAAACGGATGAAGCGCTCGCCGACGGCGTCGACGCCGGCTTTGTCGTAGCTGCCGCTGTCGATGTTGACGACCTCGGCCAGCAACCCGAGCATCGCTTCCTTCTGCGAAGCTAGCCATTCGGTGACGGCCTTCTCCTGCGGCGCCAGCTTGGTCATCGCGGAAATCCCTTCAGGGTTTCTCTAGTCCGAGCGAAGTGCGGAAGCGGTGGGCGATGGTGGCGCCGTCCTTCTCGGGCAGGGCCCAGGGGTCCTCGGTGACGGCGATCTTGGCCACCGCGAAGACCGGGCCGGGCGCCTTGAACAGGAAATCGGCGAGCTCGCCGGCCTTGCCCAGCTCGGTAACGATCATCGTGTTGGCGATGCCGAAGCCGCGGGCGACGGCGGCGAGGTCGGTGCGGCCGGAGGTGAGGCCGCGCTGGCGCCCGGTCTCGGCGAACTTCTCGTTGTCGAGCACCAGCACGGCAAGGTTCTGCGGCGCCTGGTCGCCGATCACCGCAAGCGAGCCGAGGCCCATCATCATCTCGCCGTCTCCGGTGATCGCCACCACGCGGCGCTTGGGCTGCGCGAGCGCCAGGCCCAGCGCCGTCGGCACAGCGAGGCCCATGCCGCCCCAGGAGTAGAGGTACTCCGGGCTGTCACCGGCGGCGAAGCAGTCCCACGTCGGGCTGCCGAGGCCGCAGGCGATCAGTGACGTGCCGCGCTGCTTCAGCAACTCGGCCACGAACGGCCGGCGCGCGATCTTATTGGGCGCGACATTCGCTTGAGCGCTCATTTCTGGCCGAATCCCTTGGCGCCGATGATGCGCTGGCCGACCAGAACGGCAGCGCTCACCCGGCTGTTGAAGGCGATGTCGGCGGCAGCCGCGAAGGTCTCGCCGACCTCCTCGGGCTTGTCGACCGGGTAGCACCTGACGCCGACGGCCTCCAGCGCGGGCCGCGTCGCCTGCCCCATCAGCACCTGCCAGGGATTGAACTCGCCCCACTGGCCGCGCATGGTCACCAGCATCAGGCAGGGCGCGCGGAAGGCCGTGGGCAGGCCCAGCGCGTTGATGCAGTTGCCGACGCCGGAGGACTGCATGGCGATCATGGCGCGCTCGCCGCCGAGCCAGCAGCCGGTGGCGACGCCGATGCCCTCCTCCTCGGTGGTGAGGGTGACGAGCCGCATCTTGCGCTCGCCCCCGATCAGGTCGAGGAGCTGGGTGAGGCCGCCGTCGGGGACTGTGCAGACCGTGATGATGTCGCGGGCGCGCATCTCGCGAAAGACGTCGCCGGACCAGTGGGTGCCGTTCTTGCTCATGCTGCGCTGTAGGTTTCCTGCGATGCCTCTTCGAAGCTGCCGGGCACGTTCTTCAGAAGCCGCCGGCCATGGACCACGCGGAGGATGCGAATCCGATCGTCCTCGACGCGATACATCAGGCGGTACTCGTAGACGAGTGTTTCGCGCCTCGTCCGATCCTGAAATTCAGGAATCATGCGGGCCGAGAAGGGGAAATCCGTGTACTTGTGCGGAGTCTGCCAAATCCTCTCAATGACTCGGCGCGCGTCGACAGGCGATGATCTTGCGGCCAGGTAAGCCTCGATCTCGTCAAGGTCCGCTCGCGCGGTCTCGGACCAGACTACGTGGTACGCCATTTTTCCTCGAAGTACCTAACGAGTTCCTCGTGGGGTATGTCGTTGCTTGGGTCCGAGGCTTCCGCCTCCAGCACCTTCACTACGACGTCGAGGTGGTACCGGATGTCCTCAAGCGTCACGGCGTCGGGAAGGCGGTCGAGGAGCGCGCGCACCTCATCCTTGGGGGACAGCTGCGGCTTGGCGACGATCGCAGCGTCTGCAGTCTTGGTCGTCATGAGACGGCTCCGTGCCTGTCGATCTCGTGGGCAGCCAACATATCACGCTGCAAGCTTCTCGACCTCCTCGAGGATCGCCTTGCCCATCTCGGCCGTGCCGACCTGGCGCATATTGGGCTGCATGATATCGCCGGTCCGCAAGCCGCGCGAGAGCGCGCCGGCGATGGCCTTGTCGATCAGGTCGGCCTCGCGCGTCAGGCCGTAGGAGTAGCGCAGCGCCATGCCGTAGCTGGCGATCGCCGCGATTGGATTGGCGAGGCCCTTGCCGGCGATGTCGGGTGCGGAGCCGTGCACGGGCTCGTACAGCGCCTTGCGCTTCCCCGTCTTGGGATCGGGCGCACCGAGCGAGGCCGAGGGCAGCATGCCGATCGAGCCCGTCAGCATGGCGGCCTCGTCGGACAGCATGTCGCCGAACAGGTTGTCGGTGACGATGACGTCGAACTGCTTGGGGTTGCGCACGAGCTGCATGGCACAGGCGTCGGCCAGGATGTGCTGCAGCTCAACGTCCTTGGCCTCCTTGGCATGGACGGCGGTGACGACCTCGTTCCACAGCACGCCCGTCCTCATGACGTTGCGCTTCTCGGCCGAGTGCACCTTGTTCTTGCGCTTGCGCGCGAGGTCGAAGGCGACGCGGGCGATGCGCTCGATCTCGTGCGTGGTGTAGACGGTGGTGTC
>JBGGME010000244.1:0-5616 GCA_041288195.1 Hyphomicrobiaceae bacterium
AGAGACACGAGCTCGGCAAGCCTCAGCGCCAGATCTGGACGAAGCGGCGGCTCCCGTGGGTCCCGCTGGTTCCGGGTGTGGCGGAGATCGAGGGCCAGCCGTAGCAAATCTTCCAAATCCTCCAGCGCCGACCGCTCATCGGTGGCGTCATGCCGGCGCCGCGGGCGCCCGTCAGGGTGCGCGCGGAGGGAAGGCCGGCACCCATGCGCGTCTCGATGGCTCGATTGCTCCTCTCCAGGCGACTGGGTTCCGGCCTTCGTCGGAATGATGTCTGTGATTGCGCCCTACGCCTGTGCCGCGAGCCCGGCGTCAGTCAGCGCGGCGCTGTCGGCCGACCCGTTCATTCCGGAGACCGAGGAGGCGATGACCGAGATCGCCAGGTTCCTGATGCGGCGGCTGGCGGCCTGAACACGCGAACACCGCTTCAGCGGGCGATGCTCGGCCTGCTCCTGCGGCGGGCGGCAAGCAGCCAGATGATGACAATATTGCCGACGTTGAAGGCGACGCCGACCGCGAACGCCGGCCCATAGGACCCAAGCTGGTCGTAGATGTATCCCGCCAGCCAGCCCCCGAGCGCCATGCCGCAGATATTGCAGAAGAACCAGAAGGGAATGCGCCAGGCGGCTTCCGCTGCCGCATACAGCTCGCGCAATGCGAGGACGTAGGCGGGGATGATGCCGCTGAAGCCGAGGCCGAACGCCGCCGAAACGGCAAACAGGCCGGCTTCATCCTGGGTGAAGATGAGGCCTGCGAGGGCAGCCGCCTGGCAGATGGATGCGGCAAGGATGGTGTAGAGCCCGCCGACGCTGTCCGAGAGCCAGCCCCAGAACTGCCGGCTGATGAACGCCGAGCCGAGCAGGACCGACAGCATCAGCGCGCCTTGCGCCGGCGCAATCCCCAGATCGCTGCACAGCGCGACCAGGTGCGCCGGCGGCATGGCCATCGGCGTGCAGCACAGGAAGCCCGCAATGCACAGGAGGGTGTACGTCGTGCGCGGCGACACTCCCGCGATGTAGCCGGTGGCGCCGTCGTCGCCTTCCGCAACCAGGCTCGCCGGCGGCGTGGGCCTCAGAAACACGACCGTGGCGAGCGCAATGGCGAGCCCGCTGGCGACGCCGAATGCGAGCATGGTCGGCCGCCAGCCGAAGCCCGCGATCCCGAACGCGATCAGCGGGGGCCACAGCGCACCGGCGATGTACTGGCCGCTCGACACCAGTGCGATGGCCGACCCGCGCCGGCGGTCGAACCAGCGCGTGATGTAGATGATGAGCGGGACATTGATCGCGCCGCCGCCGAGCAGCCCCAGCAGCAGGCCGTGCCCGACGAGCAGCTCCCACGCCCCGCCGAGCGAGGCGAGCGCGAGCCCTGCCCCGAGCATGGCCGCCCCGAACACGACGGTCTGGCGGATGCCGATGCGCTCGGCGATCCAGCCGAAGGCCAGCGCCCCCGTCCCGGAGCCGAGCCACGCCAGGGAGTTGGCAAGCGCGGGAACCGAGCGCGTGCTCCCCAGGTCGGCGGCAATCGGCTTGAGGGCCACGACCGCAACCAGGGGCGCGCCGTATGAGAACGTGAATATGAACAGCACGACGCCGGCGGCGAGCCACGACCTGCCGGTCTCGATGCTTTGGGCAGCGGCAGCCTGCGTCGCGCGCGCATCGCCTGTTGGAGTGGAAAGAGCCACGCCGTCTTCCCTTCTCGCGCCTGTCGCCCATCACGCGCGTTGCGCCGCGACCATCTCACGTCACGCATCGGAATTGTAGACGATCGCTGCTGAGATCGAGACCGCGAAATCGAGCACCTGTCGACAGTGCGTAGGTTGGGTTAGGCCGAAGGCCGTAACCCAACACCCGCAAGCGCCAACCCATGTTGGGTTACGCGCTTCGCGCTAACCCAACCTACGAGGCTTCGCCGTGTTCAGCGCCACGGCGGCGCGGATGAGCGACTTCAGCGCCTTCTCATTGATCTTGTCGCCCTCGCGGATATCGATGGCGCGTCTCACGTTGCCCTCGAGGCTCGAGTTGAACAGGCCCGAAGGGTCCTCCAGCGCGGCGCCCTTGGCGAAGGTCAGCTTCACATAGGTCTTGTACGTCTCGCCGGTGCAGATGATCCCGTCGTGCTCCCACACCGGAACGCCCAGCATCGAGTTCGACGGCTTCCTCCATTTCACCTCCTCGACCACGTCGGGATCGGCCTGCTTGATGATCTTCCGCACCCGCGCGAGCACCTCGCCCCGCCAGTCTCCCAGCGCCGCGATGCGCGCATCGATGAGGTGGGAGGGGGAGGTTGCGGCTTCTGCTTTGTTCGCGTTGCTCGTGGTCTTTTTCATGGTGTTGTTGTCGCTCGACGGTCACTTCAGTATCGCTCTTGCAAGCTTATCACGTTGGGTCTCGCCTTCGGGTACATCCGGGCACGGCGCACGAGTGCGTAGGTTGGGTTAGGCCGAAGGCCGTAACCCAACATTTCCTGGCACCAGCTCATGTTGGGTTACGCGCTTCGCGCTAACCCAACCTACGAGGCTACGAGGCTCACATGCGCTGCCCGGGCAAGCGGCTCGCTTGCTTCACCCAGGAGGCGAGCTGGGCTTCGTCGAGTTCATCGCCCTCGTGGATGTCGAGGTAGCGCACCTCTTTCTGCTTGGACGAGCCGGGAGGGACGGGACGCAGCGACGCGCCGCGGAAGAAGGCCACCTTCACGTACTTGGTGAAGCAATGAAAGCTGAGGAACCAGCCTTTCTCCTCTCGCTCGCCCGCGACGCCATAGAAGGGCGAGTTCCATTTGACGGCCTTGGCGACCCCTGGGACGGTGCGCACGATGAGCGCATCGAGGCGGCGGCCGATGTCGCGTCTCCAGCCGGGCATGGCCGCGATGTAGGCCTGCACGGGGGCGTCGCCGTAGCCCTTGGCGATCTGCGGGTTGCCGCCTGCGAGGAGAGCCGGCTTCGCCGCTGCTCGGCTGGCGGCGGCTTTCCTTGCGACTTTCTTCGACTTGGTGGACGTCTTGTCGGCCATTGCGTTCCCCCGCAGATCCCTAGTTCGCCGCGAAGCAGTAGAGCAGCCCGGCGCCGCCCGTCGTCCTGAGCGCGTCGAGGCCGCAGCCGCGCGTGCCGTGCGAGGAGTTCCACGACTTCGAGGCGTCATCGTCGCGCAGGCCCATGCGGTCGTGATGGCCGACGACGGCGGAGCCTTCCCCGCTCCTGGTCCAGTTGCCGCAGGTGGTGTCCTTGTCGCCCGCCGGGAAGGCACGGCCGTCCGTCTGGGAGCCGGTGAGGATGTCGTGCACGTTGGGCGTGTCGCCGCGGCCATTGACGGTCTCGCCCTTCTCGGTGAGCGCCGTCTGCTTGGTCAGGTTGCTCTCGGGCCCGTGCAGGTCCTCCACGCTGTTGGCGACGACGGCGCCCTTGGCGTTGCGCCAGGGACCCTGGCCGATGCGGTCGCGCGCATTGACGGCCGCCGCACCGCCGGCCGCCGTCGCGCTCAGATAGGCGCGCCAGGTGCGATTGCCGGCACCCACGGCCTGCGCCAGCTGCCGGCAGTGCCGGTCCGCGCCCTCGAGCCCGCCGAGATCGGCACCCTTGCCCGGCCCCGCGCTGGTCACGAAAAAGGTCATGCTCGCCTGCTGCGCCGCCGCCCCCCAGCCCAGCAACGCGGCCGCCAGGCCCGCAGCCAGCATCAATGCTCCTCTCATGCCCGATCCTCCTGCCAGCGACGGCCCCCGCAGTTGCCAAAAAACTGCGCAATATCCCCATCTACCACCGCACGATGGCCGCACAGCGGGCGCGCCTGCTTGTTGCGCCCGCGAGCGCCATGATATGAGGGCACCGCGCCGACGGAGGCGCCGACCCTAGCCCGTGAAAGAGCCGATGCCTACTGCCGCAGCCGGGCGCCTCGTCGCGCCATCGTCGCCCTTCTTCTCCTCGAGCCTCACCGAGCGCGACCCGGAGGTCTCCGGCATCGTCGGCCGCGAGCTCAGACGCCAGCAGGACGAGATCGAGCTGATCGCGTCGGAGAACTTCGTCTCGCGCGCCGTGCTCGAGGCCGCCGGCACGGTGCTCACCAACAAGTACGCCGAGGGCTACCCCGGTGCCCGCTACTACGGCGGCTGCCAGTTCGTGGACCAGGCGGAGATGCTCGCCATCGAGCGCGCCAAGAAGCTCTTCAACTGCCGCTACGCCAACGTGCAGTCGCACTCGGGCAGCACCGCCAACCAGGAAGCCTTCATGGCCCTGATGCAGCCGGGCGACACGTTCATGGGGCTCAGCCTCGATGCCGGCGGCCACCTCACGCACGGCTCGCCGGTCAACCTGTCGGGCAAATGGTTCAAGGTCGTGCCCTATCACGTGCGGCGGCAGGACCAGCGCATCGACTTCGACGACGTGGCGGCGCTCGCCCGCCAGCACAAGCCGAAGGTGATCCTGGCCGGCGGCAGTGCCTATCCGCGCACGCTGGACTTTGCCGCGTTCCGCAGAATCGCCGACGAGGTCGGCGCCTACCTGATGGTCGACATGGCGCACTTTGCGGGCCTCGTGGCGGGCGGCGCACATCCGAGCCCCTTCCCGCACGCCCACATCGTCACGACGACCACCCACAAGACGCTGCGCGGGCCGCGCGGCGCCATGATCCTCAGCGACGACGAGGCCATCGCCAAGAAGATCAACTCCGCCGTATTCCCCGGCATGCAGGGCGGGCCGCTGATGCACATCATCGCCGCCAAGGCAGTCGCGCTGGGCGAAGCGCTGCGGCCAGAGTTCAAGGCCTACGCGCGCGCCGTGGTGGACAATGCCCGCGTGCTCGCCGAGACGCTCACGGGCGCCGGCTTCGACCTCGTCTCCGGCGGCACGGATACGCACCTGATGCTGGTCGACCTGCGCGCCAAGAAGCTCACCGGCAACGTCGCCGAGAAGGCGCTGGGGCGTGCGCACATCACGGTCAACAAGAACTCCGTGCCGTTCGACACCGCCAAGCCGACGGTGACCTCCGGCATCAGGCTCGGCTCGCCCGCGGGCACCACGCGTGGCTTCGGCGCCGCCGAGTTCAAGCTCATCGGCCGCCTGATCGCCGAGGTGCTCGACGGTCTCGCCGCCAACGGCGAGGCCGGCAATTCCAGCGTCGAGACGCGCATCAAGGCCGAGGCGATCGCGCTTACCAAGCGTTTCCCGATGTACGAGTGATTGTCCCCTCTCCCCATTCCTCTTCAGGATGGGGAGAGGGTTAGGGTGAGGGGCGGCAACAAGCTCGGCGTTGGTGTATGCCGCCGCCCCTCACCCCAGCCCTCTCTCCGCGCGGGGAGAGGGAGAAGCCGGAGCACTCCCATGCGCTGCCCCTACTGCGGCTGCGAGAATACCCAGGTCAAGGACAGCCGTCCGACCGAGGAAAACCAGGCCATCCGCCGCCGCCGCAACTGCGAGGACTGCGGCGGCCGGTTTACAACCTTCGAGCGCGTGCAGTTGCGCGAGATCGTCGTCGTCAAGCGCTCGGGCCGGCGCGCGCCCTTCGATCGCGAGAAGATGTCCCGCTCCGTCGAGATCGCGCTGCGCAAGCGCCCGATCCAGCCCGAGCGCATCGACCGCATGGTTTCGGGCATCGTGCGCCAGCTCGAGAACATGGGTGAGCAGGAGGT
>JBGGME010000245.1:0-17995 GCA_041288195.1 Hyphomicrobiaceae bacterium
TCACCCGAAACAGGAAGGCTATCCCAGTCATCGTACGGTTGCGGGTGCAGATGCTCACACCCTGCTCGGCCAGATGCAGCTGAAAGAGACGGATATCCTCAGCTGTTGCCGTATCGGGCGAGCGGCGAAGGAACGCCGCCAGCTTCCGGCAGCCACGGATGTAAGCTTCCTGGGTGCGCGGCGCGAGGTTGCGCAGGCTCATGTCCTCGATCATGCGCTGGCGCAGAGGGCTGAGGGTCGTGGTACTCATAGGGAACTCCTGTCCTGAGTGGGGTTGGTAACCCCTCGATCCTCAAGACAGGCCGCCCTTGATCCTATCGGTCACCCTGGTTGCCCGGCTCCACGGTCAGCGCCCGCCTCAGCGGGCTGTCGCGCGAGCGACTTAGTGCACTGGCACTAACCGGCCGATGTTCGCGCGGCAGTATTTGCGTCTGCTATCTGGGGCATTGCTGCCATAGTGACGGCCCACGCCGATACTGCATTATCCGGGCTCGCATAACCCCGTGCCGGCGCCTCTTATTTTATGAGTTCACGCCGCTAACCGGCAACGACCGTCGCCGGTGCCAAAGACAACTGCAATCGGAAACGCGCGAGACGGTCAGGCGTTGCGGCCCCGTGCCCTGGCGCCCGCTGTATCGCCGGCGATGCGACCGAAGACGGAGCCGTTGGTGAGCCCGGTGCCGCCCGGATAGTTGAAATAGAAGATGCCGCCGACCATCTCGCCCGCCGCGTGCAGGCCGGGGATCGGCGCCCCGTCGGTGTCGATCACGCGCGCGCTGGTGTCGATCTTGACGCCGCCGAAGGTGAAGGTGAGGCCGCAGGTGACGGCATAGGCCTCGAACGGCGGCTCCTCGATGGTCACGGCCCAGTTGGACTTCGGGACCGGCAGCCCCACCGTGCAGCGGCCGTCCTTGACGTTGGGGTTGAACGGCACCTCGCGCTTCACCGCCGCATTGAAGGCCTTGATGGTCCCGAGCGCCTTGGCGGCATTGACGCCCTCGAGCTTCTCGCACAGCTCCTCGAGCGTGTCGGCTGACACCTTGGTTATGCGCTTGATGCGGTACTCGTCGCGCAGGAGGTGGAGCACCTTCTTGTCGAACACCTGCCAGCAGAACTGGCCCGGCTGCATCAGGATCACGCGGCCGTACTTGGCGTAGGTGTAGTTGCGGAAATCCGCCCCCTCGTCGACGAAGCGCTCGCCGTTGGCGTTGATCATCACGGAGAACGGGTAGTTGTGCTTCTGGAAGTTGTCGCCGACCGACAGGTCGCCGAACTCCGGCGCGTTGCGGTCCCAGGCGACCGCGTGGCCGCCCGACCAGTTGCCCGTCGGCATGGCGTTGGCGTCGAGCGCCATCTTGATGCCGTCGCCGGTGTTGAAGCGGGTGCCGCGCACCTTGGCGAGCTCCCAGCCCGGCCCCATGTAGCGCGTGCGCCATTCGGCGTTGGCCTGGAACCCGCCCGCCGCGAGCACGACGTTGCGGGTCTTGATCGTGCCGGTCTTGCCCTCGTGCCGGACGCGCAGCCCCTGCACGCCGTCGTCGTCCGTGACGAGGCCCATGGCGCGCGTGTCGTAGAGGATGGTGATGCCATTCTTCTCGGCCGCCCCGGTCAGGTAGTTGACGAGGCCCGGTCCCCCGCCGTGGCTCTCGACGGTGAGGCCACCCCAGAACTTGAACCGGCCGTCGACCTTGAACGCCTGGCGTCCCCAGATCGGCGCGAAGCGGACGCCCTTGGAGCGCATCCAGCGCAGCGTCTCGCGGCTCCTCTTTACGAGAATCTCGGTGAGATCGGGGTCGGTGCGATACTCGGTGACGCGATACATGTCGTCGAAGAACTGGTCCTCGGTGTAGGTGCCGAAGTCCGTCTGCGCGATCTCGTCCGCGGTGAGGTCCGGCATCAGCGCCTTGAGGTCGTCGACTCCGTCGTAGACGCAACGCATAGCGCCCGCGGTGAAGCGGCTGTTGCCTCCCGCCTCCTCGCGCGGCGCGCGTTCGAGCACGAGCACGGACACGCCATGCTCCCGGGCTGCAAGCGCTGCACACAGGGCGGCGTTGCCTCCGCCCACCACCACTACATCTGCCGAGGCTGGAAGCATTCCCGTTGCGCTCCTGATGCAAGCCGAAGGTCGAACGCGGGGGAGACTACACGAGAGAGGCGGCGCATATCCAGGAGGGTATCGGGCACCCCTGCGCTGCCGTTGTCGCGGGGCTCGCGGGGTGCGATCCTGCTGGGCGCAGGCCTTGCGGCAGAACAGGAGTGAGCGCCCCATGTACGTCCGCGTCACGAGCTTCAAAGTGGACCCGGCGCGGCTGCAGGAGGTATCGGAGAAGATCGCCGAGATGGGTCCGCGCGCCAAGGCGCTGCCGGGCATGATCGACATCTACGCCGCGTGGCGCGGGGACGGCCAGGGCGTGGTCGTTGCCATCTACCGCAGCAAGGAGGATGCCGACCGCGCCGTCGCGCGCATCCAGGCCATGTGGGGCCGCCTGGCCGGGCTCCTGAGCGGCGCACCCAGGACCGACGCCTACGAGCACGCCGCCCACGTCACGGCCTGATCGTGGAGTGCGGATCGGCGGATCAGGCGGCGTAGCCCTCTGCCCGCTTGCCGTCGTCTGCCGTCGGCTTGCACCTCGCCAGCAGCAGCTGCTCGATCTCGCCCGCGGGCAAGGGTCGGCTGAACAGGAAACCCTGCATCTCGGTGCAGCCCTCCGCCCGCACGGTCTCGAGCTGCTCCACGGTCTCGACGCCCTCGGCGGTTGTGCGCATGCCGAGCCCGTTGGCCATCGCGGCGACCGCGCGCACGATATTGAGCGAGCCGACGCCGTCGGCGATGTCGTTCACGAACGAGCGGTCGATCTTGATCTTGTCGAAGGGGAAGCTCTGCAGGTAGCTCAGTGAGGAGAAGCCGGTGCCGAAATCGTCAATGGCGATGCGGACGCCGAGCGCGCGCAGCTGGTAGAGCGTGGAGAGCGTCGCTTCGCTGTCGTGCAGCAGGACGGTCTCGGTGATCTCGAGCTCGAGCCGGTCGGCCGCAAGCCCCGAGGTCGCGAGCGCATTGACGACGACCTGCACGAAGCCCGGATTGCGGAACTGCACCGGCGACAGGTTGACGGCTATCCTGACGTTGCCGGGCCACCCGCTGGCCGTCCTGCAAGCTTCCCGGATTGCCCACTCCCCGAGCGGCACGATGAAGCCGATCTCCTCCGCGACCGGTATGAAGGCACTGGGCAGGATGGTGCCCTTCTCGGGGTGGTGCCAGCGGATCAGAGCCTCGACGCCGCTGATCTCGTCGCTGCTGAGATCGACGACAGGCTGGTAGTGGAGCTCGAACTCGCCGGCGGCGAGCGCCCTGCGCAGGTCGCACTCCATGATGCGCCGCGCCTGCATCTGCGCGTCCATCTCCGGCCCGAAGTAGCGATAGGTGCCGCGCCCGTCCTCTTTTGCGCGGTAGAGTGCCAGGTCCGCGCTGCGGATGAGCTGATCGGGCTTGTCGCCATCCGAGGGGCCGACGGCGATGCCGATGCTCGTGCCGATGATCACCTGCTGGTCGTCGATGTCGTAGGGCGCGCCGATCGCCTCGATGATGCGCAACGCCAGGGCGGTGGCATCCGATGGCTGGCCGATGCCGACCTGGAGAACGGCGAACTCGTCTCCGCCCATGCGGGCGATCGTGTCCACCTCCCGCACCAGCCCCCGCAGACGCCCCGTCACCAGCTTCAAGAGCTTGTCGCCGGCTGCATGGCCGAGCGTATCGTTCACGCTCTTGAAGTGGTCGAGATCGATGAGGTGAACCGCCAGCATCTCGTCCCGCCTGATGCGAGGCAGAGCCTGCTCGAGGCGCTCGTTGAGCAGCACGCGGTTGGGCAGGTCCGTCAGCGCATCGTGCAGCGCCATGTGCACGATCTTGGCTTCCGAGCAGCGCTGCGCCGTGATGTCCTGGTGCGTGAAGACCCACCAGCCGTTTGCCATCTGCCGCTGGGATACGTTGATGATGCGGCCGTCGGCGAGCTCCATCACCTCCGAGTCGATGGTGCCGTACTTGGCGAGACGATCGTCCGCGAACCGATCCGGCTCGTCGGTCGCATAGCAGCCCGTGCTCAGCCGGTGCTGCAGGATCTCGCGCGCGGTGGTGCCGGGCTTCACCTGCTCGGGGGATAGCCCGTACATCTCGGCATAGAGCTTGTTGCAGACGACGAGCCGCTGCTGGTCGTCGAACATCGCCAGCCCCTGCGACATGTTGTTCATGGCCGCGTCGAGTTGCTGGTTCTGCTGCTCGAGGCGGATCTGCAGCGTCTCACGCTCGGTGACGTCCTCGTGCGTCGTCACCCAGCCACCCTCGGCCATGGGCTGGCGCCTGATGCAGATGGACCGCCCGTCGCTCAGACGATGCACGGCGACGGAGGCCTCGTGGAACCTGGCAAGCCGCTCCTGGATGTAGGCTTCCGGATTGGCGCCTGCGAAAATTCCCTTGGCGATGCGGTGCTCGATGATCTGGCGCAGCGTGGTGCCGGGCGTCACCTGGTCCAGCGTCAGCCCGTAGATCTCGGCATAGCGCTCGTTGGCCATCAGCACGCGCTGCTCGGCATCGAACATGCACAGGCCTTGCGACATGTTGCGAAGCGCCGCGTCGAAGCGCTCGTTCTGGGCCCGAAGCTCCTCCTTCTGTGCTGCGAGCTCCGCATAGAGCTTCTCGCGCTCGGTGATGTCCTCGTGCGTGCTGATGAGACTGCCGTCGGGCATGGGCCGCCGCAGCACGGAAATGAACCTGCCGTCCGCCAGCGGCAGGATCTGTGAGACCTCCCGATTGAAGCTGGCAACACCCTCCTCGATGGATTGGGCCGCATCGGTATTGTCGTAGACGCCCCTGGCCGCACGCGCGGTGAGGATCTCGCCCAGGGTTGTGCCCGGCTGCACCTCCCCGGGGGAAAGGCCATACAGCTCGGCGTAGCGCCGGTTGGCGAACACCACGCGCTGCTCGCGGTCGAACAGGCACAGGCCCTGGGACATGTTGTCGATGGCAGCGACGAACCGGGCATTCTGGGCCTGGAGCTGCTGCTCGCGTTGCTCGAGAAGTGCGTTCTGCCGCGCCAGCTGCGCGCCGAGCGCCTCCCGCTCGCTGATGTCCTGATGCGTCACCACCCAACCGCCGTCGCTGCGCGGGCGCACGGAAGCCGAGATCATCCGGCCATCGGCCAGCTTGTTGGCGAGATGGCTTACCTTGCCGATGCGGGCGCGCTCGATCAGCTCTTGCTCCACCCTCTCCACGTCTTCGCCGGCATAGAGGCCATTGGCGATGCGGTGCTCGACGATCTCGCGCAGGGGCGTGCCGGGCTTCACCTGCTCGGGAGTAAGGCCGTACAGCTCGGCATAGGGGGCGTTGGCGATGACGACGCGGCCGTCGGCATCGAACATGGCGAGACCCTGCACCATGTTGTTGAGGGCGGCGTCGAGCTGCTGGTTCTGCGCCCGCAGCATCTCCTCCTGCGCCTTGAGCAGTCGGTTCTGCTCCTCGAGACGGGCGTTCAGCTTCTCGCGCTCGGTGATGTCGGTATGGGTTGAGACCCAACCGCCGCCCTGGCGCGGATGGATCGCCACCGACACGATGCGTCCGTCGCCGAGCCTGCTCGTGACATGGCTGACTGTGCCGCGTGCCACGCGGCCGCGCACCGCCTTGACCACGTCGTCGGCGGTGATCCCTCTGTAGACGCCGCTCGCGATGCGCGAGGCCGCGACCTCTCGGAGCGTCTCGCCCGGTTTCAGCTCGCCAGGCTCGAGCCCATACACCTCCTGAAAGCGGTCATTGGCGATGACGACGCGTTCCTCGGCATCGAACATCACCAGCCCCTGGACCATGTTGTCCAGCGCCGTGTCGAGGAGGTTCTTCTGCTGCTCGAGCTTGTCGTTTGCGGTCTCCAGCTTCGCGAGTGTCGCGTCGATGAAGCGCAGCGGCAGCACGGCAAAGGCGAAATAGGCGGCCGCGGCCAGTGCCAGTGCCCCGAGCGCCACCACCGCCACCTCTTCAATGAGCGGGCGTATGCTGGCGGATATCTCGAGTCTGCCAATGAGCGCGCCGGAGGCGAGGACGGGAGCCTCGCGCGTGAAGGTGGGCCACGGCAGGGGTATACCCTTTTCGAGCACGGTCACTCCGTGCGGGTCGACGATGCGCTGCACAAGCGGCACAGCTGAAGCTGTGAGCAGCTCGCTGATGGCGGCGAGCTGGTCCGGGTCAGAGTGTCGGGTTATGGGCGCCTGTATGTGGCTGGCGACCCGCGCCGCGGTGAGCTCGGCCTTGCGCGCGAGCTGATCGGCCTGCTTCAGGTGCCCGATGACGGCGTAGCCGGCAGGGAAAGCGAATGCCGTGACGACGGCGATGATGCCGCCAAGCGCGCTGAGCAAAGTGCGCACAGATCGCGGTCGCGTCCGCGACAGGGATACGAAGCGCCACGGAATGTGCACAGTGCTGGCTCCGGTGCGCTGCCGACCGATGTTGGGCATGCCGGCTCCCCCAACTGTCCTTCCCGATCGGATTATCGAGAGGCGCCCCTAACAGTTCCTTCGGGTGGGGAATTCTTCGAAAAACGAGGACAATCATGGGAAAAAATGAGTAAAGATGCGCGGCAGTGGGCCCGCGGAGCTGTGTGCCGCAATCGATGTGTGCGTGCCGCCGGGCCGCATCCAGCACATGCGAGAGCCCGCAGATGGACAGCAGGAAGCTCGAGGATTTGCGCGCCCGCTATGGAACGGGCGCGTCTGGTCAATCCTATCACCCAGAGTTCCGCAAGGTCGTCGAGCAGATCTTTGCCGGCACCGATCGCCGGCCCAAGCCCTACGAGGGCGTCTCGACCCTGCTCGGCGCGCCGATGCGCCTCGATGCTCTACAACTTCCGGATCTGGGCGGTCTCGACGCGGCCCTCATCGGCGTGCCCATGGACCTCGGTGTCACCAACCGCGCCGGCGCGCGGCTTGGTCCCCGCGCGGTGCGGGCCGTGGAGCGCATCGGGCCCTATCACCACGTGCATCGTCTGGCGCCCCTCATGGCGTGCAAAGTTGCCGATGTCGGCGATGTGGCGTTTCGCAGCCGCTTCAGCCTGGAGGAGAGCCACCAGGACATCGAGGCCTGCTACGCCAAGATCGCTGCGGCAGGGGTGGCACCGCTGAGCGTGGGCGGAGACCATTCCATCACGCTCCCCATCTTGAAGGCGCTTGGCGCCGACCGGCCCCTGGGGCTCCTCCATATCGATGCTCACTGCGACACGAGCGGTCCTTACGAAGGCTCGAAGTTTCATCACGGCGGCCCGTTCCGCGAGGCGGTGCTGGCCGGAGTGCTCGATCCCGAGCGCACGATGCAGATCGGCATCCGCGGCGGTGCTGAGTATCTCTGGGAGTTCTCCTACGAGAGCGGCATGACCGTCATTCATGCCGAGGAGGTGATGCAGCTGGGCATCGCCAAAGTCATCGAGCGAGCCCGGGCAGTCCTGGGCCAGGGCCCCACGTACGTCTCGTTCGATGTCGACAGCCTCGATCCGGCCTTTGCGCCTGGGACCGGCACGCCGGAGGTCGGCGGATTGAGCACGCGCGAGGCGATGGAGCTGGTGCGGGGGTGCGCGGGGCTCGACATCGTGGGTGGCGACGTGGTCGAGGTGGCGCCGCAATACGATGCCACGACCAACACGGCGCAGGCGGCTGCGCAGATGCTGTTCGAGATCCTGTCCTTGGTGGTTCTGGCGCGCAAACGCCCCGCCTGAGATGGGGTCGCAGGGAGCGAGGATGAAAATTCTGGTGGCAGGGGCACAGGGCCAGCTCGCCCGCGCTCTTGCCGAGGCCGCGCAACGGCATGGAAGCCATCAGGTCGCGGTGCTCGGCCGTCCACGGCTCGATCTTCTCGACCATGTCACGATCGCCAAGGCAATGGCGGATGTCGAGCCGGGCCTCGTCGTCAATGCCGCCGCCTACACGGCCGTCGACAAGGCGGAGAGCGACCGGGCGACCGCGTTTGCGGTCAATCGTGACGGCGCCGGCGCGCTCGCAGCGGCGGCGCGGGCCAGCGATATCCCGATCATCCACGTCTCGACCGACTACGTGTTTGACGGCCGCAAGATCGGCGCCTACGTCGAGACTGACGCGACCAATCCCCTGGGCGTCTACGCAAAGTCGAAGCTCGAGGGCGAGCAGGCTGTCGCCGCAGCCAACCCTCGGCACGTAATCCTGCGCACCGCCTGGCTCTATGCGCCCTATGGTGCCAATTTCCTGTGCACGATGCTGCGCTTGGCGCGCGAGCGGCCAGAGCTGCGCGTCGTGGCCGACCAGCATGGGCAGCCGACCTATGTGCCGCACCTGGCCGAAGCCCTACTCGCCATCGCCGACGCGCTTGCGGGCAAACAGCGACAAGACATCTGGGGCACCTATCACATCGCCGCGGGCGGCGAGACGACGTGGCACGGCTTTGCCGGCGCGATCGTGCGCGCGGGCGCGCGGCTGGGCACGCCGCAGGTGCCCGTGATCCCCATCACGACGGCCGAGTATCCGACGCTGGCCGCCCGCCCCGCCAACTCGCGCCTCGATTGCAGCAAGCTCGAGCGCACCTTCGGCGTCCGTCTGCCGCACTGGCAGCAGGGTCTTGCCGCATGCATCGCCGAGCTCGAGAAGCCGGCTGCTTCCTGAAGTGGTGCCTGTAAGACCAGCTCGACGTTGAACTGGAACCATCCGCCGCCTACTCTGCGACAGTTCCCGAATCCGGCAGGCAGAGGCGGAGCACCATGGCCAACATCAACGCGGGGCCCTTCACGACGCGGCCCGAGATCGACGGCACGTTCGGCGTCGTCGCCACCACGCACTGGATCGGCACGGCGGTCGGCATGTCGATTCTCGAGCGTGGCGGCAACGCCTTCGATGCCGGCGTCGCCGCGGCCTTTGCGCTGCAGGTCGTGGAGCCGCATCTGTGCGGTCCCGGCGGCGACATCCCCGCGATGCTGTGGGACGCAAAGGCAGGCAAGCCCGTCGTCGTGTGCGGCCAGGGCCCGGCGCCGGCGGGCGCGACCATCGCGCACTATCGCGACCACCTCGGCCTCGACATCATGCCGGGCACCGGATTGCTGCCGGCGTGCGTGCCGGGCACGTTCGAGACCTACATGCTGATCCTGCGCGACTACGGCACCATGCGCCTGCGCGATGTGCTGGAGACGGCCATCGGCTACGCGCGCAACGGCTATCCCCTGGTGGAGCGCGGCTGCGCGACCATCGCCACCGTTGCCGACCTCTTCCGCGAGCATTGGCCGACCTCGGCCGCCGTGTACCTGCCGGGCGGCAAGGTGCCCGAGCCCAACTCGCTCTTCACCAATGTCAGGCACGCCGAGACCTACGAGCGCATCCTTAGGGAGGCGGAAGCCGGCGGTGGTGGACGCGTCAAGGAGATCGAGCGCGCGCGCCGCGCCTGGAGCCAGGGTTTCGTTGCCGAGGCGATCGACCATTTCTGCCGCACCAGCGAGGTGATGGACGTGAGCGGCCGGCCCCACAGGGGCGTGCTGACGGCGCAGGACATGGCGACGTGGCTGCCCACGCTGGAGGAGCCCGTCCACCTCGACTATGGCGATTATCGCGTGCTCAAGCCCGACGCCTGGACGCAGGGCCCCGTGCTGCTGCAGATGCTGGCCCTGCTGAGGGGCTTCGACCTCGACAAGCTCTCCATCACCGATCCCGACTTCATCCACACCTGGGTCGAGTGCGCCAAGCTCGCCTACGCCGACCGCGAGGCCTTTTACGGCGATCCCAGGTTCGTCGATGTGCCGATGGAGACGCTGCTGTCGGAGTCCTACAACGCTGGCCGCCGCAAGCTCGTCGGCAAGGAGGCGTCGATGGATCAGCGCCCCGGCAAAATCGAGGGGCACGCCGGACGCGTCATCGTCAAGGGCGCGCGCGCGGCAGCGGCCGGCGCCGGCGAGCCGACGTTCGCGCGGCTGCACACCGGCCACGGCGCCGGCGAGCAGCAGGTCGAGAGCAGCGGCAAGGTGATCGGCGACACCGTGCACATCGACATCATCGACAAGGCCGGCAACATGTTCACGGCCACGCCCTCGGGCGGCTGGCTGCAGTCCTCTCCCGTCATCCCGGCGCTGGGGTGGCCGCTCGGCTCGCGCGGGCAGATGTTCTGGCTCGAGGAGGGGCTGCCGGGCTCGCTGGCACCGGGCAAGCGTCCGCGCTCGACCTTGTCGGTCGGCATGGCGCTGCGCGACGGCAAGCCCTACATGAGCTGGGGCACGCCCGGCGGCGATCAGCAGGACCAGTGGAGCTGCCAGATGTTCCTTCGCCACGCGAGCAGGTCTGGCTCCAAGCCCAAGATGAACCTGCAGGAGGCGATCGACGCGCCGTCCTGGCATATCGAGCACTTCCCGCTGTCGTTCTGGCCGCGAACGGCGCGTCCCGGCGTGCTGGTGGTGGAGGACCGCTTCCCCAAGGCCACCATCAAGGAGCTGGAGCGCCGCGGCCACAAGGTGGAGGTGGGCCCCGACTGGTCGGAAGGCCGCCTCAGCGCTGCCTCCCAGGAAGGCGTGCGCCGCAAGGCCGCCGCCAACGCCCGCGGCATGCAGGGCTACGCCGCGGGGCGGTGAGTTTCGGGACACATGAGGAGTCGGGAGAACCCTGCGCGCAAGCAGCGCATGGATTTCCGCGCTTACGGGAATGCCGTAACCTCGCCCCCGAATCGCAACCGATTGGGGGAGGCGGCCCGTGACCTTCTCGATCATCGCCCACGACGAGCGCACCGGCCAGGTCGGCATCGCCGTTGCGAGCAAATCCTTCGCCGCCGGCGCGCGCGTGCCCTTCATCAGGACCGGTGTCGGCGCCATCGCCAGCCAGGCCAAGGGCAGCCAACTCTACGGGCCGCGAGGTCTGGCGCTGCTGGCGGCGGGCGCCTCGGCCGCCGACGTCGTGCGCCTGCTCATCGCCGCCGACGGCGACCAGGACATCCGCCAGGTGCATGTGATGGACCGCCAGGGCCGCTTCGCAGCCCACACGGGAGAGGAATGTCTCGACTGGTGCGGGCATCTGGTGATGCCGGGCTTCTCGCTCGCGGGCAACATCCTGGCCGAGGCCCGCGTGCTCGACGACATGGCGGCAGCCTACGAGGCGGGCCCCGAGATGCCGCTTGCGCAGAGGCTTGTCGCGGCCCTGAAGGCGGCCGAGGCAGCCGGCGGCGACAAGCGCGGGAGACAATCGGCGGCGCTGCTGATTCACGGCGACAAGGAATGGGCGCTGATCGACATTCGCGTCGACGACCATCCCGACCCGCTGGCGGAGCTTGCGCGCCTGGAGG
This sequence comes from Hyphomicrobiaceae bacterium, assembly GCA_041288195.1. Lineage (GTDB taxonomy): Bacteria > Pseudomonadota > Alphaproteobacteria > Rhizobiales > Hyphomicrobiaceae > AWTP1-13. The sequence goes on from JBGGME010000245.1 coordinate 11,309, forward strand.
AGATTGCGCGCGCGGAGTAGTGCAGTCAGACCCCTCGAGTGCTCCAGGCCGGACCACCGTGGGGTCTAGCCCCATCGCTCGCCATCATGCCCCATACCATCGCCATCAGCAGGTAGACGTGGCGCCAATGGTCGAGGTCGATGACGAGGCCCTCGCAGGCATTGCCCACGAAGCAGGCGTAGACAACCAGGAACAGCGGCTGCGCGGCGCCGCGCGCCAAGGCGTGGCGGAGGCCCAGCAGGGCGGTTGAGCCGGTGAGCCCGAGGAACACGAGGCCGCCGAGCCAGCCGGCATTGAGGAACATCGCCAGGTAGACGTTGTGCGGCTCCTCGTGGTGGTGGCGCGGCACGAACTGCTGCGCGCCGATCCCGAGCGGATTGTCGACGATGAGGCGCACCGCCTTCTCCTGGCCGCCGAAGCGGCCCTCGGGGCCTTCGTCGTAGCTCTGCGTCAGCGCCGCGCGCTCGGAGAGCAGGTCGGCGACCGCGTCGAACTGCAGGGCGACGATCACGACGCTGGCTGCGGCCATGACGGCGCCGACCGCCAGCGCGATGAACCTGAGCCGCACCCAGTTGCTGCGCGCGGTCAGGACGTGGAGCGCGCCGAACAGTCCGACGGCCACCGCCAGGTTGAACCACGCGCCGCGCGAGAAGCTCAGAAGGATCGCAAAGCCGACGACGCCGAGCACGCCGAGCGGTAGCAGCGACTTGCGCAGCGGCGCGCCAGAGAGTCGGCTCAGGGCATAGACGAGCGCGGGGATGAGGAACGGCCCGAACACGTTGGGGTCCTTGAAGAAGCCGGTCGCCCGACTCCAGCGCGTCATCAGCTCGTGTGCTCCGGGCACCAGGTCGAAGTAGCCGGCAATGCCGCCGAGCGCGGCTGCCATGGCCGCCCACGTGTAGGCGCCGAGGATCAACTGCACATGCTTCGCGGGGTTCTTGGCCACGAAGGCCGCGAAGACGAAGGTAGCGAGGTAGAGGTAGAGCGAGACCGCCGTGTGGGTCGTGGCCAGGCCGATGTCGTCGGCGAAGGTGGCCGCGAGAAACGCCGAGGCCGCCGCCACGAGCATCATCGCCAGCAGGCCGAGCAAGGCTCGCGATATCACGACGAGGCCGATCAGCGGCAGCAGCACGATCAGGCCCATCGTCAGCACGTCGACCGGGGCGGGCTCCGAGAACACCACCGCGCCCGACGCAACGGCCATCCAAACGAAGGCAAGGGCCAGCTTGTGCGCGGCGCTGCGGCGCAATGGGAGCGGCGCCTGCCAGCGCAGCGGGAGGGCGAGCGTCGTCATCGGAGCGGGGCTCAGTAGGCGTTCTCGCCGCGCAGCAGCGCGATCGGCGTCTTGAGGAGGATGTAGAGGTCGAACAGCACCGACCAGTTGTCGATGTAGTAGAGGTCGTGCTCGACCCGCTTGTGGGTCTTCTCCTCGGTGTCGGTCTCGCCGCGCCAGCCGTTGATCTGGGCCCAGCCGGTGATCCCGGGCTTGACGCGGTGGCGCGCGAAGTAGCCGTCGACGACGTCCTGGTAGAGCCGGTCGGCAGCCTTGGCCTGCAGCGCGTGCGGCCTGGGACCGACGAGCGACAGCTCGCCCTTGATCACGTTGAAGAGCTGCGGCAGCTCGTCGAGGCTGGTCTTGCGGATGAAGCGGCCGACGCGGGTGACGCGCGGGTCGCCTTTGGTGACGAGCTTGGACGCGTTGGCATCGGCCTGGTCGACGTACATGGAGCGGAACTTGTAGACGTCGATCAGCTGGTTGTTGAAGCCGTAGCGCTTCTGGCGGAAGAGTACCGGGCCCTTGCTGTCGAGCTTCACGGCGAGCGCGACCAGCGCCATCACGGGGGCGAGCCCGACCAGCGCCATCAGGCCGACGCTCATGTCGAACAGCCACTTGGCGAGCACGCTCCAGTCGGTGATCGGCCGGTCGATGATGTCGATCAGCGGCACTGTCCCCGCGAAGGAGTAGGTGCGCGCCGCGAACTTGAGCCTGGAGGCGTCCGCGGCCAGCCGGATGTCGATTGGCAGCACCCACAGCTTCTTGAGAAGCTCGAGGACGCGGGTCTCGGCGCCGACCGGCAGCGCCACGACGAGCATGTCGATGCGGGCGCGGCGGCAGTAGTCCACGAGCGCGTCGAGGTTGCCGAGGTTGGGATAGCCGGCGATCGATCCGCCTGTCCGAGCCACGCCGCGATCGTCGAAGACGCCGCATACGCGGATGTCGCAGGCCGGATCGGAGTCGAGCGCCTCGATCAGGCTCCGCGAAGCCGGGCCGGCGCCGTACACGATGGCCCGGCGGGTCAGGTGCCCGTTGGCGAGCCCGCGCCTGGTCACGGCCGCGACGCCGGCGCGGTAGGTCAGGAGACCGACGGCGCCGCCGACATACCAGAGCGCCAGCCACACCCGCGAGAACTCGGGCGCGAGCTTCAGAAAGAATACGGTCGCCAGCAGAGCGCCCACGGTGACGGTCCAGCCCGTCAGCAGGCGCGTGAGCCGGCTGTGGAGGTTGGCGCAGGCCGGGATGGTGTAGAGGCCGAGCGCCTGGAACACCGCGACGGAGAGGAGCCCGGCCAGCGCCATGGCCGCGGCGTACTGGCGGAAGAACTCGGCGACGTAGAGGTAGGCCAGCAGGAAGCCCAGGCCGGAGAGCAAGGCGAACTCGCCCGTGCGGACGAGGCCGGCAAAGATCCTCGGCGACAGGCGGGCGCTGTTTGCGGCATCGAGCGGCGCTGCGCCCCTGGCCGGGGGTCGCCTATGGGAGGTGGTCTTCACCTTTCCGGCACGCCGCGAGAAGGGGGAGGCCTCGCGCCACTCCGTGCTCCTGGCCGAAATTGAGGCGTCCCGCGCGAGCTCGGCGACGGCGGCGTCTGCGGACATCAGCGTTAAGACCTGTGCTAGTTTGGTTGCTTGGGGGCTTCGGTAGCACCCTCCGTGCCAAACACAGGGCGACGCGAGTTTCGCGTGCATGCAGGCCGTTTCGGCCTGCCGCAATGGCTAACGATCGGTTACCGGGCTCGGAATGTCTGGTTAACCCGTCAGCGCACGAGCGCGGAATGCGGCGGCGCTACTTGGGCGCGCGCTTGGCCAGGATGCGCTGCAGGGTGCGGCGGTGCATGTTGAGACGACGGGCCGTCTCTGAAACATTGCGGTTGCAAAGCTCGTAGACGCGCTGGATGTGCTCCCAGCGGACGCGGTCGGCCGACATGGGGTTCTCGGGCGGCTGCGCCTTCTCATTGGCCGGGGCGAGCAGGGCATCCGTCACGTCGTCGGCGTCGGCAGGCTTTGCCAGGTAGTCGACGGCGCCGAGCTTCACGGCCGAAACGGCGGTGGCGATATTGCCGTAGCCGGTCAGCACGATGGTGCGCGCGTCCGGCTTCAGTTTCGCGAGCTCCGCGACGACGTCGAGGCCGTTGCCGTCCTCGAGCCGCATATCGACGACGGCGAAGGCCGGAGCCTTCTGCCGGATCAGGTCCATGCCCTCTGCCACGGAATGGGCGGTGCGAACCTCGAAGCCGCGCAGCTCCATGGCGCGCGCAAGGCGCAGCACGAACGCCCGATCGTCGTCGACCAGGATCAGCGAGCGATCTTCCGGCAACTCGTCGGGTCTGAATGCGAAATCTTCGGCCACGTCACTGCCTCCGCTACTTGCAGTATAGCCAAGTCACCGCCCACACCCAAGCCTTGCGGCTCGACCCGCCTGCGTAGTCCTTAATGAATGCGGTCCTGGGCGGGAAGATCTGCTCGCTGCTGCCATGCCGGTTGGCTGCCGGCGCCCGGCGGGGCCGCCTGCCGACGCTCGAAGACCTCCCGGGACCAGCTGATCTTCACGACCGCTCCGTGACTGGGGCGCTCGCGGTTGTCGAGGCTGACGGTGGCTCCCGACCGCTCCAGCAGGGTCTTGGCGATGAAGAAGCCCAGGCCGAGGCCGGAGGGTTCGCCATCCGTTGTTGGACCTCGCGGCGGCGCCGGACGCGTCGTGACGTAGGGCTCGCCCAGCGCATCCATGACGTCGGGCGGCACCCCCGGGCCATCGTCGGCGATGGTGATTGCGACCAGCTGTGCCGACCAGGTGGCGGTGATCTCGACGCGGGTGCCGGCGAAGTCGACCGCGTTCTCGACGAGGTTGCCCAGACCGTAGATGACGCCGGGACGCCGTTCGCCGATGGGCTCCGGGGAAGGTGCGCCGTCGATGCCGGCCTCGGGGTGAGCCGCGACCACCAGCTCGGCGCTGAACCCGCGATAGGGGCTTGCAGCCTCCTCGATCAGCTGCGTGACGCTCATGTGCGCATGCAGCAGGTCTGGCTCGCTCGGCGTGCGGGTGAGCTTTTTCAGGATTTCCCGGCAGCGCGTGGCCTGCGTCTGCAGCAGGGCTAGGTCGTCGGCGAGCTGGGTGCCCGCCGGCGCATCCCGGGCCAGCTCCTTGGCGATCACGGTGATGGTGGAAAGGGGCGTGCCGAGCTCGTGCGCAGCTGCGGCAGCGAGGCCGTCGAGCGCGTGCAGCTGCTGCTCGCGGGCCAGAACCAGCTCGGTGGCAGCAAGCGCGTCCGCCATCTGACGCGACTCCTTGGCGAGCCGCCATGCATAGAGCGCAAGGAAGATCATGCCGGACAGCACCGACCCTAGCAGGCCCGCCGAATAGATCGAAGGCAGATCGAACTCTTGTCCCGGGAACCACGGCAGGCGCAGGTGGTGGAACGCCAGCAGCACGGTGGCGGCAGCACCCAGGAGACCGAGCACGATGGTGTTGCGCGGCGGCAGCGTCGCCGCGGATACGGTGACGGGCGCGACGAGCAGGAACGTGAAGGGGTTCTCGATGCCGCCGGTCAGATAGAGCAGCGCGGAGAGCTGGAGGATGTCGTAGGCCAGCAGCGAGGTGGCGAGCGCGCTGCCGAGGCGATGCCGGGCCGGATAGCGAATGCGCAGGAAGACGTTGAGCCACGCCGAAAGTGCAATGAACCCCAGGCATATGCCGAACGGAAGTGGGAAGCCGAGACCGAGATAGACGAAGCACACGGTCACCAGCTGGCCGACCACGCCGAACCAGCGCAGGCGCACGGCGGTTTGCAGCCGCAGCCGGCTCTCGCTGCCTTCCTTCCAATGCCGTTCGGCCAATGCCATGCGCTTTCATAGCATGGGACAACGGGAATCGGAGGGGCGTCCGGACCCCATTCTCTTTGCTTGCGTTGCGCCTCCCACTATCCCAGATAGAAGACGCCGAGCCGGCAATTGTCGGCCCGGTCGCGCTGCCCACCCTCAGGCTCCCACGTCCGATGCAGAAGCCGGTATCACAGAGCAATGGCGCCTTGCCGCCTCCCGTCGCCGTGCGGGAGCTGACCAAGGTCTATCGCGACGTCGCTGCGGTGAACGGCATCACCTTCACGCTTGCGAGTGGAGCCATCACCGCCCTGCTCGGCGGCAACGGCGCCGGCAAGACGACCACCATCTCCATGCTGATGGGCCTCGTCGTGCCGACCTCCGGGGAGGCGCGCGTGTTCGGCGCCGACATGGCGCGCGAACGCCACAAGGTGCTGCACCGCATGAACTTCGAGAGCCCCTACGTGGACGTGCCGATGCGGCTCACCGTGCGGCAGAACCTCGAGGTGTTCGCGAGGCTCTACGGTGTCCTCGATCGCACGGCGCGCATCGCCCGCATCGCCGAGGAGTTCAGGCTCACGGAAATGCTCGACCGGCCCTACGGCAAGCTCTCGGCGGGGCAGAAGACCCGCGTCAGCCTCGCCAAGGCGCTGCTCAACGAGCCCGAGCTCCTGATGCTCGACGAGCCCACCGCCTCGCTCGATCCCGACACCGCCGATTGGGTGCGCTCCAAGCTCGAGGTCTATTGCCGGGGACACGCGGCGACCGTGGTGCTCGCCTCGCACAACATGGCCGAGGTAGAGCGCCTCGCCGACCGCGTCATCATGCTCGAGGCGGGACGCATCATCGCCGACGAGACGCCCGACGAGCTCATCAATCGCTTCGGTCGCGCCAACCTGGAAGAGGTGTTCCTGGCCATCGCCCGCCGCGGCGCCGAGGGAGCGGAAGGATCGCCATGAGGCAGTCTGCAGCTTCCGGGCGCCGCTCGCCCCCGGTGCGCGACCAGGCGACCGTGGGTGCATCGCTTGCCCGCATCTACGGTCTCGTGCTGCGCTACTGGTACGTCATCCGCTCGTCGTGGCCGCGTGCGGCGGAGCTCGTCTACTGGCCGCTTGTGCAGATGCTGATGTGGGGCTTCCTGCAGAGCTACCTCGCCCAGACATCGAGTTTCGCCGCCAAGGCCGCCGGTCTCTTCATCGGCGCCGTGCTGCTGTGGGATATCCTGGTGCGCAGCCAGCTCGGGTTTGCCGTCGCGTTCCTCGAGGAGATCTGGTCGCGCAATCTCGGCCATCTCATGATGAGTCCGCTCAGGCCCTTCGAGCTCGTCGCCGCGCTCGTGGCCGTCAGCCTCATCAAGCTGCTGGTAGCGATGATCCCGGTCGCGACGCTTGCCTACGTCTTCTTCGACTTCAATGTCCTGAGCCTGGGGTTCGCGTTCGCGGCGTTCTTCGCCAACCTCGTCATCATGAGCTGGTCGCTGGGCCTGGTCTCGACGGGAGTGGTGCTGCGCTGGGGGCTCGGGGCGGAGAGCTTCGCCTGGCTGATCGTGTTCATCTTCCTGCCGATCTGCTGCGTCTACTACCCGGTCGCCACGCT
>JBGGME010000246.1:0-10308 GCA_041288195.1 Hyphomicrobiaceae bacterium
CGGCCTCCAGGCGTCTCCGGCCACCACCAGTCGACCAGCCGGAAGACGAGATCGACCAGCGGTCCGCCGTGATAGGCGCGATGCGCGATGGCAGGCGGGTCCTCGCAGCTCTGGAATCTCGGATGGTCGGTCATGGTTGTGCACTTGGCAGCGTGACGTTGGCCTCGGAGCGTCGCGACACTGCTCCGGCAACCGGGTCGGTGCAGTGTTGCAAAGCACAATTGCCCGAGAATTCCGGTTGATGCGGTGCCCGAGCCGACATCGGCCGCGGCTGCACGACGGCCCCCGCTGTGCGTGAGCTTGCATTCCGCGGCTGCCTGGCTGACGCTCGCCGCTCGTCCCCAACCCCAAGGAGCGACCCACGATGGCCGAGCTGCCCTCTCAGGCGCGATGTGTCGTCATCGGCGGCGGCATTATCGGCTGCTCGGTCGCCTATCACCTGGCCAAGCTCGGCTGGCGCGATGTGGTGCTCCTCGAGCGCAAGCGGCTGACCTCCGGCACCACCTGGCATGCGGCCGGCCTCATCGGCCAGCTGCGCGGCTCTAGCACGCTCACCGGAATCGCCAAGTACTCGGCCGAGCTTTTGCCGATCCTGGAGGCGGAGACGGGTCTATCCACGGGCTTTCGCCAGAACGGCTCGCTGTCGCTGGCCCTGTCGAGCGACCGCCTCGAGGAGCTGAAGCGGCAGGCGACCATGGGCAAGGTGTGGGGCGTCGAGGCTCACATGCTGTCGCCGGCCGAGGCACGCGCCAGGTTTCCGCTGCTCGACCTCGCCGGCGTGACCGGCGGCCTGTGGATCCCCGCCAACTGCCAGGCCGACCCCGCCAACATCACCCAGGCGCTGGCCAAGGGCGCCCGCCAGCGCGGGGTGCGCATCTTCGAGAACACGAAGGTGACGGGCATCCGCCACACTGGCGGGCGCGTCACCGGCGTCGACACCGACAAGTGCGCAATCGCTGCCGACTTCGTGGTGAATTGTGCGGGGCTGTGGGCGCGCGAGATCGGGCGCATAGCGGGCGTGACCGTGCCGCTGCTGGCGGCCGAGCACTTCTACGTCGTCACCGAGCCGAGCCCCGAGATACCCCGCAACCTGCCGGTGCTGCGCGTGCCGGACGAGTGCGCCTATGTCAAGGAGGAGGCGGGCAAGCTGCTGGTCGGCTTCTTCGAGCCGAAGGGCAGGCCGCTGCCCGACAGCAAGATCCCCGACGATGCCGAGTTCCTCAACCTGCCGGAGGACTGGGAGCATCTGGCCCACGAGCTGGCGGCGGCCTCCGAGCGCATGCCGATCCTCAAGCGCGTCGGCCTGCGCACGTTCTTCAACGGTCCCGAGAGCTTCACGCCGGATGGACGCTGGGTGCTGGGCGAGGCGCCTTTCCTGCGCAACTTCTTCGTCGCTGCCGGTCTCAACTCCGTCGGCATCCAGACCGCGGGCGGGGTCGGCAAGGCGATCGCGGAATGGATGGAGGCGGGCGAGCCAACGCTCGACCTCACCGCCTACGACATTCGCCGCTGCCAGCCGTTCCAGGCCAACGCGGCCTATCTCGTGGACCGCATCGGCGAGGCGCTGGGGCTGCACTATGCCGACCAGTTTCCCTACCGCAGTCCCATGAGCGCGCGCAGCGTGCGCGTCACGCCCTTGCACGATCGGCTGGTGGCCAGCGGCGCCGCATTCGGCGAGGTGTCCGGCTGGGAGCGGCCTGGCTGGTTTCTGCCCGAGGCGGCGCGCGCCCGCGGCGAGACGGCGCAATACCGTTACGGCTGGGGACGGCAGCCCTGGTTCGCCCATGCCGCCGCGGAGCATGCCGCGGTGCGCACCGGCGTCGGCCTCCTCGACCTCTCGACCTTCGGCAAGATCCGCGTCGAGGGCCGCGACGCGCTCGACGTACTGCAGCTCGTCTGCGCCAACGACGTGGCCGTTGCGCCCGGGCGGATCGTCTACACGCAATGGCTCAATCGCAACGGCGGTGTCGAGGCCGATGTCACGGTCTCGCGGCTGGCAGAGCATGTGTTCCTGGTCATCACGCCGACGGTGAGCCTGGTGCGGGACCTCGCCTGGCTGAAGCGTCACATCCCCGGAGATGCCCACTGCGTGGCGACCGATGTCACCTCGGGGGAGGCCTGCCTAGGTGTGATGGGGCCAAGGTCGCGCGAGCTGCTGGCGCCGCTTCTGGGCCGGTCGCTCGATAACGGCGACTTCCCGTTCGGCTCCTGGCGCGAGGTGGAGATCGGCTACGCGACGGCTCGCGCGCATCGCATCTCCTTCGTCGGCGAGCTCGGCTGGGAGGTTTACATGCCGGCGGACATGGCGGGGCATGTCTTCGACCGGTTGATCGAGCGCGGCAGGAGCCTGGGTCTGCGGCTCTGCGGCACCCAGGCGCTCGAAAACTGCCGGCTGGAGAAGGCCTACCGTCACTACGGCCACGACCTGTCCTCCGTCGACCATGTGCTTGAGTCGGGCCTCGGATTTGCGGTCAAACCCGACAAACCCAGAGGCCGCTTCGGCGACTTCATCGGGCGCGAGGCCGTGCTGCAGCGGCGGGCCGAGGGCCTCCATCGCCGGCTCCTGCAGTTCCTGCTCGCCGACCCGCGGCCGCTCCTCTACGGCAACGAGGCGATCCTGCGCGACGGCAAGGTTGTGGGGTACCTCACGTCGGGCGGCTATGGGCATCACCTGGGGGCCGCTGTCGGCCTCGGCTACGTTCCCAGCGAGCCGGGCGAGAGCGATGCCGCCCTGCTCGGCTCCAGCTACGAGGTCGAAGTTGCCTGCGAGCGCGTGGCGGCACGAGCCAGCCTGGCGCCGCTGTATGATCCCAAGGGCGAACGGATGCGCGTGTGACGGGGAAGCTTTCGGTCGGCGACGTTCAAATATCGAAGGCGCCCGGGAAGTCGTCCGGCGTCACCTGGTAGTCGGCGGCCTGGTGGCCCAGATTGTAGTTCGTGCGCAGGTCCGTCGGGTCCATGAAATCGCGTACCTGGTTGAGGCGGCGATCCGAGAAATTCCGGTTGAGCTTCTTCCTGAGCCAATCCTTCTCGAGTTTCACGTCGTAGCGCGTGAAGGACAGCAGAGGATGATCGACGCCGCCCACGCGCAGCATTGGGTCGTCGCGCTGGTCATCGATTTCCAAGTTGATCGTCCAGCGCCGCCGTGGCTTCGACAGCATCTGCAGCAGCGTGAGGTTGAGGTTCTGGCTGTCCGCGATGACACCCTGCAAAGCGTCGATGGCGTGCAGGGCGGAAACATTGCGTTTGAGCAGGGAGTTGGGCACGCGCACACGATAGGTTCCCGTGCCCACGGAGATCAGCAACAGCTTGTCCTCGCCGAGTCCCCAGTTGAACCTGTAGCCCTTGAGCTGCGCGAGCAGCAGCATCTGCAGCGCGGGACTATTGTGCGGGGAGACCCCGCCGTCGACGAATACGCCATCCACATTCTTGTGAATTTCGATCGACTTGGGTGAGAAGTAGTAGGGGGCCGCTGTGCTGGCCCGTATCAAGTCCGCCAAGCGGTAGTGGCGATTTCCGATTGTAGTCCCGTCGTCGTCCCAGAAGGCCGACTTGGGATTGTTGGTCAGTATCCACGGACTTCCAGTGTCGACCCGCTTTGCCATGACGGCGAAGCCGGTCTTCAGGTCGTCTGTCTCCAAGGGGCGATCGCCGAGCTTGGAGCGAATCCGGTTGTTTAGCTGCCGAGCATCAAACCTGGGCAGAACCCCGGGCACCGCCATCAGCGGATTGGCAAAGATTTCCGGAATCCAATCGAAGAAAATCTCGGTGACCTCGCTGACCTTGTAGCCCATCGCCAGCAGGACGGCGGTGATGGAGCCGACCGAGGTGCCGCCGATGAGATCGAAATAGTCGGAAAGGCGGAAGGCCTCCGGGTTCTTGCTGCGCTTGGCGAGCAGCCGCTCGACGTGCTCGAGGAACGCGAGCGTGATGATGCCGCGAACCCCGCCTCCGTCGAGCGCGAGCATGCGCTTGGGACCGGGAGCCTCCAGGCGCGCTTGAACGGCCTTCGACATGTCCGCTTCCCCCAACTGCCCCTGTCTCGAAACCCGGCGAGTATGGGCGACCGGCATTGCGTCGGGAAGCAGGCTGGTGTGACAGCCGGGCAACTATGGTGGCGCGAGCGACTGTCCGGCGAAGTGTTCCGCGGCGCCGTCAGCTCAGGCTGCCGGGGTAGTCTTTCCAGATGGACGGCTCGAGCTCGAGGTGGGTGGCGGCGGGGTAGGTCCGTGCCCAGTAGCCGGCGCATTCGGCGCCCGTCGGATTCCACAGGTCGGGCAGGCGGCCCATGTAGGCGAGGAAGTCCTCCAGCAGCCCCATGCGATTGCACCAGCCGACATGCTGGGGGTGCAGCACCATCGTGAAGAAGCGGCCGCGCTTGTACTGGGCGTCGAGCTCGGCGCGCCAGTTGCGAACAAGCATATCGGAGTTTTCCAGCCCGGTGCCGGCGTGCGGGAACATGCAGAAGAACTGGTCGTCGAAGTGATAGTAGTAGGGCAGCGTCAGGATTGCCCGCCGGCTTGCGAAGTCCGTCACCCAGTAGTGGGGGATGTCGTCGGCGAGGCCATTGCCCATGTAGGCGAAGCCCGCCTCGATCAAGAGGTCCATGGTGTTGGGGCTGATGGTGCCGCCCGCGAACGGGTCACCCTGGCGCGGCAGCGAGAACCAGCCCGAGGGCTTGCGGCCTGTGACGTCGGCGAGGATGCCCGTCGCAAGCTCGATGCGCGCCTTCTCCTCCGCACGCGGCAGCGTGGTGACGTCCTCGTGCCGGAGCCCCTGCGCCGCCACCTCATGGCCGGCGGCGACGAGCCCACGTATGCGCGCGGGGTCGATCGTGGCCATCACCGCGGGCACCGCGAAGGTCGCCTTGAGCCCATGCTTGGCGAGCGCCGCCAGCAGCAGATCGAGCCCCTCGCCGGCGGCGAACAGGGCCGTCGCGCTGCGGACGTCCTTCGCCGATATGCCTTCCGGCCCGCCGGCCATGCTCAGGTTGACGACGATGTGGACGGCGCACCGCTTGCCCTCGGGCCAGCGGATATCCTTGTCGTCGAGGCTCTTCTCGTCCGAGATCGTGTAGCCGTCTTTCCAGGGCATTGGCCGCCTCCCCCCGTCGTCGTCACGCCGCCTTCGGCTTCGCCGGATGTTGCTCGAGGCAGTGTCGCGCCACCTCCTCGCAGGTCGCAAACCAAACGCCTGGCAACGTCTTCATGCGCGCGATCAGGCGGTCGAGCATGGCGATGCGCAGGGCCCGCCCCGACACGAAGGGATGCAGGCAGATGTTGAGATATCCCCCCTGGCGGTACTGCTGCATGAAGCCCGCCCACCACATGTCGAGCACGCGGTCGGTGTCGGAGAGCCGCTGCTCGGCATTGGCGGAGGCGTACCACGCGAACGAGAAGAACATGGCGTCGTCGATGGCGAAGTGGAACGGCAGCTCCAGCAGGCAGGGTGCGCCCTTGTCGTCGAGCACGTAGTAGGGCTTGTGATCGGCGGCGCCGTGCGAATTATAGATGTAGCCCTCGTCCCTCAGCAGGGTCGGGGTGTGATGGCTGCGCGAGCCGACGGGGCGACGACCGCTGATCCTCTCGAGGGCGTCGCGGGTCTTGAGCAGATGATCGCGCTCGAGTTCGGGCTCCCTGGGCACACGGTGCTCCCACATGTGGTCGGCAAGCTCGTGCCCACTTTTCACGGCCGCCCTGAGCGCCTTGGGATAGAGCTCGCAGATGCGCCCGACCGTGAAGACGGTGGCCTTGATGCGGTGTGAGTCGAACAGCTCTATCAGGCGCCAGATGCCGACGCGGCCGCCGAACTCGCCCTTGGCGAGCTGCATGGGCGGCTCGTTGTTGAGGCGCCGCAGCAGCATGGCATCGAAGTCGGCGGTGAAGTTCACGGCGATGCGCGCGCCATCGGGCCACGTCAGATTATCGATGCGCTGGTGGCGGGCGGTGTAGGCCCGCGCGGCAGCTTCGAGGCCGGCAACTTCCTCTAGCAGCTTTTCGGACATGGGCGCGCTCCCAGAATGGCCGAGCTTAGACTTGTGCCACCTTGCTGTGCACGCGGAATCTGGGCCGCCGCCGCCACTCATCGCCGCCTATCTTGCAGCCGCGAATATGCTTGAATTGTCTCCGGTGCCGTCGCAAATAGCAGGCAAGACCTTGCGAGCACACCATGCAGCTTCACACCCGCCAGGCCATCACCGTCCTCGTCAACGGCGAGACCGCCGAGACGCGCGCGGCGACGCTTGCCGAGCTTGTCGCCGAGCGCGGCTTTGCCGAGGCCGCGGTGGCGACGGCTCTCAACGGCGAGTTCGTGCCGAGGGCCGCGCGCGCCGAAACCAGGCTTGCCGCCAACGACACGATCGAGATCGTGGCGCCGCGCCAGGGCGGCTGACCCGACCAATGTCGGTGATCCCACTCTGTGACAAACGTGACGGTATGGTGAATGGCGCCGTGCTGTACCCCCCGCGTTTTTGCCACTTTGTCTCGCTAGGACTCGCACCTGGGGGGCGCATCGAGCAGAGTTGCAAAGAGCGGAATGATCGCCGTCAGGGGCAGCAAGCAAGACCCTTCTCCAGAGCAAGCCAATGCAGCGCGTCGGCGCGAGTGGCGGCTGCAGGCCTTCCATCCTGCCTACCGGCGCTTCATCGCCGAGCTGACCGCGTGCTCCAGTGAGCTAGAGGACTTGGCCGACACGTTCCCGGCGCTGCTGTTCGCGCTGGTGAGCGACTATGCGACGGCCGGGGAGCGCGAGCGCTGCTTCGATCTCGTCGGCCGAGGCGCCCCGCTGCGCGAAGCGGCTGATGCGCTGCGCCTGCCCTGGTGGCTGCGCCGCCTGCCGGCGTCTGCATTCACCGTGCCGCTGCCGGTCTTTCCGCTCGATCCGGAGTTCTGCTTCCGCATCGCCAACCTGTTGCCGCGCGATACGGCCAACACGGCCGTCTGGCTGCAGCGCGTGTCCCATGCCTTCGAGACGGCGGGCCCCGACTACGCGTTGTGGATGGCGCGCCAGCCCGACCTCGCCGGTCCGCCCGACGATCTCTTCATGTTCATGGCCGCATGGGCCTGGTTCAGCGGCAAGCCGGGCCTGCCGGGACATCGGCTGCTGCGCCGGCCGTGGACCGCGGACATGAGCTTCAAGCGGGCCCGCGAGGAGCTTGCCGCATGGCGTCAGCGGCTGCGGCTGATCGAATGCTTGGGCCCCGGCATCGAGCGGGCGTGGCTGGCGGACGGACCGGCAGCCGGCTTCCAGTTCGTGGCGCTGCGCACCGTCGACGACTTCATCGCCGAGAGCGAGGCGCTCGAGAACTGCCTCGACCAGTACGCCGACCAGCTGCACACCGGCCTCACCGCCGTCTTCTCGATCCGCAAGGGCGCGCGGCGCGTCGCCTGCGTCGAGATCGGCCTGCACGACGAGGAGGTAACCATGCCGACCATCGTGCAGCTGCGCGCCGCCCGCAACCGCAGGGCGCCGCCGGAGGTGTGGCAGGCGACCTTCAGCTGGCTCGGCAGCCAGCGGCTGGAGCCGCTCTCCCCTCTCAGGTGTGCACCCAAGCCCCTGAAGCGCATCGAGGCCCGCCGCGAGCTGTGGCGGCCCTACCTCGAGGTCCTGGCGAGCACCCGCTACGAGCCGGCCTTCAAGCGCGCGGTCTTCCAATCGACCTTGCGGCCGAGCCGCGACCGGCCCGGGCTGCGCCCCCGCCCCCCCCGCCCGCCGCGCCGCGCCGCGCCCTCGCCGACCCGCGCACCTCGATCTCGGCCGATCCCGTGTCCCCACCGCCTGCGCCGGCATGTGAGCGCACCTGAACCGCGATCTCGGGTTGATCCGCAGCCCGAACGCTGCCATGGTCGTTGCATGACAACACCAGCAGGTTGGGTAGTCCAAGCAATCATCCCCACGGACCCGGAAGAAAGAACGGCCGACGCCCGATGGCGTCCGGCCGTCATGCTGACGAACGCGCCGTCATTCGCATATTTCAACGTGGCTATTGCCGCGTCGGAAAAGGCCATAGACGCGGCCACGCAGTATTTGGCCAAGAGCGCCGAGGCCAAAGCTGGCGAGATGTCCGTTGTCAGGAAACTCTCCGCAGGAGAGGTTGCGGCTCTGGGCCTCAAGGCGGGCGAAGTAAGGCCAGCCTGACCGCACGCGGGAAGCGCTTTCCGCGACCTGCGATCCGGGCGCGGAGCGCCCCTTGATACGGCTCGAGCCGACCCATTTCCAAAGCTCGCGGCCCCTCGCCTCGCACATGCTTCCCGTCTATTCTGAGACGGGCCGGCACAATCGCAACAAATCAAAGCACCAACACGCTGGCGCCGTCTCGGAGGAGGAACGCCATGACGCAACCCTTGCGAATCCTGTCCTGCGCCGCGTTGCTGGCGCTGCCGCTGTCGGCCGCCTACGGCCAGTCGGTGGAGCTGCGCTACGCCACCAGCGCCCCGCCCAAGACCGTCTGGGAGATGCAGGTGGTGCGCTTCCAGAAGCAGGTGGAGGACGCAAGCAAGGGTAGCCTCAAGATCAACGCGTTCCTCAACTCGCAGCTGGGATCCGAGCAGGACACCGTGCAGCAGGTGGCGCGCGGGCGCATCGACATGGGCGGCTACTCGGTGACCGCGGGCTCGCTGCTGGTGCCCGAGCTGTCCCTCCTCAACATTCCCTTCCTGTTCAAGGACCAGAAGGAGCAGGACTGCGTCACCGACAACCACCTCACCAAGGTCACCCAGGACCTGTTCCTGAAGAAGGGCGTGGTGATGATCTCGTGGAGCGAGGTCGGCGTCGCCGACATCATCGGCAAGAAGCCCTATCTGACGCCCGACGACCTCAAGGGTCTCAAGGCGCGCTCGGCGCCCAACAAGGTCGCGGGTTACATGTGGACGCAGTTCGGCGCCAATCCCAACCCGCTACCCGTGACGGAATGGAACTCGGCCTTCCAGACCGGCCTCATCGACGTGGCGGACTCCGCGCCCACCTTCTATTTCTTCTCCGGCCTCGCCAAGCTCGCCCCCGTCGTCACCATGACCCAGCATCAGGACCAGGGCGGCGTCGTCATCATGAACAAGGAGGCCTTCGACAAGCTCACGCCCGAGCACAAGGCGGCGCTGACGGGAACCTCTACCAGCGCGCCGGCGTCCCAGCTGCGCGCCGAGGTGCGCGGCTTCGAAGGCAAGATCCGCGAGATGCACAAGGCGGCCGGCGGGACGATCGTCGAACTCACCCCGGAGCAACGCGTCGTGTGGCGCAAGGGCATCGAGGCGGCGTGGCCCAAGATGGTCGAGGCCGTCGGCGGCGAGGCCGGCGCCTACTGGAAGGCGATCCAGTCCGGCATCAAGGCCTGCTCGCCCTAGCCCTAATTCCCTCTCCCCGCAGGCGGGGAGAGGGGGATGCTGGGGGGTAGGGGCATGAACCTCGAGGCGTTGTGGCAGACCCTGGCCGTGCTCTGGCGCAAGCTCCGGCGCGAGGCGCAAGAGCGCGCGCAGGCGTTGCGGAGCTGGGCAGCGCCCGAGTATGACCGCGTGCTGCGCCGCACCCGCGAGGGCTGGGCAATTGCGCGGGAAAGGGTCGGCCCGGCGCTCACCAAGTCGCGAGCGACCGCTTCACGTGGCTTGGCGTCGCTGCGCGACCGGCTTCCGCAGCATGTCCCGAGCTGGTGGCCGGCCGCCGATCCACCGCTTGGTGTGCGCCGCCTGGCCGAAGCCTGGCACAAGGGTGAGTGCTGGCTCGCGGTCGCCGCCTTCGGCTTCATCGCCGCCATCCTGCTCGCCGATGTCATTGGCCGCGAGTTCATCGGCCCCGTGTTGCGCTTCGTCGGCCTCGATCCCGGCGCCACCGGCATCTTCGCCGCCCAGAAGCTCTCGGTGTTCGCCCTGGTGATCGGCAGCTTTGCCGGCATCGGCATTGCCACGGCCACGGGCAGCCACATCGTGCCGCGCTTCGCCCACGGGTGGGTGCCGGCCGCATGGGGGCCGGTGATGGACCGCTTAGCCGACGTGCTGACCGGCCTGTTCCTGATCGGGGTCGCCTGGTTCGGCTTCAAGTTCGTCGGCTCCTCCTTCAAGACCGACTTGCGGGCGCCCGTGCTCGACTGGCCGGTGTGGCCGGTGCAGCTGTTCATCCCGCTGGGGTTCCTGTCGGCGGCCGGGCGCTACCTGCTCTATGCCGTCTGGCCGGCGCTCAAGCCGCAGCCGCCGGAGTTCCAGGAATGACGGAGCACCGGACATGAAGGCGCTGGCGCTGATCGGCTCGGTCCTGGGCCTGCTGGTTCTGCGCCAGCCGTTGCTGGTGGTGCTGCTTGCGGCCGCTGCCTGCGTTCACCTG
>JBGGME010000247.1:0-2840 GCA_041288195.1 Hyphomicrobiaceae bacterium
TGGCGCGATTGTCGCCCGCCGCGGGCCGCCGCTCCACCAGCCCGCGCTCCTCGAGCCCATGCACCAGCGTCACGAAGTTGGCGCGCTTGATCCCGAGGACTTCGGCAATCGCGGTCTGCTTGCGCCCCGGATTGTCTGCGACAAGCACCAGCACCGAATACTCGGCCGGCCTCAGCCCCATCTTTTCGAAGACCATCAGAAAGCGCTGGAACACGCTGAGTTGCGCCCGGCGCAACCGATATCCCACCAAATCGGAAGTGGCGCTCGTTTCCAACGCGTCCTCGCCTGGCCGGGGAGATTTTTTGAGCATGCTAAAAGCGTCCTGTCCGGGCGGTTCTACCGTACCCTGGGTAAGCCCGGCCAGCGCTTCCCCGAGCACTGCATCTTTGTTATAGAGGATAACATAATTGGGCTATCCCGAGAAGAGCGGCGGAGTTCCGGCTGGCCCGGTGCCGGCGCGCCACAGAAGTGCGCGGGCCAGGGGAGGGTACAGTGTGTGACGATTCCGCCGTTGGGCGGTCAGCGCATGGATGACACGCCGATAGGCCGGATCGTCTTCCGCCTTGCCACGGCCATCGCCATTCTCGGCGGCATCGCGCTCGTCCTCGTCACGGTGACCACGGTCGTCAGCGTCGTTGGCCGCGCTCTCATCCCCATCGGCCTGAAGCCGATCCCGGGCGACTACGAGCTTGTCCAGCTCGGTGTGCTGTTCGCGATCTTCTGTTCCCTGCCGCTGACCCAGTATCTGCGTGGTCACGCCGATGTGGCTCTGCTGACCGACCGCTTCCCCGACCGTGCGGCGGCAGCGATCGAGCTCATCATGGACCTGCTGACGCTTGGAGCGGTCAGCTTTGTCGTCTGGCGCTACACGCTGGGCATGATCGACAAGTTCTCCAACCGCGAAATGACGCTGATCCTCCACATGCCCCTCTGGTGGATCTATGCAGCAGGGATGGTCGGCGCGGTGACCACCGTGATCGTCAGCCTCTATTGCGTCGTCCGCTCCTCCGCCAACACCTTCGCGCCCAACCCCGTCAAGCCAGAGCCGGGGATCTTTTGATGAGCAATGTCGAGCTTGGCCTGTGGTCGTTCCCGGTCCTCCTGGTCCTGATCTTTCTCCGCATGCCCATCGGCCTGTCCATGCTCATCGTGGGCGTGGTGGGCAATTATCTCATCACCAAGAGCTGGAACCCCAGCTTCGCGCTGTTCAAATCGCTGACGTTCTCGACCTTTTCGAGCTACTCGTTTGCCGTCGTCCCACTGTTCCTGCTGATGGGCCAGTTTGCCGCCATGAGCGGCGTATCACGCTCGCTCTTTGACGCAGCCGTGTCGTGGCTGGGCCATCGCAAGGGCGGCGTCGCCATGGCAGCCATTGGGGCCTGCACGGCGTTCGGCGCGATCTGCGGCTCATCGCTCGCCACGGCGGCGACCATGGGGCAGATCGCTCTGCCAGAGCTCAAGCGGCACGGCTATTCAGGCGCACTCGCCACCGGCACGCTTGCCGCCGGCGGCACCATCGGCATCCTCGTACCGCCCTCGTGGATCCTCATCATCTACGCAATTCTCACCGAGCAGAACATTGCCAAGCTGTTCGTTGCCGCCATCATCCCGGGCATCCTCGCCGCGGTGGGCTACTGCGTCACGATCGCCATCGTCGCGCGCATCAATCCCGAGAGCGCCGGCAGCGCATACCCGCGCGTGCCCTATCGCGACCGCTTCCGCCAGCTCGCCAAGATCTGGCCAGCCCCGCTGATCTTCCTGCTGGTGATCGGCGGAATCTACACCGGGGTCTTCACCCCGACCGAGGCCGCCGCGATCGGCGCGGTCGGCACCTTTCTCATCGCTGCATTCAACCGCACGCTCTCCTGGCCCGCGTTCCGCACCGCGATGCTCAACATGGCGACCGGCACCGGCATGATCTTCATGATCATCCTGGGGGCCGCCGCGCTCAACAACTTCCTCGCATTGAGCCAGCTGCCGCAGATCGCCTCCGCCTTCGTGACCGAACAGGGCTTCAACCCCTGGCTGGTGATGGCGCTGATCCTCATCATGTACCTGATCCTCGGTGGACCGATGGACTCGCTGTCGATGATCCTGCTCACCATCCCGGTGATCTACCCGGTAACGCTGGCGCTTGATTTTGGCCTCAGCCACGAAGAGTTCTCGATCTGGTTCGGCGTGCTCACGCTCATTGTGGTGGAGGTCGGGCTCATCAGTCCGCCTGTTGGGATGAATTTGTTCGTCATCAATTCGATGAGCAAAGGCACCACTATCGGCCAGACCTTCCTCGGCGTAACGCCATTCCTGATTTCGGATCTCGTCCGGACCCTTGTCCTGGTCGCGTTCCCCTCGATTTCATTGTTCCTCGTGCGATGGATGTTCTGACCATTAACGGGGTTCGCTTCGACAGCGGCGTGTTTGCCGCTCAACTGCACAACTAGGGAGGAGACTATGAAGAGACGTGCATTCCTGGCCGGCGCCGCTGCCGGTTCGGTCGCCCTGGCGGCACCCGCGATCGTGCGGGCGCAGGACGCGACGACACTGCGTGTGCATCAGATGTTGCCCGCTCAGGCGACCATCCCGAGCAAGGCGATCGAGCCTTGGACCAAGAAGATTGAGGAAGCGTCGGGCGGCCGGTTGAAGTTCGAACTCTACCCGGCCATGCAGCTCGGTGGTGCTCCGCCCGACCTCTATGACCAGGCCAAGGACGGCGTTGTCGATCTGATCTGGACAGTCCTGGGCTACACCCCTGGCCGCTTCCCGAAATCGGAGTGTTTCGAGTTGCCGTTCATGGTGACCAAGGGCGAGCCGACTTCGGTGGCCTTCCAGAAATACGTCGA
>JBGGME010000248.1:0-37579 GCA_041288195.1 Hyphomicrobiaceae bacterium
GGTGTGCTGCAGAAGCGCACAGAAAGGATGATCTGCATGATCTGAAATTCTGTGCGGACAAGCTGCGGTGACGATGAGGGTTGGCCCCTCGGGATCGGCTTTCAGGAGCAGGTCCCAAACCACTCCAAGCGGCTTCGCTCAAGAGGCGTGGTCGTGAGCGTTGGAGCCAAGTCCGGGGAATACTCCGGATCGGTATGCATCCGAGAGACGAACGAAAGTGAACCCACCGATGAAGCGTCGTGACGTGGACAGCGTCGTCAAAACCAGGGGTGTGTCGTCTCCCTGGGATCAGCCCGCCAGTTGCCTGATGACCGGGCGGGCGACGACCGGCGTTGAGGGGGCGTGAAGCGGATGCAGGCGTTATCGTGGAACTGCAGGAACCAGTCGCTCCGATGCCAAGGGAGAAGCACAAGCGGAGAAGACCGCGAGGCGAGCGTACCGAAGCGGGGCACTGGGACGGACCGGTCCGTAGGAGCAATGAAGGCCCGTAACGGGGCCGGAGCAAAGGGATCGGGTCAGGTGGGCTGGCCATCGTCGCAACTGGCAACAGGAGGACGCCGGTGAACCAGCCGAGCAAGCCGTTCAACATCGACAAGAGACAGGTGTACGAAGCGTATCTGCAGGTCCGATCCAATAGTGGTGCGGCCGGCGTCGACGGAGTGACGATCGAGCAATTCGAATCCAACTTGAAGGGCAATCTCTACAAGATCTGGAATCGGATGAGTTCGGGCGCCTACTTCCCGCCGCCCGTCCGTGCCGTCTCCATTCCGAAGAAAAATGGAGGCCAGCGGATCCTCGGAGTTCCGACCGTGGCGGATCGTGTGGCGCAGACCGTCGTCAAACGGCTGATTGAGCCGACCCTCGACGCAATCTTTCTGGCAGACTCCTTTGGCTACAGGCCCGGCAAATCGGCCCTCGACGCCGTGGGTGTCACGCGTGAGCGATGCTGGAAGTACGATTGGGTTCTAGAGTTCGACATCAAGGGGCTGTTCGACAACATCGACCACGCGCTCTTGCTGCGGGCCATCCGGAAACATGTGACGTGCGCATGGGCACTGCTGTACATCGAACGCTGGCTGACGGCGCCGATGCAGCAGGAAGATGATAGCCTGGTCGGGCGAAGCCGTGGCACCCCGCAGGGTGGTGTGGTCAGCCCGATCTTGGCCAACCTCTTCATGCATTATGCGTTCGATCTCTGGATGGCGCGGGCATACCCCGACCTGCGCTGGTGCAGGTATGCGGATGACGGGTTGGTGCACTGCCGGAGCGAGACCGAGGCGCATCGCCTTCGTGATGCGCTTGCCGCTCGTCTGGCAGAGTGCAGCCTGGAACTGCATCCATCGAAGACGAAAATCGTCTACTGCAGAGATTATCGACGCCGCGGCAAACACGAGACGGTCAGCTTCGACTTTCTCGGGTATGGCTTCCGGCCTCGATCGGTCAGGGGCCCCTCGCAGAAGATGTTCTGCGGATACACCCCGGCGGTCAGCAAATCAGCGCTGTCCGCGATGCGGGAGGCGATCAGAAGCTTGAAGATTCGCAAGCGAACCGAGGTGACGCTCGACGACATCGCCCGCGAAATCAATCCCATGGTTCGGGGTTGGATCGCATACTATGGGCGGTACACGCGTTCGGCGCTCTATCCGCTGGCTCGCTACATCAATCAGACGCTGGCCGTCTGGATGAAGCGAAAATACAAGCGCTTCCACCGGCGGCTCGGCCGCGCGCGCCTCTTCCTTGAGAAGATCGCACGCGAGAACCGACGGCTCTTCGTGCACTGGCAAATCGGTGATGGCGGCGCGCTTGCCTGATGGGAGCCGGGTGAGGTGAGAGCCTCACGCCCGGTTCTGCGAGAGGCCGGAGGTGAAACTCCTCCGGCCTACTCACCCGGACGTGATGGCGCTGCAGGGCCGCGCACTCAGCGACTTCCGCGGCCGCACCGTGTCCATGGTGTTCCAGGAGCCCATGCTGGCGCTGGACCCTGTGTATACCGTGGGCCGGCAGATCATCGAGGCGATCCTCAGGCACGAGAGGATATCGGCCGCCGAGGCGCACAAGCGGGCGCTCGATCTTTTCGAGCGAGTCCGCATCCCGAGCCCGGAGCGCCGGCTCGCCGCCTATCCGCACGAGATGTCTGGCGGCATGCGACAGCGCGCCATGATCGCGCTCGCGCTGTCGAGTCGTCCGCGCATCCTGCTCGCCGACGAGCCGACGACCGCGCTCGATGCCACCGTCCAGGTGCAGATCCTGCTGCTGCTGCGCGAGCTGCAGCGCGAACTCGGTCTTTCCATGATCTTCGTCACGCACGACATCTCGGTGGCGGTCGAGGTAGCGGATCGCATTGCCGTCATGTATGCGGGGCGCATCGTGGAGATCGGCAGCGTGCGCGACGTCATCCGCTCGCCCCGCCATCCCTACACGATCGGCCTCCTGTCGACGCGGGCTCACGGCGGCCGACTCACGGGGCGGCGCCTGCCCGCCATCCCCGGCAGCCCGCCGGACCTCGCCAACCTTCCTCCGGGCTGTGCCTTCGCACCTCGGTGCTCGCTCGCCGTCGATCCCTGCCGGTCCACGGCGCCCGAGGCTGTGGCGCTCGGCGTGGGGCATTTCGTGCGCTGCCTGCGCACCGCCGATACGGCGGCGGGGGCGGCCGCCATCCCTGTGGTCGCCGAGCACCGGGTTTGATCCATGCGCATCCGCCTCATCAATCCCAACACCACCGCCAGCATGACCGAGACCATCGGACGTGCCGCGCGCGAGGCCGCGGCTGCGGGCACCGAGATCGACGCCGTCACCTCGCCGACCGGTCCCGTCTCCATCGAAGGCTACTACGACGAGGCGCTCTCGCTCCCCGGACTGCTGATCGAGATCCGCAAGGGCGAGGCGCTGGGCGTCGCGGGACATGTGATCGCATGCTTCGACGACACCGGCCTCGACGCCGCGCGCCAGATTGCTGCCGCACCCGTGGTCGGCATCGGCGAGGCGGCCTGCCATGCGGCGACGCTGATCGCCCACCGCTTCACGGTGATCACCACGCTTTCGCGCTCGATCCCCGCGATCGAGCACAACGTCCACAAGTACGGCTTCGAGCGTAGAGCGAAGGTGCGCGCGGCCGACGTGCCGGTGCTCGCCCTCGAGGACGAGACCTCCGACGCCCGCGCCAGGATCGATGCCGAGATCGCCCGTGCGCTCGAGGAGGACCGAGCCGAGGCGATCGTGCTCGGCTGCGCCGGCATGGCCAAGCTCGCGCGCGCGCTTTCGGCCAGGCACGGCTGCCCCGTGATCGATGGGGTCGGCGCGGCCGTGAAGCTCGTGGAGATGCTGGCGGCCCTCGGCCTCAAGACCTCGAAGCGCTCCGGCTACGACCCTGGCGCCCTGAAGCCGCTGACGGGGCCCATCTCGCATCTCATGCGGTGACCGGCCGCCGGGCGGGCTCGCGGTTGGCTGCTTGCCCGTGGCGGAATCGCGCCTCGCCGTGCTACCGGTCCATCCTGCACCGACCCGTGCGACGGCAGAAAGTCTCATATGTCGTCAGGCGACGATTTATGATTTGATGGCGGATAGGACAGGAGAGGGACGCGTGAGGGCTCGTTCGGAATTGCTCAGCGGGACAGCCCGCCCCAAGGGCCCCAAGAAGGGCAACCCCGTCGTGCGGCTGCCGCCGGCCCAGCGCAAGGCGCAAATCCTTGCGCGCGCGAGCGAGTTCTTCGCCGAATACGGCCTGACCGGCCAAACCCGCGCGTTGGCCGAGGCTTGCGGCGTCACGCAGCGACTGCTCTATCGCTACTTCCCCTCCAAGGCCGCGCTGCTGGCCGAGGTCTACGGCGAAGCGATCCTGGCCCCGTTCAAAGCCGTCTGGCTCGTGCAGTTCAAGGACCGGTCGCGGCCGCTGGAGGAGCGTCTGTTAACGTTTTACCGAAATTACTACTACGGCGTGCTGACCCGCAAATGGCTGCGGCTCTTCCTCTACGCGTCGCTCGCCGAGGCCAACATGGCGCCCGACTACACCCAGGCCATCATCATGGAGATGCTGGAGACCATCGTCGCCGAGGTGGCGCGCGAGCAGGGCGTCAGCGTGCCGCGCCGCCGCGAGACCGTGCACGAGATCGGCTGGGTTCTGCACGGCGCGGTGGTGCACTTCGCCATCCGCCGCCACCTCTACGATCTGAGCCAGAACGTCGACGAGGACCAGGTGATCGCGCTGCACGTGCGCTCCTTCATCGGCGGTCTTGCCGCGGCGGTTGAGGCGGCGAAAGCAAACGAGGCTTCGACCGTGCGCACGCGCGCCGCATGAGCCCCCCTTGGAGTGCATAAGTCGTCAGTTGCCGATTTGGCGGCTTTGGGCTTAGATGGTGCCAAGTCCGCAAAGGACGAGATCGCCCAGAGCTCCACAAGAACGCTGCAACAGGGGAAATGTCCATGTCACGCTCGACCTCGGTCACCCGACGCTCGTTTCTCAAGACCTCCGCTTCCGGGGTCGCCGCCGCAAGCGTCCTCGGCAAGGCCGGAAGCGCCAATGCCGCCGAGCCCGTCTACTTCGCCACCTGGTCGGCTGCGGTCGACACGGTGAAGAGCCACATCGCGGCCTTCGAGGCCAAGACCGGCCTCAAGGTCGAGTATTCCAACTCGCCATGGGCGCAGTTCCGCGAGACGATGGTCACCAAGTTCATCGGCAAGGCGCCGATCGACACGCTATGGGTGTCCGACAGCTGGCTGCCCGAATGGGCGGACGCCGGCTGGATCCTGCCGATCGACCAGTACAAGACGCTGACCGGCTACAATGCCGACGTCGATCAGTTCTGCGTCGACTCCATGTCCTACAAGGGCAAGCAGTACGGCATCACCTACTACACCGACTTCATGGGCTTCATTTACAACGCCGAGCTGCTCGACAAGGCCGGCATCAAGGCGCCGCCCGTCACCTGGGCGGAGGTCACCGAGCAGGCGAAGATCATCAAGGACAAGGGCCTCTCGCAGTGGCCGGTGCTGCTGGCGCTGGCGCAGGAGACGTGGCTGATCGAGTTCCTCGCCGCCATGATCTACTCGCAGGGCGGCCGCTTCACGGACGACAAGGGCCAGTCGATCATGCAGGATCCCCGCAACGGCGCGCTCACCGCGCTGCGCTGGGTGGCCGACGGCGTGCAGAAGCACAAGATCATCTCTCCCTCCTGCGTGGAGACCGGAGAGCTCGCCGCCCTCAAGAGCTTCTCGGCGGGTCAGCACGCCTTCGCGCTGATGCCGAAGTTCCGCCTGCGCACCCTCAACGACCCCAAGCAGAGCCAGATCTCCGGCAAGACCAAGATCGCCCTGATGCCCAAGGGCGAGAACGGCTCGCATGCGACGGTCGGCTGGATGCGCTTCTACGGCATGACGCCCAGGGCGCAGGCCAATGCTACGCGCGCAGCCGACACCGTCAAGCTGATGGAGTGGTTCGGCGGCAAAGCCGATGGCCAGTACACCTTCCAGAAGCTCCTGTTCAAGGACATCGGCGCGGGCTTCGGCGTCAAGTCGCTGTTCCAGGACCCCGAGATGCGCCAGCTCTATGCCGCCTACGGCGATGTCGAGCTGATCGGCAAGCAGCAGAGCCTCGCCCTCAAGAAGGACGTGATCACGCCCTGGTTCGGCGAGTGGAACGACGTCAACGGCTCTGCCTGGCAGCAGGCCGTCGCCGGCAAGGTCACGCCGGAGCAGGCCATGAAGACGTCCGGCGACAAGTGGAACGCCCTGAAGAAACAAGCCTGAACCTTGAGCTGCTGCCGGGGCGCCCCGCGCCTCGGCAGCAATCGGCGACACCTCCTGCATGACCGCCAGCGCCACCACTGCGCGCCGCCCGGGCCCGTTCCTCAGCGTCAGCTACGACGAGCGCAACGCCTTGCTGTTCACGCTGCCGTTCGCGGTGGTGCTGTTCGCGGTCGCCGTGTTCCCGGTCGTCTACTCGTTCTACATCAGCCTCTACAGCCTCAAGCTGACGCGCCCCAACCGCGTTCCCTTCGTCTGGTTCGACAACTACTGGATCGTTCTGTCCGATCCGCAATTCTGGGAGGCCGTGTACCGCACGGCCGCGTTCTCGGTCATGGCCGTGGCCGCCATCTCGGTGCTGGGCCTGCTCGTTGCGCTGCTGCTGAACGAGGACTTCCCGGGCCGGCGCGTGCTGAGCGCCTTGCTGCTGATCCCCTGGGCCATCCCTTCGGTCGCCAACGCGCTGATGTGGAAGTGGATCTACGATTCCAACTACGGCGCGCTGAACGGCCTGCTCTACCAGCTCGACTTCATCAACACCTACATGGTCTGGCTGGGCGACGCCGACAAGACGCTCGCCCTCATCGCCAACGCCTTCGTCTGGAAGGAGGTGCCGCTGGCGGCGATCCTCCTGCTGGTCGGCCTCAAGACCATTCCCACCGATCTCTATGCGGCCGCGAAGGTCGACGGCGCCAATGCGTTCAAGCGCTTCTTCCACGTGACGCTGCCGGCGCTGGGACCGAGCTTCGCGCTCGTGATCGTCTACGAGACCATGATGGCGATCCGCCACTTCGACCTGTTCTTCATCCTGACGGAGGGCGGGCCCGGCGACGCCAGTCACGTTGTGGCGTGGCGCATCTACGTGGAGACGTTCCGCAACCTGTCGTTCGGAACCGGAGCTGCGATGGCCTACATCCTGGCCCTGGTGACGCTGGCGCTGGCCTATGTCGTAATCCGAACCCTGGCGCGGAGAATCTGACGTGGCCGCCGTCGTCGCTTCCGCACCCTTGAGCTCCATCGACTCGCAGCGCTATCGCGCGCAGGCGAGACGGGCGCGCGTCGGCCGCGCGATCCTGCTCGGTGTCTCATCGCTGCTGTTGCTGGCCTACATCCTGGCGCCGATGGCGTGGCTCGTCTCATCCTCGTTCCAGAGCGAACGGGAGATCGTCTCCAAGCCGCCGCACTGGATTCCCCACGAGCCCACCCTCGAGAACTTTCGCGCCATCTTCCTCGACAAGGAGAGAACCGTCACCTACGAGACCCGCCGCGGCACGGATCCGGTGAGCGGCGGCTTCATCCCGTCGACGGCGAAGCACCTGCTGCCGGCGCTCGGCAACAGCATGATCGTCGCCTGCGCCGTCGTCATGCTCAATCTGCTGGTGGGCGTGCCGGCGGCGTACGCGATGGCGAAGATCCGCTTCCGCGGCCGCCAGGCCTCGATCTACGGCATCCTCGCCACGCGCGTGATCCCCGATATCGCGCTCGTCGTCCCGTTCTTCCTGTTCATCCGCAATCTGGGACTGCTCGACAGCCTCTCCTCGCTCATCATCACGTATCTGGCCATCACCGTCCCGTTCTCCGTGTTCATCCTGATCAGCTACTTCGAATCGCTTCCCGACGAGCTCGACAAGGCGGCCCGCGTCGACGGCTGCTCGCGCTGGCAAACATTGACGAAGGTGTATCTGCCGCTCGCCGCGCCCTCGCTGGTGGCGGTGATCCTGTTCTCGTTCCTGGCGAGCTGGAACGAGTTCCTGCTGGCCCTCATGTTCACCCAGACGCCGAAGTCGCAGACGCTGCCCATCATCATCGCGTCGTTCACGTCGGACTTCACGATCAGCTTCTCCTTCATCAATGCCGCCGGCGTGCTGGCGGTGATCCCGCCGGTCGTGCTCGCGGTCATGTTCGAGCGCTACATCGTCTCCGGCCTGACCGCCGGCGCCGTAAAGGGCTGAGGAGCGCACGTGGCACGCATCGTCTTCAAGGCCGTCACCAAGCGCTACGCCGGCGATGTCCTCGCCGTTCGAGACCTCAACCTCGAGATCCGCGACAAGGAGTTCGTCGTGCTGCTCGGGCCCTCGGGCTGCGGCAAGTCGACCACGCTCAACATGATTGCGGGCCTGGAGGAGGTCACGGACGGCGAGCTGTGGTTCGATGACCAGGTCGTGAACGCACTCCCCCCGCACAGGCGCGACGTCGCCATGGTGTTCCAGAGCTACGCGCTCTACCCGCACAAGAGCGTGTACGAGAACATCGCCTTCGGCCTGCGCATGCGCAAAATTCCCAAACCCGAGATCGACGCCCGCGTCAAGGATGCGGCCCAGAAGCTCGCCATCTCGCACCTGCTGCAGCGGCGGCCGAGCCAGCTCTCGGGCGGGCAGCGCCAGCGCGTGGCGCTGGGGCGCGCCATGGTGCGCCAGCCCGCCGTGTTCCTCATGGACGAGCCGCTGTCCAACCTCGACGCCGCCCTGCGCATCTCCATGCGCGCCGAGATCAAGCACCTGCACACCGAGATGCAGACCACCTTCGTCTACGTCACGCACGACCAGGCCGAGGCTCTGACGCTCGCCGATCGCATCGTCGTCATGAACGACGGCGTCATCCAGCAGATCGGAACGCCCGACGAGATCTACGAGCGCCCCCGCAACACCTTCGTCGCCTCGTTCCTGGGCAATCCGCCGATCAACTACCTTCCGGGCGTGATCGAGAGCGGCGACGGCAGGGTGGCGTTCCGCCGCGGGGAGATGTGCGTTCCGCTGCCGCCGGCTGCCGCCACGCGCATGAAAGGCGACGTCGGCCGCGACGTCATGCTGGGCATCCGCCCCGAGGACGTGGCAACGCACGGACTCAGGCCCGACACGCCCACGCTGAGGGGTGCGGTGGATTCCGTGCTGCCGGTCGGCTCCGACCGTTTTCTCGGGCTCAAGGTCGAAGGCTGCAACGTCTACGTGCGCGTCGACAAGGAAAGCCACCATCGCGAAGGCGAGACCGTGACGCTCGGGCTCGTCCCTGAGCGGCTGCATCTCTTCGACAAGGCGAGCGGCGACAGCCTGCTGGCGGACATGGCCCAATGAAGCCCGCGCGATTCTCCTACGAGGCTCCGACAACCGTTGCCGGCGCGCTGGCAGCGCTCGCAGCGCGGGGCGACGAGGCCAAGATCATTGCCGGCGGCCAGAGCCTTGCGCCGATGCTCAACATGCGGCTGGCACAGCCGGGGCATCTGATCGACATCAATGGCTTGGCCGAGCTCGAGGCGATCCGGGTCGAGGCGAACCATCTCGTCATCGGCGCCCTGACCCGGCACGCGGAGCTGACGCGGCATGGGCTCGTCAAGGAGTGCGCGCCGATGCTGGCGCACGCGGCTTCGACTATTGGCCACTATGCGATCCGCCAGCGCGGGACCATCGGCGGCAGCCTCGCCCATGCCGACCCTGCGGCTCAGCTGCCGATGGTTGCGCTGGCACTCGATGCCAGCATGGAGATCGCCTGCGCCGAAGGCCGGCGCCTGGTGCCGGCCGCCGAGTTCTTCGTCTCGATCTTCACGACCGCGCTGCAGCCCGACGAATTGCTGACGGCGGTGCACATACCGCTGCCCGTCAGCCACAAGGATCGGCGCGAGGGTTGGGGTTTCCGCCTGTTTGCGCGGCGCGCCGGCGACTTTGCCCTGGTGCTGGTCGCCTGTCGGCTCGTCGAGACCGGCGGTCGCATCGCATGCCCACGGCTGGCAATCGGCGGCATCGGCCCGACGCCCGTTCGCGCCGAAGACGCGGTAACGCCCGGAACTGGCGATTCCAAATGGATCGCCTGTGCGGCCGGTGGGGTGGCCGCAGCGGCAGGGATCGAGGAGAACGAGCGCATATCGGGCGAGTTCCGCCGCGAGCTGCTGGCGGCATGTACCAAGGATGCGCTCGGCGATGCGATGGAGCGCTTGCGGTGAGCGAGGTGCAGACAGTTCCCGTCACCCTGCGTGTGAACGGCGAGGAGAAGCGCATCCTCGTCGAGCCGCGCAAGCTCCTGTCCGACACCCTGCGCGAGGACTGCCACCTCACCGGCACGCACGTTGGATGCGAGCATGGCGTGTGCGGCGCCTGCACCGTGCTGGTCGACGGCCGCCCCATGCGCTCCTGCCTCCTCTATGCCGTGCAGATGGCCGGCCGCGCCATCACCACCATCGAGGGCGTCTCGTCCGACGGACAGCTGACGCCCGTGCAGCAGGCCCTGCATGAGGCGCACGGTCTGCAATGCGGCTTCTGCACACCGGGCATCGTCCTCACCATGGAGGCTTGGCTCGCCGAGAACCCGGCGCCCAGCGAGGCCGAGATCCGCGATGCGCTCTCCGGCAACCTGTGCCGTTGCACCGGCTATCACAACATCGTCGTGGCGATCGCCGAAGCGGCCGCCAGGCTGCGACAAGCAAAGGCTGGCGAATGAGCAAGCCCGCGATCGGACAGTCGCTGCCGCGCAAGGAGGACCACCGCTTCCTGACGGGCCAGGGCCGCTATCTCGACGACATCGTGGTGCCGGGCGCGCTGCATGCCCATTTCGTGCGTTCTCCGCATGCGCACGCGCGCATCCTCGCCATCCACACCGAGGCCGCCGCCCGGGCCCCCGGCGTCGTGCGCGTCGTCACCGGGCGTGATCTCGCGCAATGGACGACCTCGCTGCGCATGGCCCCGCCCATCCAGGGGCTGCATCCCGTCGAGATGACGACGCTGCCGATCGACAAGGTGCGCTTCATCGGCGATCCGGTTGCCTGCATCGTCGCCACCGACCGCTACCTCGCCGAGGACGCTGCCGAGCTCATCGCCGTCGAGTACGAGGAGCTCGCCGCGGTCACCGATATGACCAGGGCGCTGGCGCCCGGAGTAGCGCTGGTGGACGAGTTGCTCGCCTCCAACCTGATCTCGCATCAGACCTTCTCGGCCGGCGACCCGGCGCGGCGCTTCGCCGAGGCACCGGTCGTCGTAGAGGCCGAGTTTCACCAGCACCGCCAGACGCACGCGCCGATCGAGACGCGCGGCTGCTGCGCCCAGTGGGACGAAGGGCGGCGCCACCTCACCATGCACGTCGGCAACCAGGTGCCGCATCCCTACCGCACCCAGCTCGCACGCCGGCTGCGCCTGAGCGAATCGCAGGTGACCGTCGTCTCGCCCGATATCGGCGGCGGCTTCGGCCAGAAGATCGCGCTCTACCGCGAGGAGCTGACCGTGGCGGCGCTGTCGCGCGCGCTCAAGCGTCCGGTGCGCTGGCGGGAGGACCGCAACGAGAACCTGCTGGCATCCTGCCATGCGCGCGAGGACTCGGTGCGCACGCGCGCTGCCGTCGACACCGAGGGGCGCATCCTCGCCCTCGAGCTTAAGATCATCGAGGACTTCGGCGCCTATTGCTTCTATCCCGCGAACTACGTGGCCCGCGTGGTGGCCCTGATCGTCAGCGGCCCCTACCGCATCTCCAACTACGCCTCCGACGTAAAGTCCGTGCTGACCAACAAGTGCGGCTACGGCCCGATGCGGGCGCCCATGGGCATGGTGAGCTGGGTCATGGAGGGCACCATCGAGGCGATCGCCCGCAGGCTCGGCCGCGATGCGATCGAGGTGCGCCGCATCAACATGCTGAGCAGGTCCGAGCTGCCCTACCGCATGGCGACCGGCGAGGTGCTCGAGGACATCACCGTGCGGGAGACCTTCGAGACCGCGCTGGAGGCGTTCGACATCGCCAGGTTTCGCGAGCGCCAGCGCGCCGACCGCGAGCGCGGCATCCACCGCGGGCTCGGCATCTGCAACGTCGTGGAATCGACCACCTATGGCTCGGCGTTCTTCAAGGCGGCAGGCATCCCCGGCTCGGGATACGAGGCGGCGTGGGTGAAGGTCGAGCCGTCCGGCGCCGTCAACGCCTCGACCGGGCTGATGGCGTCCGGCCAGGGCTACGAGACGACCTTCGCCCAGGTGGTCGCCGACGCACTCGGCGTCGCCCCCGAGGACGTGCGCCTGACAATCGGCAACACCGATACGGCGCCCTACGGCATGGGCAGCCGCGGCGCGCGCGGCGGGACCGCCGGCGGAGGCGCGCTGATGCTGGCCGGCCAGGCGTTGCGCGAGAAAGTGCTGAGCATCGCCGCCGCGCTGCTGGGCCTCAACAGCAGCGGCGAGCTGCGCCTGGCGCGAGGGCAGGTCGAGCGGCGGCTGGGCGGAGAGTGGACCGGGACCGGGCTCAGCCTCGCCGATATCGCCCAGGTCGCCTATCTCGATCCGCTGCGGCTGCCGTCCGGCATGGAGCCGGGTCTGGAGGCACACAAGGCCTACGACCCCCCGCCGATGACCTATTCCAACTCTACGCACCTGTGCGAGGCGGTGGTGCACACGGCCACAGGCAGGATCACGCTCGAGCGCTACCTCGTGGTCGAGGACTGCGGCACGGTCTACAACCCCATGATCGTCGCCGGCCAGCAGCATGGCGCCATCGCCATGGGGATCAGCGGCGTCCTGCTCGAGGAGATCGTCTACGACGGGAGCGGGCAGAACCGTTCGGGGAGCTTTGCCGACTACATGTTGGCGACCGCGGTCGAGATCCCCTCGATCGAGATCATCTCCCAGCATACGCCGAACCGCCGCAACCCCACGGGCAGCAAGGGCATGTCGGAGGGGGGCGTCATGGGCGCGATCGGTTCCGTGATGAGCGCCGTCAACGACGCATTGTCCCCCTTCGGCGTGGTCGCGGACCGCCAGCCGCTGGCCCCCGACTACATCCGATCCCTGCTGCGCGGAAAGGCCTAGGCAGAAAGGTCTGGGAGCGCCCACTCAACCACCGCATCGATGAGCCTGCCATAGATGCTGTTGCGCCCATGACATGTCGTATCCCGGATTGGCAGAACGCGACGCCGGAACCGGGAGCCCTGTGGCGGCTTTCAACCTAGAATTGATTGTACTTGTTCCTCAGGCGCGGCAGCGCCCATCCTCGCTCGGTCGGCATTGCGCGAACGCACGTCGAGGATTGACATGGCTCATTTCTATCCGGCCGAACGACTGGGAGCATTCATTGACGGAGCGAACCTGCACGGCACAGCCAGGGCACTGGGCTTCACCATCGACTACAAGCGCCTCCTCTCGCACCTTCGCGCGAAAGGCCAGTTGGTGCGCATCTGTTACTACACGGTCCTTCTGGAGGACGACGAGGAGTTCTCCTCCATCCGCCCGTTGGTCGATTGGCTCGACTACAACGGCTTCAGCCTAGTGACGAAGCGGGCCCGGGAGCACGTGGGCGCCGATGGGCGCCGCAGGATCAAAGGCAACATGGATGTCGAGTTGACCGTGGATGCGATCACGCTGGCGGACCAACTCGACCATGTGATGCTGTTCAGCGGTGATGGCGACTTCCGCGCCTTGGTTGCCGACCTGCAGCTACGCGGTGTGCGGGTAAGTGTCGTCTCGACCCTGCGCAGCCAACCGCCGATGGTGGCCGACGAGCTCCGGCGCCAGGCGGACCAATTCATCGATCTGGCCGACCTGGAAGAGGAGATCGGCCGTGCTCCGCCAAGCCGACCGCCGCGCGAGCCAGCTGCCCGGCCAGCCGGCCGCAGGAGCGGAACCGCATCGCCCGGGCCGGGCGCGTCCGAAGGTGACGATTGCTAGCTGGCCGCGCGACCTCATCCGCGCTGCCTGGACGCCTCAATGCGTCACGGCTCGCGCCGGCCCATGAACGGCCGAAAGAACCAGGTGATTGGCACCTCGAGGATCTCGCTGAGCTTGAATAAGCGCGCGGCGCTGATGCGGTTCTCGCCGACTTCGTACTTCTGCAACTGTTGAAAACTCAAGCCGATCCGCCGCGCCAGGTCCTCCTGGGTAATCGCCAGCAGAATCCGCCGCTCGCGCAACCGCTTGCCGATCAGAAGGTCGAGATCGTCGGTCTTGCGCGCCCGTTGCGACGCCGACCGGTGTCGCGACGGACGCCGGCCGATGGGCTCGCGGTGCTTGCCGGCGCGCGCGTGGGCAGGCTGAATACCGCCTTCTGATGATCTCTCAGTCATCAGAGCTGCCTCCAAGCTGCCACCAGCTTGTCGCGCGGCCGAGACGGAATTGCGCACATCGGGTCGCCAATTCCGCGGCCGTGTCGACGAAGCCCATCGTTCAACAGGAGTATCCCATGCCAAATACGACCGCGCAGCCTGCCACCATCCTCGATGACGTGACCATCGAGCACGGATCGGAGGCCATGTTGGTGCCGTTGTTCCTGCGCACCGAGTATGCCATCCGGCAGCTGGGTTTGCGACTCTCGTTCGCCAGCCTGGACACCCTCACCGCGGTCAATGCCGCCAACCGCGCGAGCTGGATGCCGCTGTTTCCCGTCTATCAGACCGCCTATTGGCCACACGACCACGGCGACAGCTTTTGTCTGTTTGCCTCCGAACCCGATGGTCGCACGGTCGCCACGCTTGCGGTCCGCATCTACGACTGGCCAGCCAGCACGTTCTGCGCCGAAGCCTCCTCCTTGCGGCTGTTCTATGGGGACGTTGAACGCTTCCGCGGCCGCGAGGAGAGCTGCGAAGTCAGTGCGGCCGCCACCCGTGACGTGTCCGGTCGCGTCGCGCTCGCCGGCGCGGTGTGGGTCCATCCGGATTGGCGCAAGCACGCACGCCTGATGGCGCTCATGCCGCGCTTCGCGCGCGCCTATGCCCTTGCGCGCTGGAACATCGATTTCTACACCTTGCTGATGACCGAAGGCGTATTCAAGGGCGGTCTGACGCGCAAGACCGGGATGGGCAACATCGACTGGTCCGTCGACATGCACAATTGCCCGCTCGGAAATCTCCGGCTTGGCTTTCTGTGGATGAATCGTGCCGAACTGCATGAAGATCTGTCGCGGTGCCTAGTGGACTTGAGCTCGGAGGTCGATGTCGGCGTCAAATCGCATCGCCCCCAGAATCAAACGCGAACCTGACGGGGATTGGCACGGCAAAATCAGACGGCCATACCGGTGCCGACGCCTGCCGAGCTTTGGCCATTGGATGATGCAGTCGAGATCGTCAAGGAGCGGCTCCGCGCCGTTCCAGGCTCGACGGTACGACTGCTCGACCCAGCGGCCGTAGGCGACGTCGGGCCAGTCGGCGATGCGCAGGCGTGGCACACGCGACAGCCAATTGCGGCCGATGAGGTTGAAGTCGTGGCCTTGCGCCAGAATGCACAGGCTATCGGTTGTGGGGTCCGCGCCGGCAATGATGTAGCGCCCGTTGAGTAAACCGTTGGCAAGCAGGGTCAGCTCCCCGGCGCCGCGCACGCCCGACGACCAGGCATCCACCAGCAGTCGGAGCGGGTCGGTGGTGGGAAGGTTCCCTCGGTCGCGAGGGCGCAAGAGAAAGTCGGGGGTGCGCGCATGCGTGCGCGCACCCTCCGCGAGCGCCATCATCCGTGCGACTGCCCCGTTCGCGCTCGCAAACCCCTCCGTATTCCAGCCGTTTCGATACCAAGCGAGGCGGTGCAGCCGGCCCCTTGTGCGGCGAAGCTTGTCCGCGGCGGTGGCGAGTGCCGCATCGCTCGATCTGCCGGGGTGGAAGCGCAGCTCGCACCCGGCCTTGTCGACAGCAAGGAATATCCAGCCGAGATTTCTCGCAAGGAAATCGGCAAATACCGCCGGCGGCAGGCGCGTTCCGAAACACGCCTGAAGCCGAGTCGTCGGCCGCAATAGCCGACCATCCTCATCGATCAGCCACAGCATGGGCATGTCGCTTGACCCTGGCCGGTTTGTTCACAGCGCTTCCGCCGCGGCGGCAGTCCACGATCCGGCAGCAGCATGGCCAATGGCAAGCAGAGAACACCCAACTACTCATATCTCCAGGTTCTGCCAAAGCTCTTGACTATGTGCAGCATCGTAGACTGAACACCAACCGCATCACGCACAATGCTCCTCAATCACTGATAGAGCTGGTGCACAGCACCATGACCCGCCTGGCTTTTGCCCGGCGCCAGGATTGCCTGCAGTCGCAAAAAATCGCTGAGCGTCGAGCACGCGAACGATGTGGTCGCCAACTCTACCCAGAATAGAGCGCGCTTGCGAGGGCGTCGCGGCGACGCACATAAGCTCCGGTCGCTCTCCCGACCGGATTCAGCCATGCCTTTACTGAAGATGACAGGCGTCCCCAGGATTGACAGATGGGGCGTCTACTTCGCCATGCTGTGTTCGGACGGCACGACCGTGCAATGCACAGTGACGCTTGGCGCGCTCGATGCTCTCGCCGAACGCGAGGGCGAGACGACCGCCGAACAGCAGACCGAGCTCTTCGAGGCCTGGCGCGTCGAGATCGAGCGCGAGGCTATCGCAAAGTTTGCCCGTGGTGATCTCGAGCGGGACCTGGTGATCCTCCGGCCGGAGGATTTCCGCCAGGGATAGCCAATCCGCCGTACATGCCGGGGATCGGCTACTCCGCTGGCAGCAGCGCCACCTGATGGCCGCGCAGCAGTTCGGCGAACATGCCCTCGACCATGCTGCGGGCTTCAACCCATTCGCCGCAAAAGGCACGCGCGCAGAAACTGCTGCTGCGCCGAGGTCCCTCGGCAATGGGCGCCGCTGCGCACGCTCCGCAGCTCCGGTCCCCGACGCGCTCTACGTCATCAGCGAGCGGGGTCACCGTTGCACTCCAATCCATGGTGAATGGCCGACACAGTGCGCGGAGCTGAGCGACTTGACCCAAGCGTCGAGAATTGGTTGCAGATGCGCTCATTGAGGACCTTGGGTTGCAGTCATTCCAGGAGTTGTTCCGTGGATGAACTGCAACCGCTGGCCGCGCGAATTCCCCCACCAAGGGTAGCGGAAGAAAGCCTCCAACCATGGTCGGAAGTTTCCGGGTGGGGGCTGTGGCCGCACCACCCACCTGGACTACGCTGCGCGATACGCCTGCATGGAGCCGCGCGACGATGCCCATCGATGGAAGGAACCATCCGCGACTGAAGATTGCCGTTACGCGGATGCTTCCGCCACCGGTCATGCAGCTTTTCGAGAGGCGTCATCAAGTCCGGGGCAATCCTCACGACCGCACGCTGACACAGGATGAGCTGCAGCAGGCCGCCTCGGATGCCGATGCCCTTGTCGTCACCGCATTCGATCGGCTGGACGCTGGCACAATTGCAAGGTTCCCGAACAGCCTCCGCCTCGTCGCGACCTACTCGGTGGGAATCGAGCACCTCGATCTCGATGCCGCGCGCCGGCGCGGCCTTGCAGTGCTGTCGACGCCCGATGTACTCAGCGAGTCCGTGGCAGAGATGGCTATCCTTCTGATGCTGGGTGCGGCGCGCCGGGCACACGAGGGACACAACCTGCTCTACGGACGGGCCTGGAAGGGCTGGACGCCGACACAGCTGGTCGGCGTCGAGGTAACCGGCCGCCGCATGGGCATCCTGGGGATGGGGCGCATCGGCCGCACGATCGCTCGCCGAGCGCGCGGCTTCGATATGACGGTGCACTATCACAACCGCCGGCGCCTCGAGCCTGCCCTCGAGGAGGGAGCCTGCTACCACGACACCGTCGCCAGCCTGCTGGCTGCAAGCGATGTCCTGGTGCTGGCTGCGCCGTCGACACAACAGACGCGAGCCCTCCTGAACCCGGCAAGCCTCGCGTTGATGCCCGAGGGCGCCATCGTCGTGAACATCGCGCGCGGCGATCTCGTCGACGACGCCGCGTTGATTGCTGCGCTCCAATCAGGACGGATTGCCGCCGCCGGCCTCGATGTCTTCAACAACGAGCCCAACCTGCACACGGGCTACCTCGGCCTTCCGAACGTGTTCCTGCAGCCGCACCAGGGCAGCTCCACGCTCAGCGCTCGCATGAGGATGGGCCAAATCCTGCTCGACGGCATCGACGCGGTGCTCGCCGGCAGGCCCGCCCCCAACCGGCTCGTTTGAGCGGCATGGGCGCCGGCAACTCCCCGCGCTACTGGCGGTGGGAGAACGCCGTCTCCGCGCTGGTAATGAACTCCAGCAGGCAGGCGCGGCCTTCCTGGGTCTGCCGGCGCGCCCGGCGGAAAGCATTGGCAATCTCGCCGGGATCCTCGACGCGCTCGCTCCAGCCGCCGAGCTCGCGCGCCAGCGCCGCGTAGTTGCCGCCGAGATCACGCGCCTTGTGCTTCTCGTGGCTGAGCTTCATGTGCGGGATCTCGATGGCCATGGTGGAGTTGTTCAGAACGACCGTCAGGATCGGAACCTGGGAACGCACGGCAGTCTCGAAATCGAGCCCGGTCATGCCGAACGCGGCATCGCCCATGAAGTTGACGCAGAATTTCTCGGGCGCGGCGATCTTGGCGCCGATGATGAGGCCAAGCCCGGTGCCCAATTGATGCGACTTGCCCCAGCCGATGTAGCCGCGCGGATGCGTTGCCGTATAGAAGGGCAGGACCTGATCGCGCGGGCTGCCGGAGTCGTGGGTGACGATCGCGTCCTTCGGATCGACGACATTCATGAACTCGCTGATCACGCGATAGGGATTGATCGGCCGCTCGCTCGACGTCAGCTTCGCCTTCCAGGTCTCGAGCCAGCCCTCTCGCAGGCGGGCAATCTCCTGGGCCGCATGGCGGCTGCGGGGCTTCTTTCCGAGCCGATCACGAACGGCCTCGAGGAGTTGCGCGAGCACCAGCTTGGCATCGCCGAGGATCGGCACGTCGACGTTGTAGGTCTTGTAAAGGTCGCGCGCATCGTTGGTGGCGTGGATGATCTTTTTTCCGGGGGCAATCGACGGGCTGGTGATGCGGTGCGGCGTGAAGCTGCATCCGACGCCGAGCACGACATCGGCTGCGTCGAGGAAATGGCGGCCATGGCCCGTGTAGACGATGCCGCCCGTGCCGAGGGAGAGAGGATGGTTCTCCGGGAAGACGCTCTTGCCGTCGACGGAGGTCATGACAGGAGCCTGCAGCAGGTCCGCCAGCGCCAGCAGCTCCGCGCTCGCCTGGGCGTAGAGAACACCCTGGCCGGCATAGAGCAGCGGCGCCTTGGCCTCGAGCAATAGCTTGGCGGCCTCGTCCACATCGCGGGGATCGCCGCCCGACCGCGCCGCCCGGACGGGCTCGTAAACGATGGTGTCCGTGCCGAGGTCGGCCTTCACCACATCCGCCGGCACTTCGAGCATGACCGGCCCGAGCCGGCCGCTCTTCAGCTGGCTGAAGGCTCGGCGCATCGCGGGGCCGACCTGACCCGGCAGCGTCAGCTCCTCCACCGACTTCGTCACCGACGCGAAGGTGCGCGTCGACTTGAACATCGGAAAGAGCTGTGCCGTGTCGCGCGGATGACCGAGCGGCAGCAGCAGCAGCGGGACGGAGTCCGAGAAAGCGCTCGCGATGCCAGGGAAGGCGTTCTCCGCGCCAGGTCCATACTGCATGGCAAAGACGGCCGGTGGCTGGCCGTTGGCCGTGCGGGCAAAGCCGCTCGCCATGTCGACGCCGACGCGCTCCTGCCGGCAAATGATGGGACGCAGCCCAGCCGCGACCGCTGCCTCGATGATGGGGGTTGTCGGGAAGCAGAAGAGCGTCGATATCCCCTCGCGCTTGAGGATCTGCGCAATCGCGTCCATCACCAGCATGTCGGTCTCCCCGAAAACCAGCGGTCAGCTTAGGTGCCGGCCCCGGGTCGTGCAATCTCGCAGCCACGCAGTGTCGGCATTGCCGATATTCGATGACCCTGGCAGCGAGGGGCCGGCCTAGGCCTTGGCGAGCGAGCGCCGATAGATCGCTTCGACATGAACGTCGGCGAGGTCGAGGACGGGAAAGCTGCAGTTCTGACCTTGGAACGCCAGGAATAGATCAGTCCCGCCCAGCAGCACCACGTCCGCGCCGCGATCGCGCAACCGCTTTCCGGCGCCAAAGAACACCTGCCGCTGCGCGTCATTGACGAGCCCAACCGTTGCCATCGCGCCGTAATTTTCCTGAACCCTCTCGAATTCGTCCCCTTCGGGCGCGATGACCGCGGCCGACGAGATCGCACCGTAGAGACGCGTCTCCATCACCATGCGCGTTCCGATGATCCCGACCGTACTGAATTTCCGCTGCCTTATGGCTGCATCAACTGCCGGCAGGGCGTTCAACAAGGGCAGTGGCGAGATTGCCTCCAACTCGCGGATGCAGAAATGGCCGCCCATCGAGGTGACGGCTGCCGCCTGCGCACCTGCCGCCGCCATGCGTTTGACCAGCATGGCAAAGATCTCTGCCTGCTTTTGCGGATCGCGGTTGGCAAGATTGCGCGACATCTCCCGCACGTCCGCATGGGCAATCGTGAGGTCCAGCGTCGTGCCGGCCGCCGCGTGCCGATCGATCAGGCCTCGATAGTAGAATTCGGTAGCTGCAGGCCCGATGCCGCCGATCAACCCGATGTGCATGCAAAATCTCCCGCGGTGGGCTCAATGGCGAACGAGCCAAGCGCGCAGTTGATCGACCGCCTCCAGGGTCAGGGCAATAAGCTCCGGGTCCATTGGCAGAGCTTGCGAGGACGCCTTCGCGATCACGATCTCGCGCTCCCTGTCGACAAACAGGTACTGGCCATGAATGCCGTACGCCATCAGCAGCGGTGCAGCCGCGCGATGAACGTACCACTTGCTGCGATAGTGGATCTGCAAACCTGGGAAATAGTGCGCCAGCGTGCCCGCCGCCCACGCCGCAGGGTCGCCGTTGCTCACGATGTCACCGATCCACTCCGACGGGATGATCTGGCGACCGTCGCGCGCCCCGCCGTCAACGATCAGCTGTCCGACGCGAGCAAGATCGAGGGGCGTCACGCACATCCCTCCCGCGCATCGCGGCGCACCGAGCCGGTCGACGGTGATATACGCACTTCGGGCGGCGCCCATGGGCTTCCAGATCATGTCGCCCATGAGGTCGGCGTACCGGCGTCCTGCCGTCGTCTCGATCACCCAACCCAAAAGATCGGTGTTCGGCGAGATGTAGTCGAGAATGCCGCCGTGGGCGCGGCGCCTTTCGCGCATCGTCTGGTAGAACGTGCGCAGGTCGGATGCGGGCTCGCCGGGCAAGAGAGGGTTCCAGCCGGTCGCGCGCCGGTAGGCCACGATCGGCCCCGACGTCGCCATGTAGTCCTCGTCGAAGGCGATGCCGGCGCGCATGTCGAGCAGCTGCCGGATGGTCGCTCCGGCGTATGCGGTGTCGCGCAGCTCGGGGATGATATCCGTCACCACGCGCTCGAGATCCAGCATGCCCCTGGCGACGAGAGTGCCGGCGAGGAGGCCGAGCATCGATTTCGACACCGACATCAGGATGTGCGGGTTGTCGGCGCGCATACCGTTGCCGTAGGCCTCATACGCGACCTTGCCACGGAACAGGATCACGATCCCGTCGGTGCTCGTCTGCGACAGGAATTCCCCGAACGTCAGCGAGCCCTTGCCGGCGGACTTGATCCGAAGCTCCCCGATGTCGACAGGCGCTGATGGCAGGGTCCACACGCGCTCGGGATCATTGGTGATCTCGGCCGTGGGAATGAGCTCGCGGACGTGATGAAAAGACCAGTGGTTGAACGGCGCATTGCGCCAGTTTGCGAGCGTTACCTGTCCCTCGGGACCCGGAGGAAATGCATTCATCAGCTCGGCCACGGCGATCCCCCCGAATGACTACGTTCGGCCGTAGGATTGGGCCGCCGCCGCTGAGCTGACAAAGCCCTCGGCGAGGTCGTGAGCGACGAGCCCGGGGTCGCGCTCCGAGGCGGGCCCATATCCTCCTCCGCCCGAGGAATAGAGCGTGAGGATGTCTCCCGCCTTGAGGTCGACGCGGTCCTTGCTCTTGACCTTGATCACCTGGCCGTTGCGTTCGATCTCGATCCGCGTGCGGCTGCCGTCGCCGCCTCCGAACAGGCCGTAAGGTGCGAGGCGGACACGATCCGTGTAGGTGGCGAAGTTGGTGCCATCCTTCAGGATGAGGAAGCGGCGAAATAGACCCAATCCGCCCCTGAACTTGCCGGGTCCCCCGGTGTCGGGCAGCAGGCCATAACCGATGACGCGGAAATGCTCGAAGTCCATGTCCGTTGCTTCAACCGGCGTGTTCGTGCAGTTGGAAAGAGGGCTGTCGACGGCATCGCAGCCGTCCCGGCGCGGCCCGCCGCCGAAGCCGCCGCCGTAGATCTCGAGATAGACGCGATAGCCCTTCGACCCGAGGTGCGAGATTGCCAGCGCATGCGTCGAATCGTTGCCGCCCGCGATGACCTGGTTGGGCACCACCTGCGCCAGGGCCTTGAGCACGGCGTTGAAGCAGCGATAGGCGGGCAGCAGCCTGGCCCGCACCGGAGCGGGATAGCGAGGGTTGACGAGCGTTCCCTTCGGCGCGGTGACGGCGATTGGCCGCTTGAAACCTTCGTTGAAGGGGATGTCGGGACTCGTCAGCGCGGACTTGATTGCCGCGAGCGTGGCCGAGACGGTCGAAGCCCAGGGGCAGTTGAGATTGCGCTTCACCTGGCCGCAGCTGCCGGCATAGTCGACCGCAATCGTGTCGCCCTTGATGGTAACGGCCGCCTTCACCACGAGCGGCTGATCGCTGATGCCGTCATCGTCTACGGCATCCTCGCCGTGATAGGTGCCGTCCGGGACGGCACGTAGCGCGGCCTGGAAGCGGCGTTCCGAGTAGTTCATCAGCTCGCTCATGGCCGCGAGCACGGTCGGCACGCCATAGCGCGCGGTGAGCTCCTCCATGCGCGCCGTTCCGATGGCGTTGGCCGCGAACTGGGCATAGAAGTCGCCGATGGTCTGCGAGGGCACGCGCACGTTTGCAGCCACCAGCCGCTCCAGCGGTCCGCCGTTCCAGTCCCGGTCGTAGGTGTAGCGCGAGGGCGGGATGATGATGCCCTCGGCGTGCACGTCGACCGCATCCGGGGTCATGCCGGGATTGCCGCCGCCGAGATCGAGGTGATGCGCCACCGTTCCCGCAAAGGCGATAATCTGCCTGGCGACGAAGATCGGCGTGAAGATGAACACGTCCTGCAAGTGCTGCCCGCCGCCGTAGGGATCGTTGTTGATGTAGAAGTCACCGGGCTGCAGCCGGTCGATCGGGCACTGCGCGACGCAGGCGAGGAAGATCTCGGACATTGAGCCGAGGTGCATGGGAATGAGCTCGGCCTGCGCGACGACATTGCCCTGGGCATCGAAAAGCGCGGCCGATGCATCCTGAGCCTCGCGCACGATGTTGGAATAGGACGAGCGGATCAGCTTGGTCCCCATCTCGCGCGCAATTGCGACGAGCGCCTGCGAGATGACCGCGTAGTCGACGGGATCGAGCACAGCGTCAGGCGTCGTGCCGGCATTCCGGACTTCGGTGGTGCGGTCCTGCATGGTCAGCGTCGTTCCAGAATGGTGTTGTCGTTGTCGTCGCGCCGGGCGGTCCAGCCAGCCGGGACGTAGAGGGTCGACGTGGGGTCCTCGAGCAGCGCGGGCCCAGTCATCGCTTCATGTCGAGCAAGTGCGGCTCGGTGCAAGAGGCGCGCGTCTTGCCAGGTTTTGCTGTCGAATATGCGGATCGGCCGCGCAGGCGACTCGATATCTTTCGCCTCCCGCAGCAGCGGCAACGATCCAATCGGCGCCACGACACCGAGCCGGAAGGACACGAACTCGATCGGCTTGGTGGCTTCTCCGCCGAAGAAGTAGACGCGCTGGTGCGCCTCGCCGAACCTCTGCAGGATCGCCGCTGCGTCGAGAGCCTCGAGCTCGGCTTCCTGGAAGAGCACGGGCACCTCGAAGGCCTGGCCGACGAAGCGCATCTCGGCGGTGAGGGACAACACGAGCCGGCCCTTCAATCCGCTCGCCGCTGCCCTGCCGAGCGCCCGGCTGCGCATCGCATGGAACACCTCGCGCAGCATATCGGCGGCACGCTCGTCGGCGACGGCGCGGTGCGTCATGCTCTCGAAAAGCACGAAGTCCGACGCGATCAGTCCATAGGCCGAGATGATGCCGGCGGACGGGGGCACGACGATGGTGCCAATGCCGAGCTCCTCGGCCACGTTGGCGGCGTGCAATGGCCCGGCACCGCCATAGGGAACGAGGGCGTAGTCACGGGGGTCGTGGCCGCGCTCGGTGGAGATGAGCTGGATCGCACGCACCACATTCGCATTTGCCAGCGCCACGGCGCTGTCGGCCGCAGCCTCGAGTGCCAGACCGAAGCGCTCGGCGATGGGCTGCAGGGCGCGCGCTGCTGCCGCGGCATCGATCTGCATGTTCCCGCCGAGGAACGCCTCCGGGCGAACCGTCCCGCGCACCACGTGTGCATCGGTGAGGGTCGGCTCGGTCCCGCCACGGCCGTAGCAGGCCGGCCCCGGCAGGGCGCCGGCGGAGCGCGGGCCAACGCGCAGCATGCCGCCTTCATCGACCCAGATGATCGATCCGCCGCCGGCGCCGACCGTATTGATATCGAGCAGGGGAATGCGGATCGGCAGGCCGTCGAGCTGGAACTCCTGCGTCAGCTGCGGCACGCCGCCGCGAACCACGCACACGTCGGTCGACGTGCCGCCGATATCGAGCGTAACCACGTCACGGTAGCCGGACCGACCGACCTGGCGCACAGCCCCCACCACGCCCGCGGCGGGGCCGGAAAGCAGGGCATTGATGGCATTGGCGCGCATCGCCTCCGCCGGCAACCGGCCCCCATTC
Organism: Hyphomicrobiaceae bacterium; assembly: GCA_041288195.1. GTDB lineage: Bacteria > Pseudomonadota > Alphaproteobacteria > Rhizobiales > Hyphomicrobiaceae > AWTP1-13. The sequence continues at coordinate 24,340 of JBGGME010000248.1, forward strand.
GACTGCATCACCGAGAAGTGACCGCGAAACCCCGCCCGATCCAAACGCGTGCGGAAGCGGTCGATGTATCGCTCGATCACAGGCTGGACGTAGGCGGAAAGCGTCGTCGTCGATGCGCGCTCATATTCGCGGAATTCGCGCGTGATGTCGGAGGAAATCGTGACGAGGAGGTCCGGAAGGGCCTTCCTCAAGAGCTCACGCAGGGCTACCTCATGCGCCGGGTTCGCAAAGGCATTGAGAAAGCAGATGGCGACCGCCTCGTAGGCACCGGCCCTGAGCGCGGGCACGAGGCGCTCCTCGGCATCGGCTATATCCAGCGGTGTATCGATCGTGCCGTCGGCGAGTATGCGCTCTGCAACCTCGAAGCTCGCCGACCGTGCCACGACCGGCTGCGGCTTCTGGTACTCGAGGTCGTAGATCCGCGAGCGACCGTGCCGTTGCAGGGCCAGGATGTCGCGAAAGCCCTTCGTGGTGACGAAGGCGGTGCGGAACCCCTTGCGCTCGAGCACGGCGTTGGTCGCAACGGTGGAGCCGTGCGCGAGGTCCGTGATCGAGGCGATGTCGATGCCGCTGGCGAGAAGGGCATTGAAGGCGCCCTCGTCCGGTGCGTGGGGCACGCTTGGCACCTTGGTCACGCTGATGCCATCCGGTCCGATCGCGACAAGGTCGGTGAACGTACCGCCGACCTCTATGCCGACGCGCTTCAACAGCGTCTCCCCGTGTCCAGTCCAGCGTCCGAACCGGCAGTCTCGCAAGACCCCGCTCGGCTTGGCAAGCTCGGCCGCGTGCAGGGCTCAAATCCGCAGATGGTCGCGCACCCTGTCATAGGCGATGCGGGCCGTGACGCCGGCCTTCCAGAAGCCATGCAGGGGGATGCCTCGCATATCGGTGATGGGCATGCTCATCTCACCGGCCGCTCCACCCATGACGCGCCGTGCGAGCTCGGGCCCCATCGCCGTCGCCATAGCCACGCCGCGTCCATTGTAGCCGAGACAGACGAGGATGCCGGGCGCCGGCTCGTGAATATGGGGAAAATGGTCCATCGTGGCTGCGATCTGACCGTTCCATCCGTGCGTGAACTTGAAGGGATGCAGCTGTGGCCAAAGCCGGTGCGTGTAGCGAGCCAGGAAGGGCATCTCCACAGCACGCGTGGCGTCCCGCTGCTGACATCGGCCACCCATCAGCAGACGGTTGGACGCGTCCAGGCGATAGTAGACGGTCACCCGACCGAGCTCATAGAGCGAGGACCGCTTGGGAAGGACGGCGCGGGCGATCTCCTCCGGTATGGGCTCGGTCGCGATGATGCCGCTGTAGACGGGCACGACCGTCCGCTGAAGTCCGGGCCAGAGGTCGTCTGTGTAGCCGTTTGTCGCAAGGATGACTCGTTCCGCCTGCACCTTTCCGGAGGGCGTCGCCAGGCTCCAGCTCAGGCCATTGCGCGACAGCTTGGTCACGTGCGAGGACCCGTGCACCTTCGCCCCGGCCTGCACCGCCGCCTGCGCCACGCCGCGGGCGAACCCCAGCGGATTGATGTGTCCCCCGCGCCGGTCGAGAAGCGCACAGACATACCGGCTGGTGCCGGTCGCCTGGCCAATCTCGGACCGTTCCAACAGCTCTACGGGCATGCCACGCCGTGTCGCCTGCTCGAAACTGCGGCGCACATCGCGAGCGCTATTCTCCGTGGTCGCTGCACGCAGCGTGCCGGTCTGCTGCGCTTCGCAGACAATCTGATGCCGCGTGGCAAGATCGAACACGACCTTGGGCGCGTTCCAGGAAAGCTCGACCATCCGCCGGCCGAGGTCGGGACCGAAGTGCGTCTCGATGTCATCGGGATCGTGCTTCAGGCCCGGATTGACCTGCCCGCCGTTGCGGCCCGAGGCACCCCAGCCCGGCTCGCGCGCCTCCAGAACCACAACATCGACACCCTTCTCGGCAAGATGGAGCGCGGTGGACAGGCCCGTGAAGCCTCCACCAACGATGGCGACGGACACACGCCGGTCACCATCCAGCGGCGGCGTTGCGATGGCGGGCCGTGCGGTGTCGGCATAGAGGCTTGGGGGCAGGGGCTGTCTCACGCGGGTCTCTTGGCTGGGTCGCGAGCGCCGAGCTGGACGGCACGGTCTCTATGCGCGACCGGCGCTCCAGATGCGGTTGAGCACGCGCTTGAGATTGCCGCCGAGGTAGCCGCGAATCTGCTCCTCCTTCCAGCCTCGCCTCACCAGCGCCTCCGTCACCTTCGGCAGGTCCGAGTGTTTGTTGCAATCGGCGAGATAGCGGGAGGGAATGTCCTCGCCGAAGATGCGGTTGAAGCGGTTGATGCCTTCCCAGCGGCGCCAGTGCGACCGTTCAAAGGCCATGCGTTGATAGCTGGCGCCCGTTGCGAGATCAGTGCCAAAGGCGATGTGATCGAAGCCCGCGATGGTCGCAATGTACTCGAGGTGGCGGATGTAGTCGTCAATGGTCGGCTTTCTGGCAGGGTTCTGGTCCCAGCACATCGGGCCGTAGATGCTTGCTCCGATAACCCCACCCTTCTCGGCCACCGCCCTGATGATGTCGTCGGTCTTGTTGCGCTCGAGGTTGGCGAGCGCGCGCGCATTCGCATGGGTGACGAGCACGGGTTGCGAGGACGCTTCGATCGCACCCAGCATGGTCCGCTGCCCCACGTGAGAGAGGTCGATGGCGATCCCGAGCTCGTTCATGATCCTGACGGCATCCCGGCCCAGGATCGTGAGACCCGCCTCCTCGGTCTCGAGGCACCCGTCGCCGAAAGCGTTCCTGAAGTTGTAGGTCAGCTGCATGACCCGCAGCCCGAGCCGGCGAAGGAAATAGAAGCGGTCGAGCTCGTCCGCCACCGGCCGGATGTTCTGCAGGCCCATGATGATGCCGACCTTGCCTTCGGCCTTGGCGCGATCGATGTCGGCCGCGGTCTCGATCTGCAACCAGGGCGAGTCGGGGCGCGCAACAATGCCGTGCCACCGCGCGATCTCGGAGCAGGCTTGCGGGAAATCGGCTTCGAAGTGGCAAACCGTGATGTTCAGTGCGTCGATGCCGCCGGCCCTCAGGTCCGTGACGTCGCCGTCGCAGTGATAGACGAGGCCGTCAATGACAACCGCGTCATTGTGCAAGGCATTGGCGTCGATCATGTACCACTCCGGCCGGCTCTATCTATGTCGGGAGGCTCGCTGGCTCGGGCTCCCCCATTCAACGACCGCTGACTGGACTAGCAAATGAGATCGCTCGCGGCCAGGGCGCTTTGTTCTGGGAGCTGTGCACGGTCGTTAGCCTTGCCCGGTTGCGCATGACTCAGGGTCGCCCCGACGAGGTGAGGCAGGTTCTGGCGCCAGTCTATGACCGCTTCACCCAGGGCTTCGATACGCCGTTCCTGCGCGCTGCAAGGACGCTGCTGGATGAGCAATCGGCGTAGCCCGTGCTCCCCGCCACGACCGAATGGGTCAACTGTCACCGGTCCGCCAAGATGAATGTAACACCGTTCCCGGACACGAGCCTTAGCCCGTCTGCACGGTGAGCTCGTCACAACAAGAGACGTCGACGCTTCAGCAGAGCCAACTGTCACAGCGCAATGGTTGAGAAGGCCGGGACCGCGGCAATCACGCAGACCCCGACCAGCAGTGCTGCGAGATAAGGCCAGATTGCGCGCATGACCTCGTCGGGCGGCGCATCGCCGATCCGGCAAGCCAGGTAGAAGCCGATGCCGATGGGCGGCATCATCAGGCCGACGTTCATGGCGGCGACGATCACCATGGCGTAGTGGATGTCGTGAATGCCGAGCTTGCGCGCGATGGGGAACACGATCGGCGCCAGCAGGACGACCGCGGGCAGCCCTTCCAGCACGCAGCCCAGGACGATGAAGACGACGATGGTGGCCGCCATGAAGCCGATCCAACCACCGGGCAGGGTCGAGAACCAGTTCGCCAGATGGCTTACGATACCGCTCTGGGTGATCGCCCAGGCCATGGCTGCCGCCGTACCGAGAATGATGAGGATTGCACCGCTCAGCGCTGCGGTGTCGACCAGCATGCGGTAGAGCTGCCGGGTGCTGATGCCGCCATAAAGCACCTGCCCGATGATCATCGCGTAAAGCACTGCGATAGCCGAAACCTCGGTGGCTGTGGCGATGCCGCCACCGACTGCGCTGCGGATCAGAAAGGGCAATACAAGAGCCGGTGCCGCGACGAGCAACAGCCGGGCGATGGTGGGAAGCGGCGCTCGGCGAGCGCCCGTCATGTCCTCGTGACGCGCCTTCCAGCGGGCAAGGACGAGCAAGGCCAGCAGCAGCACCCCAGCAATGACGACGCCGCTCTGGAACAGCCCTGCGATCGAAATGCCGGCCACGGCCCCCATGACGATGAGCACGATGCTCGGCGGCACCGTATCGGCCATTGCGGCGCCGGTGGCGAGCAGGGCAACCATCTCGCGCGGCTGATGCCCGCGACGGCGCATCTCCGGAAAGAGCGCCGGCGCGACCGTAGCCATGTCCGAGACCTTGGAGCCTGATATGCCCGAAACCACGAACAGCGAGCCCAGCAGAACGTAGGACATGCCGGCCTTCACGTGCCCCAACATCGAGGCGAGGAAATCCACGATCGCCTTGCCCATGCCGGTCGCGTCGAGGACGCATCCGAGCAGCACGAAGATCGGGACCGACAGCAGGATGAGCCCCGACATCCCGTCCTCCATGCGACTGATGATGACGGTGAGGGGCACGTGCGTGGCGGTGGCCAGATACGCCAGCGTCGCCAGCCCGAACGTGAAGGCGATGGGCAGGCCGGCGGCCACACCCAGAAACACGGCCACGACGAAGAAGAGAAAGAGGTTCAGCTGCCCCAACGCGACGATGCCCGGCCGAAGCCACCACAGCAATGCTGCCAGCGCTAGTGCGATCAGAAATCCGGGGACTACGTCCCGAAGATTGCTGCGGCGGGCGAGCGCGGAGATCCCGACAGCCGTCAGCATGACCGCGCCCACGAGCATCGCCGACGTGCGCCAGACAGCCGAGATGCCAAGCCCCGGCAGCGTGACGATGGCCTCATCAACGACGTACTCGAATGCCGGCAAGACGATCGCGGCGGCGAACAACGTCGTCAGAGTGAGCGTGAAGGCTTCCAGCCGATCTCGCCAGCGGCCGGGCAGACGCATTGCGATAAACGTGAGGCGCAGGTGCTCGCCACGACGAAGCGCAATGACTGCGCCGAGCGTTGCGAGCCACAGGAACAGTATGGATGCAAGCTCGTCGGCCCACGTGATCGGTCGATTGAGAACGTAGCGCGCAAAGACCGTGGCGAGCAGGAGCACCATCTCGAGGGCGACCAGAAGCGCAGCGACGGCTTCCAATGCCCGCTCGAACCAAGTTTCCATGGTCCGCCAGACCCCGGAGGGCAGCGTCGCGCTGCCTTCGCCAGGCACGGCCGCGCTGCTCATAATCTCCCCCGGGATGGCGGCATCTCCAGCGACACGCTAGCCGAGCTTGCCGGAGTATTTCTCAAGCAGTGCCCAGGCATCAGCGCCGAACTTCGACTTCCATTCGCCGTAGAAGCCGCTCTTGTTCAGCACGTCGCGGAATGTCGCGGAATCCGGGGTGTTGAAGACCATGCCGAAACTCTCGAGCTTGCCGCGCACGGTCTTGGCCTGCTCGGCCAGCATCGCGCGCTGCTCGAGGGCCGCGGCGTCGAGGTTGCGCGCGGCGACCTCGCGCACGTCCGGGGGCAGCCTGTCCCAGGCGCGGCGGTTGGCCAGGAACCAGAAGCCGTCCCACATGTGGTTGGTGATCGAGCAGTACTTCTGCACCTCGTAGAACTTCGCCGATTCCAGCAGCGTGAGCGGGTTCTCCTGGCCGTCCACGATCTTCGTCTGCAGGGCGGTGTAGAGCTCGCTGAAATTGAGGGACGCGGGGGCCGCACCGAGCGCCTTGAACAAGGATACCCAGATCGGGCTGACCGGCACCCTGATCTTGAAGCCGCCGAGGTCGGCCGGCGAGTTGATGGCCTTGCTGCTCGCGGTGATCTGGCGGAAGCCGTTGTCCCACATCTTCTGCATGGGCAGCAGGCCGACCTTCTCGATCTCCGCGCGAACGAAGGTGCCGAGATCGCCGTCCATCGCCGACCACACGACGTCGTAGTCCTTGAAGGCGAAGCCGATGCCGTTGATGCCGGCTGCCGGCACCATGTTGGCGAGCACGAGTCCCGACTGCGAGTAGAACTCGAGCGCGCCACTGCGCACCTGGCTCAGCATGTCGGTATCGGCGCCGAGCTGGCTGCTCGGGAAGACCTGGATCTCGAGCCGACCCTTGGTCTCCTCCAGGATGCGCTCGGCCGCCTTCTTGGCTGCGACATTGACCGGATGGGCGGGCGGCAGGGTATTGCCGAACTTGTAGGTGAACTCCGCCGCCCGGGCGTGGTTCGGGGCGCCGGTGAAGGCGAGCGCCGCCGCGGCAGCACCCCCGCGCTGAAGCAGCTTGCGTCTGGTCTGATACGTCACGGTCACTACTCCTGTTGAGACTTCAGGTTGGCTTGCCGGTGGAGCTGGAGATCTCGGTGGGTGGGGACCTCAGCTGTCGCGCTGGCTGCGCAGGGCGAGCGTGGCCTTCGCGTCGACGCTCAAGTCGGCATTGAGGACGACGCCGTACTCCTCCCGCGCGTCCTTGGTGTCGAAGTAGCCGCGGCGCACGTCGCGCGCGACGAGCTCGGGCTCGCGCTTGAAGGGATCGCCGTAGCCGCCGCCGCCCGGCGTGCGCACCGTGATGAGGTCGCCCTCGTTGAGGATGATGTCCTGGTCCTTGGAGAGGTGCGGTGGCCGGTAGGACTGGCCGGACCGCATGATCTCGACCTCGTTGAGCCGCGCGTCGCGGCCACCGAGCGCGCCGGGAGGCCCGAAGCGGCCGTGATCCATGACGAACGATGCCCTGGCCTGGCCGCGGCGCAATCGGATCGCGTATTGCACGCCGTAGCCGCCGCGGCGGTACCCGGCGCCCCCCGATCGCTCCGCCAGCGAGAACTCCTCGAACAGCACCGGGAAAAGCTGCTCGAGCACCTCGACCGGCTGCATCTTGGAGATGCCCGTTATGGAGCAGCCGTTGGAGAGACCGTCGATCTCGGTGCTGCCGCCGTAGCCGCCGCCCGTGAAGTAGTACATGACATAGTGCTGGCGCTTCTCGGGGTCGTAGCCGCCGATCCCCATGTTGCCGCAGGTGCCGGCGGAGGCGGCGAACAGCTTGTCGGGGATCGCCTCGACCAAGGCCGCAAACACCGCCTCGGCGATGCGCTGGCTCACCTCCGCCGAGCAGCCCGACACCGGCCTTGGATATTCCGCAAACAGGAACGTCCCCTTGGGCTCGCGAACATGCAGCGCATCGAAGATGCCGGCATTCATCGGCACGTCGGGGAAGACGTGCTTGATGGCGAGGTAGATCGCGGACCGCGTGGTCGAGATGACGCTGTTCATCGGCCCGCGGCACGGCGGGCTCGATTCCGACAGGTCGAAGGTGAGGTCCTCCCCTGCCTTCGTGATGCTCAGGCGGATGCGGAGAGGTGCGTCGTCGACACCGTCGGAATCGACGAAGGTCTCGCTCTTGTAGATGCCGTCGGGAATCTGCGCGATTTTGGCCCGCATTTGCCTGGCGGCACGGGACCTGAGCTCGGAAATCACCTCCTCGACGACACCGTCGCCATAACGGTCGATAAGCTCAGTGAGGCGCTGCTCGCCCACGTCCAACGCAGCCGCCTGTGCCTTGATGTCGCCGATGCGCTCGCCCGCCACGCGGATATTCGACATGATGATGGCGAGGATCTCCTCGTCCAGCTTGCCCGCCTTGAAGAGCCGCACCGGCGGCAGGCGCAGCCCCTCCTGCTCGATCTCGGTCGCCCGCGCCGAATAGCCTCCCGGCACCGAGCCGCCGATATCCGGCCAGTGTCCGGTGTTGGCAAGCCAGGCGAACAGGTGCCCGCGGTAGAAGAACGGCTTCACGAACTTGACGTCCATGAGGTGCGTGCCGCCGAGGTAGGGGTCGTTGACGGCGAAGATGTCGCCGGGCTCCACCGTCTTGGCGCGCGCGATCACCGACTGCGTCGTCTCCTGCATGGTGCCCACGAAGATCGGCAGGCCGAAATCGCCCTGGGCGATGAGCTCGCCGGTATCGCGGTGATAGATGCCGTCGGCGCGATCCTGGCCCTCGGTGATGACGGGGCTGAAGGCCGACCTCACGAACGTGAGGTCCATCTCGTTGCAGATCTGCTGGAAGCCGTTCTGGATCACGCCGAGGGTGATCGCGTCGATTGCATTTGCCGTCACGGTTGCCTCACATCGATGACGAGGTTGCCGATATGGTCGACCTCGACGGCTTGCCCCGGCTCGATCACGGTCGTGGCGTCGAGCTGCTCGACGATCGCTGGTCCGATGAAGCGCATGCCTGGAACGAGAGCGTCGCGCTGATGAACGCGGGCTTCCCGCCAGCCGCCCTCGAACCACACCTGGCGACTCGTCTTGGGCCCCTGGCAGCTTGGCTTGCCGTTCCCGCTGGCCAGGGCCCGCAGGTCGATGCGCTTGCGTCGCCCGATGACGCCGATGTGGAGATTGACGAGCACCGCCCGTGCCTCCGGCAAACGCATGCGGAAGCGCTGCCAGTAGGCATCGTCGAAGGCCTTGCGCAGCTCCGCGATCCCAATCCGTGGATCGTCGATCCTCACGGCCAGCTCGTGACTCTGTCCCTTGAACTGGAGCCCGGCCGTAAATGCCTCCTCGATCTCGACGACATCGGCCTGCTCATCCTCGATGATCTTGCGGCCCTTGGCGGCATGCTCGGCCAGAACGTCGCGGATGAGGGTCGCGGGCAGCTCGTCGAGAGGCGTGTTGATCGTGCGCACGAAGTCGCGGCGCAGGTCGGCCACGACACAGCCTAGCGCGTTGGTCATGCCGGGGCGCGCTGGGATGAGAACCTTGGGTATGCCCAGCATGCGCGCCAGTGTCGTCGCATGCAGCGGGCCGGCCCCACCGAAGGCGAAGAACGCGAAGTCGCGCGGGTCGCGTCCGCGCGCCAGAGAGACGATGCGCAGCGCTCCCGCCATCTTGTCGTCGGCGACCCGCAGGATGGCGGCGGCCGCGCCGACAGCGTCGAGGCCGAGCGGCTTTCCGATCTTCTCCAGCAACCGCGCACGCACGTGCTCGATGGAGACGGGCCTGTCGACGCCGGTCAGGCCGTCCGGGTTCAGACGTCCGAGCACAAGATTGGCGTCAGTGATGGTCGGCTCCTCGCCGCCGCGCCCGAAGCAGATCGGCCCGGGCGAGGCACCGGCGCTCTCGGGACCGACCTGGAGCATGCCGGCGGCGTCGACGCGCGCGATCGAGCCGCCGCCGGCACCCACGGAGTGCACGTCGACCATCGGCACGCGGATCGGCATCGCGTACTCGAGCTCGAGCTCGGGCGAGACGAGGGGCCGGCCGTCGTCGATCAGGGCCACGTCGGTCGACGTGCCGCCCATGTCGTAGGTGATGACGCTCGGGATGCGAGCTGCCGTCGCGGTGAAGGCCGCGGCGATGACGCCGGAGGCCGGGCCCGACATCACCGTCTGCACGGCCGTCTTGCTGGCGTTGCGCGCCGACACCGTGCCGCCGTTGCCCTGCATGATGAGGAAGTCGCGGGTGTAGCCGCGCTCGGCCAGGCCCGATTGCAGACGCGACAGATAGCGCTGCAACACCGGCTGAACGGCGGCATTGAGGGAGGCGGTTACGCCTCGCTCATACTCCCGGAACTCGGAGATGATCCGGTGACCCACGGTCACATAGTCGTTCGGCCACATCTGCGCGACGATCTCGGCGGCGCGCTCCTCGTGGGCGGGGTTGATGTAGGAATGGAGGAAGTGGATCACCACGGCCTCCACATCCATCTCTCGCAGGCGCCGCACCGCCTGGCACACCCCGTCTTCGTCGAGGGGGCGCAGCACCTTGCCGGCCGCGTCGATGCGCTCGGTCACCTCGAGCCGGTGCTCGCGCGAGATCAGCGGCTCGAACGAGCCGATCATGCCGTAGGCATGAGGCCTCGTGCGGCGGCCGAGCTCCAGCACGTCGCGGAATCCCCTGGTCGTTATGAGGCCGCAGCGCGCGATCTTGCGCTCGAGCAGCGCATTGGTGGCGGTGGTCGTGCCGTGCACGATGAGATTGACGCCGGCCGGGCTCTGCCCGGCCTTGGCAATGGCGGCAAGGACGCCGTCCGCCTGGTTGCCGACCGTGGTCGGGACCTTGGCCAAACGTATCTCGCCGCTCTGCTGGTCCAACAGGATGACATCGGTGAAGGTCCCGCCGACATCACATCCGATGACCTTGAGCGACATTGCCGGCTTCGCCACGATTTCTATTCACCGAAACTACAGTTTCGTTATATACTCAAACGCACGACCGTCGAGCTGTCAAGTGCCTGCTGGCGATGGCCATGTGTGCGCGCAAAGAAGCGGCAGGTTGCCCGGACCTTGATCTGATCTGCGGGCTCGGCAAGGATGCTTTGGAGGAGACGCTTCTGATGTCAGACCTCGGAAAGACCGTGCGCACGAAGGCGGCCACCCGAAGGGCGCCCGTCGACAAGCGCACGCGCAAGCCGCGGCTGACAGGCCTGCATCAGAGCATCTCGCGTCCCACCGCCATCCTCGAGGCTCTCGCGGCCGCATCGTCGGACGGCCTCAGGATGACTGACGTCATGCACGCCACCGGCCTCGGCAAAGCCACGGTGCATCGCCTGCTCGCGGGCCTGGCTGCCCATCGCCTCGTCGATCAGGACAGCGAGTCCGCGCGCTTCTTTCTCGGAGCGCGGATTCTGTCATGGGCGGTCACGGCCGGCGACCGCTTCGGCTTGGCGCGTCTGACGGAGCCCGCGCTGGCCCGGCTGGCACAGACCACGCTGGATACGATCTACCTCACAGCGAGGAGCGGGGATGAGGCTGTCTGCCTCAACCGCCGTGAAGGCTTGCATCCCATCAAGACGCTGACGCTGAACGTCGGCGACAGGAGGCCGCTCGGGGTCAGCGCGGGGGGGCTCGCCCTTCTGGCCTTCCTTTCCGATAGCGAGGTCGAGCGCATCCTCCTGCTTCAGACCGAGACGAGGACACAACTCCCTTTCGACCAGATCACGCTGAGGAAAATGATCGCGACCACGCGCGAGGCGGGCTTTGCCTACTACGACGCCCCGGTCCTGCATGGACACGAGGTCGTCACCGGCATGGCCGCCGTTGCAGTGCCGATCCGGCGGTCCGACAAGCAGCCGATCGCCTCGCTCAGCGTCGCTGCAATCACGGCCCGGCTTCAGCCGCCGCGGCAGAAGGCGATCGTTGCCCAGTTGCAGAGTGAAGCGCAGCAGATCGAGGCGGCGCTCGAGCCTCTCCTGGAGAGCGGCCACCTCGACCCCGTGATTCGCCGTTGACCCCCCGCATCTCGACGCGACGGAGAGCCCTTGGTGAAAGGCGGTCTCGCGGCGCAACTTGACAGTCCATTGACGCCCAGCCAAAAGTTTCATTGAACAGATAGAGAGTGCCGGTGAACGAAACACAAATGGCGACACCAAGAGCCCCAGCCGAGCCGATCATCTACGTCAACGGCGGTTTCGTGCCGCAGTCGGAGGCGCGGATTTCCGTCCTCGATCATGCCGTCCTCTACGGCGACGGCGTCTTCGATACGGTGGTCGCCTGGAACGACGCCATCTTCGAGCTGGATGCCCACATCGATCGCTTCTATTGCTCGCTGAAAGCTATCGCCCTCGAGTGCCCGGTAAGCCGGGCCGAGCTTGTGGAGCTGCTCTGCGAGGCCGTACGCCGCAACCAGTTGAGCAACGCCTACATCAAGTGGATCGTCACCCGCGGCTCCAACGGTACGCCGTTGATGGATCCTGCAGGCTGCGTGCCCAACCTCATCATCCTGGTTCTGCCCTATGTGCGTCGCTTCGACGACGCGCGTCTCGCCCGCGGCCTCAAGTTGAAGACTGCAGCCATTCGACGCCCTCCGGGGCAGGTGCTCGATCCGCACGTGAAGAGCCTCAACTACCTCAATCTTGTCATGGCCAAGCTGGAGGCCAAGGCCGCGGGCGCTGACGAGGCGCTGCTGCTCGACATGAATGGTCGGCTGTGCGAGGCGCCCGGCTACAACGTATTTGTCGTGCAGGGCCGCAAGCTTCGCACGCCAGCGCACGACATCCTGGAAGGGGTCACGCGAGCAGTCGTCATGAGCCTTGCGCAGGATTCGGGCCTCGAGGTCGAAGCCTGTGACCTGGAGCTCTACGATGCCTACACCAGCGACGAGCTGATGCTGTGCAGCACGGCCGGCGGCATCCTACCAGCGGTCGCGATCGACGGACGGCGGATCGGCGCAGGCGAACCCGGGCCGGTGTTCAGAGCCCTGGACAAGGGCTACCAGGCGCTCCTCGCCAGCGGGGCGAGATCAACGCCGATCGTCAATCCGACCACGTCTGGCCGGCATTGAGAAAGGCAAAGCTCCGCTGGCTTCCCCCGGTGCTTCGCACGTCAGTTTCGGGTCAACTTTTCGCGTGGCGAAGGTGAAGCTGAGCTAGAACTTTGATTTGCTTAAATTTTTAATTGGTGGAGCCGAGCGGGATCGAACCGCTGACCTCGTGAATGCCATTCACGCGCTCTCCCAACTGAGCTACGGCCCCTGCCAGGATGGGAACGCCGACCGAAGCCGGCACGCCTAAGTAGGCCGCTGCCGCGGTTTGCGCAAGTGGGTGGTCGCGTCCCCAAGAGCGCCGGCCATGGCGCAAGCTCGGGGGCTCGGGCTTGATCAAGCCGCAGCGACCCTGCGCGGCTTGGCGGCATCATCGCTCAGGCCGTGGAGAGTTTCCAGCGTCATGTAGCGGCGCGTCACCGCCCACTCGTCGTTCTGCACTAGCAGCAAGGCGCCGACGAGACGGACGATGGCGTCCTCGTTGGGGATGATGGCTCGAAGAGCTCGACCGTCCGATGACCGTGGCCGGTACCAATCTGACCATCGCGATCGGGCTGATCGCCGCCAAGCCTGGCCGGGCACGCGACTACAACGTAAAGGCGCTCAGAGAGAAGGAGCGCGCGCTCGTTGCGCAGGGGGAAGCAGCCTACAGTCGCTTCGTGGCAGCTTTGAGCGAACGGCCGAAGGGAAGCTCTCGGCGCGCAGGCGCTGCAAAGGGGGTGCGTCGCTGAGAGGCTGCGCGGCAGGTCCTCCGATCCCCTGCTCTTTGCCGCACGGTCGCCTGCGCCAC
>JBGGME010000249.1:0-10410 GCA_041288195.1 Hyphomicrobiaceae bacterium
GCCGTCTTGGCGAGCGTCTCGCTGGCGATCGCCGAGGGCAGGCCTTCGCGCACCGCCACCTCGTAGCGCTTGCCGTGGGCGAGGCCGTCGAGGCAGATCTGGCGCGCCTCCGCCGTGACGGCCTGCGGGTCCTTGCCGTCGACCTTGAGGTATTTCGACCAGTCGACCTGGCCCGGCGCCAGGCGCTCGGAGAACTGGATGCACAGCCGCGGCTGGGCCGAGTCGGCATCGACCTTGTACTCGACGATGCGGAAGCCGTGCTGCGCCACCAGCGCGTCGTAGGCCTCGCGCACCTGCGCGTCGTCGGCGAGGCTCAGGCTCGACTTCAGGGCGTCGATGGCAGGGCGCCAGTAGGAGCGCCGCTTGAGGGCGTCCGACAGCACCACCAGCGCCGCCGCCTTGACGGCAGGAGTCTTGCCGCGCTCGTAGGCGTTCCAGGCGGCGCCCGAGGCGTTGACGGGAAGGTCGTAGCGCTCCGCGCCCTGGTCGGGCTTGATGGCGAGGAGGGCGCGGGCGAGTCCGGTCCAGGACGCCGCGTCGTTGGCGTCGAACACGACGGCCTGCGCATAGGCGCGCGCTGCTGCGCGCGGGTCGGTGCCGGCGGCGAGCAGGCGGTCGCCCTCCGCTCTCAGCTCCGCGCCGCTGCCCTTGGGCTGCCAGTTGGCCTTGAGATAGGTCTCGTAGCGCTTGGCGTCGGCCTGCACACCGGCGTGGGTGAAGCGCACCTCCTCGGCCCGCTGCTGGGCGTGGGCAAGCGGTACGACGGAGAGGCAGATGAAGAGGGCGGCGAGCACACGGAGAGCGAGTGACATGGGCGTCCTTCCCTGACGTGCCGACGGCGAATGCCCGATTGGGGGCAGGTGTCGGACGAAGCGCCCGACCGGCCAGACAATGGATCAGGGTTGGGTGACTTAACAGTGGCGGGGCGGGCCGAATTGTCCGCGCTTGCGATTCGTTGCGCCTTTTTCCAGGGATTTTCCAGCCGCGGTCCGTGCAAGCCCGCGGCGGCCTGATGCCGGCACTTCGCTTCTCTAGGGATTAACCGCGAACGACGCTAGAGCCAGGGGCGCTCGGCCGAGGACTTGGCCTCGAAGGCCTTGATCTTGGCCTCCTCTTGCATGGTGAGGCCGATGTCATCGAGGCCGTTCACCAGGCAATGCTTGCGGAAGGGATCGATCTCGAACTTGTCGACCTTCCCGTCGGGTCCGGTCACGGTCTGGTTCGGCAGGTCGACGGTGATCTCGGCTCCCGGCAGCTCGAGCAGGAAGCGCAGCAGCTCGTTGACCCGCGCCTCGGGCAGGGTGATGGGCAGGATGCCGTTCTTGAAGGTGTTGTTGAAGAAGATGTCGGCGAAGGAGGGCGCGATCACGCAGCGGATGCCGAAATCGAGCAGCGCCCACGGCGCGTGCTCGCGGCTCGACCCGCAGCCGAAGTTCTCGCCGGCGACCATGATGGTGGCGCTGCGGAAGGGGCCCTTGTTCAGGATGAACTCGGGGTTCTCGCGCCCTGAGGCGTCGTAGCGCATCTCGGCGAACAGCGCCTTGCCGAGGCCTGTTCGCTTGATGGTCTTGAGGTAGTTCTTGGGAATGATCCTGTCGGTGTCGACATGAGTCATGTTGAGAGGCGCGGCGATGCCTGTCAGCGTGGTGAACTTGTCCATGACGAGCCGGTCCCAAAAGGAGGTGGAAGAACCAGGATTTGGCGCCCGCGCCCGCCAAAGTCAAGGCTCGATGATGGTGCGGAGGCGCGGTCACCCCTGCAGGCGGCGCACAACACGAGGGCGCCGACCTGGTGTATACCGCGCCGACATTTGCATCCCGCGGTCATATCGGGGCTTGCCTACACCGGCGAAGGCCGGTGTCCCCGGTATCCAGCCATCCATGAGCGCCGGAGCAAACTGAGAGTTGGATCCCGGCGACGAGCGCCGGGATGACCTGGGTCGCCGCCGCATGCGTAACACCACCAGCGGAAAGCCGCCGCGCACCTATCGCATCGGCATAGACGTCGGCGGCACCTTCACCAAGGCCGTGCTGATCGACAACGCGACTCGTGCCGTCGTGGGCCGGCACTCGGTGCTGACCACGCACGATCACCAAAGCGGCGTTGCCAGCGGCGTGGTGGAGGTGTTTCGCAGGGTGCTCGAGGCATCCGGCGTGGCGCCTGAGGACGTCGTCTTCCTCGCCCACAGCACGACGCAGGCGACCAACGCGCTGCTCGAGGGCGACGTGGCTGCTGTCGGCGTCCTCGGGATGGCGGGCGAGAGGGCCGCCCGGCTCGCAAAGGATCAGGTGCACGTGGCGCCGATCGAGCTGGCGCCGGGGCGGATGCTGGCTACCTCCAACCGGTTTCTCGTGACGGACGGCATGAGCGATCCGCAGGTGCGGGAGGCGATCACCGAGCTGGTGGCCGAGGGCGCGCAGGTCCTGGTGGCATCGAGCGCCTTCGGCGTCGACACCACCGGCAGCGAGGAGCTGGTGCACTCCCTCGCCGGCGAGGCCGGCCTGCTCACGACCTGCGGCCACGAGATCACTCGCCTCTACGGGCTCACCACACGCACCCGCACGGCCGTCATCAACGCCTCGATCCTGCCGCGCATGATCGCCACCGCCACGATGACGGAGGCGAGCGTGCGCGAGGCCGGCATCTCGGCGCCGCTGATGATCATGCGCGGGGACGGCGGCGTCATGGACATCAACGAGATGCGGCGACGCCCGGTCATGACGATGCTGTCGGGGCCGGCGGCGAGCGTGGCCGGCGCGCTCATGCACCTGCGTGTCTC
Source organism: Hyphomicrobiaceae bacterium (assembly GCA_041288195.1). GTDB lineage: Bacteria > Pseudomonadota > Alphaproteobacteria > Rhizobiales > Hyphomicrobiaceae > AWTP1-13. Next base: position 2,780 of record JBGGME010000249.1, read on the forward strand.
CGACGGGCTGTACTTCGAGGTCGGCGGCACCTCGACCAACATCGGCGTCATCCGCAGCGGTCGCCCGACCGTCACCTACGCCCGCATCGGCGGGCACGAGACCTACGTCAGCTCGCTCGACGTGCGCGTCATCGGCGTCGCCGGCGGGAGCCTGGTGCGTGCGCGCCCGGGCGCAATCGTGGATGTGGGCCCCCGCAGCGCCCACATCGCCGGGCTGCCCTATGCGGCGTTCGCCGACGAGAGCGACATCGTCGATCCGCGCGTCGAGTTGTTCGAGCCCAAGCCCGGCGATGGCGCCGACCACGTCGCCGTGCGGGTTGCGAGCGGCGCCCGCTATGCGCTGACCACGACCTGCGCGGCCAATGCGCTGGGGTACACGCAGCCCGGCATGCACGCGCACGGCAACCCGCAGGCGGCGCGGCTGGCGTTCGCGGCGCTCGCGGCGTTCGTAGGGCTCGGCACCGACGAGGCTGCGAGCGCCGTGCTCGACCGCGCCGGCGACAAGCTCGTTCCGGTCGTGGAGAGCCTCATCAAGGAGTACGATCTCGACGCCGACCAGAGCCTGCTGATCGGCGAGGGCGGCGGCGCGGCTTCCCTCATCCCCTACATTTCCGAGCGCATGGGGCTGCGCTGCGAGATCTCGCGGGATGCCGAGGTCATCTCCTCGATCGGTGCCGCGCTGGCCCTGGTGCGCGACGTGGTCGAGCGCATCATCCCGCATCCGCATCCCGAGGACCTGCTGGCGATCCGCCGCGAGGCCAAGGAGGCGGTTGTGCGGGTGGGGGCCGATGCCGATAGCGTCGAGGTGACGGTCGAGATCGATCAGCTGACCCATCGTGTGCGCGCCACCGCCGTCGGCGCCGCGGCTATGCATGCGAAGGACCCGGACGGGGCGATCACCGAGAGCGAGGCGCGGGCCATCGCCGCGCGGTCCATGGGCGTGCCGCCGGCGGCGCTCGACCTCGCGGGCGAGACATCAGGGCTGCGCGTCTACCAAAGCACCGGCGAACGCCTGGGCGCCGTGCGCGCCGTCGACCGCGAGGGTGCCATCCGCGTGCAGCGCAGCCACGCCCTCATCCGCGCGTGCAGCCCTGCAACGGCGGCCGCCATCGTCGAGGAGGTCTGGAGCCAGACCTCACGCAGCGACGACGGTCGCGTAATCGTTCCGGGCCTGTTCCTGCTGCACGGCCACCACGTCGCCGATCTGTCGGGCGTGGAGACCCTCGAGCAGGCCAGGGCGCTGGCGGCAAGCGAATTGGACGGCCAAGAGCTCAATGCCCCGACCGTCCTCGTCGGCATACCTGCTTCGAAAGGGACGTGAGAGGCCCGCCTACGGCTCCAGCTCGGTGTCCCAGTAGAGGTAGTCGAGCCAGCTGTCGTGCAGGTAGTTGGGCGGGAACAGCCGCCCGTTCCTGTGCAGCTCGAACACCGTTGGGCGGTAGGGCTGTTGCCGCGGCTGCATGCCGGCGTGATGCGGCATGTCCCCGCCCTTGCTCAGGTTGCAGGGAGCGCAGGCCGCCACGACGTTGTCCCACCGCGTCTGGCCGCCGCGCGAGCGCGGGATCAGGTGGTCGAAGGTGAGATCCTCCTTGTCGCCGCAGTACTGGCACATGAAGCGGTCGCGCAGGAACACGTTGAAGCGCGTGAACGCCGGGTAGAGGGCGGGCTTCACGTAGGCCTTGAGCGACACCACGGAAGGCAGCCGCATCTCGAAGGAGGGGCTGCGCACGAACCGGTCGTACTCGGAGACGATGTTTACCCGCTCCAGGAACACGGCCTTGACCGACTCCTGCCAGCTCCACAGCGACAGCGGGTAATAGGAGAGCGGCCGGAAGTCGGCATTGAGCACGAGCGCCGGGTAAGCTTCCGGGGTTGCTGCGTAGGCGTTCACTGGCTCACGATCCTGTTTCGTCTTTGAGCCCGAATCACGGCTTGGCCTCTACAAGGCGGCGCCATACTAGCCATCTGTGTCGGCGATGTGAAGTCGGCCCCGATTCGCGCATTGAGCCTGGAAATCGCGCATTTTCCGCGTTCTAGCGGACGCCAGCGATTCATCTGCGCAACACCTGCGCGATGAAGTGACCGGCCATGAGCTGGCCCTCGGGATCGATGCCATGGCCGAGGCCCGGCCGCACGTGCCACTCGACCGGCAAGCCTGCCTCGGCCAGCGCCTCGCGGCCGATGTGCAGCGCCTGGATCGGAATCAGGTCGTCGGCCTCGCCATGGATCATCAGGACCGGCGGGCGGGCTGCTGTCTGGCTCAGGTGCTCGGGGCCGGCAAGAAGGCCCGAGTAGGCGACGATGCCGGCTGGCGCGCTTGCGCGCCGCAGGCCGGCATGCAGCGCCATCATGGTGCCCTGGCTGAAGCCGACGAGCACGAGCCGCGCAGGCGGGAGGCGGTGGCGCCCCAGCTCGGCGTCGAGAAAGCGGTCGAGCAGCGGGCGTGCCGCCTCCACGCCGCGCCAGTACTCGCTGGGATCGCGCATGGTGAGCGGGAACCACTGCAGCCCGCCATGCATGCCGGGGATGGTCTCGGGAGCGTTGGGCGCCGCGAACGCCACATTCGGGAGCGCGGGCTGCCACGCATCGGCAAGCGCGATCAGGTCATCGCCGTTGGCGCCGTAGCCGTGCAGCAGCACCACGAGCGCGGTCGGCGTGCGCCCGCGCGGGGGAAGCCGAGGGCCGTCGAGGTCTCGGGTCATGCCGCCAGTCGTAGCCGGTCCCGCACGCGAGCGAAAGCGGTCAGACGATCTGGTTCTTCAGCGTCGTCTCGCCGCGCCACAAACGATCGAGGTTCTCTACCAGCAGGTCGATGACGCCGTCCTCGTAGCGTTGCGTCTCGCCGGCCGTGTGCGGCGTGATCAGCACGTTGGGCATGCCCCACAACGGCGACTCGGTCGGCAGCGGCTCGACCTGCGTCACGTCGAGGCCGGCAGCGGCGATGCGCTTCTCTTGCAGCGCCTTGATGAGCGCCGGCTCGTCGACCACACGTCCGCGCGCGACGTTGACGAGGTGGGCGGAGGGCCTCATGGCGGCGAGCGCCTTGGCATCGATCAGGTTGGTGGTCTCGGGCGTCAGCGGGCAGGTGAGGGCCACGATATCGGCCTGCGCCAGCTGCTCGATGAGCTTGTCGTGGCTGTAGACGGCGTCGGCACCGTCGCCGCCGCGCGCGGGATCGCGGCGGATGCCGACGACGCGCATGTCGAATGCCTTGCCGAGCCGGGCGAGCCGCGAGCCGATGCGGCCGAGGCCCACGACCAGCAATGTCTTGCCGCCGAGCTGGTCCTCCCGCTCCGGGATCTGGGAGATCATGCCTCGCCAGTGCTTCCTGGCCTGGTTGTCGCGGCCCGTATGCAGATGGCGCTTGAGCGCCAGGATCATGGACATGGCGTGCTCGGCCACAGCATGGGCGTTGACGCCGGCAGCGTTGGCGAGGCGAATGCCATGGGCGCGGAACGCGTTCTGGTCGTACTGGTCGATGCCGGCGCTGATCGACTGCACGAACTTCAGCCGCTTGGCCTGCGGCACGAGGTCGTTCTTCCACATCATGGAGACGACCACCACGTCGGCGGCCGGCACTGCGGCGGCGTACGCCGCGGGGTCGCTCACCTGCGTATGCGCGATGCCGGTGCCGCGCGCGGCGAACCGGTCGGCCATGCGGTAGGCGGAGTGGGCAAAGAGAATGTTGAGCTTGTCCTTGGGGGGCAACATGGTCGCTCCAGGGCGGGTGTGAGGAGGCGGGAAACGGTCAGAAGGCGCGCAGGGGGAAGTAGCGCAGCACCAGCTCCTCGAAGCGGCCGTTCTCGCGCATGCGCTTGAGGGCCGCGTTGATGAGCGTCTTGAGCTGCTGGTCCTCGCGGCTCACCGCCACCGCCACGCCGTCGCCGAAGAACCTGGGCTCGCCGAAGGGGCCGCCCTTGAACTCGCAGCAGGCTTTGGAGCCGGTGCCGTTGAGCCAGAAGGCGAGGCTGATGCCGTCGTCGAAGAGGAGCTCGACGGCGCCGCTGATCAGCGCATCGCGGGCAAGCTCCGGCGACTCGAAGGTGCGGATCGAGCTGTCGCGGAAGAACGTGCGCAGGTAGGCCTCGTGCGCGGTGCCCTTGGTGACGCCGACCTTCTTGCCCTCGAGCCCCTCGGGCGTGACATCCAGGCGGCCGGAGGTGCGCTTGGCGGCGAAGCGGGCGGGCGTGTGGTAGTAGCGGTCGGTGAAGTCGATGGCCTTGAGCGCGTTGGCGCTGATCGCGTGCGAGGCGATCACGGCGTCGGCCTCGCCTCGCCGCAGCGCCGGCAGCAGCTCGGGCCACGCGCGCACCTGGATGTCGCAGGCCGCGGCGAGCTCGAAGCAGATGGCGCGGGCAACATCGACGTTGAAGCCGGTCAGGACATTGTCCTCGTCGTAGTAGTTGAAGGGCGGGTAGTCGCTGTCGGTGAGGAAGCGGATGGCGACGCGGCGGGGCAGGGCCTGCGGGTCGCCCGGCTCCTCGGCCGCGGCGGGCTGTGCCGGTGCGGGCTGCTGCTTGGCTTGCTGCGCAGGTGCGCGCGACGACATGGCCGCCATGGCAAGGAGCCCAACAAAAAGTAGGGCAGCCGCACCAAATTTCCTCTGTAACATGCTCATGGCGTCAGCGCAGAATTTGACCGAACCGAAAAGAACCTAACCCTTTGATTTCTTGACAAAACCCTCATAGCTCCCTACCTTCCGCGAGCCTGCCAGAACGGGCCAAAGCCCCTCGATTTGGTACCTAGGACGTACCTAGCCGTGCGCACGCGCCTCAACGATCTTACAATCCGTAGTCTAAAGACGGACGCCATCCAGGCCGACTTCTGGGACGCCACATTGCCCGGCTTCGGCGTCCGAGTTTCCAGGCGCGGCACCAAGACCTTCATACTCAAGCACAAGAACAAGCGCTACACCCTCGGCCGCTATCCGTTCGTCACCTTACGCAACGCGCGTGAGGAAGCCCGTCGCCGCATCGCCCTCAAGTATCTTCCACCGTCTGCCCTCCCGGCCAAGCAACTCATCGCCACGTACCTGCAGTGTCGGAGACCAGATCTCCGGCCGATCTCGTACTACCGGATGGAGCGCCTTCTCACCGCCTACTTCCCCAATCTTTCCATTGGCACCGTCACGGCCGCCGACATCCACGCCGCTCTTTTGCCCCTCGCGCCTTCGCATCGCAATCTCGCGTTTGCCTTCTTCAAGGCCTTCCTCACCTGGTGCGTCGAGCAGAACCACCTTGCGAAAAGTCCAATCGCTAATAGTAGGCTCCCCCACCGACGCAAGTCTCGCGACCGACTTCTTACCGACGACGAGATACGCAGCATCTGGTGTGAGAGCCACACCCACGATGTCTTTGGCGCCATCGTTCGGTCGCTCATTCTCTCTGGCCAGCGCCGCAGCCAGATCACCCAATTCCAACACAGCTGGATCAAGGACGATACCATCGTCTTTCCAGCCTTCGTGATGAAGACGAACGAGGATCACACCATTCCGGTGACCGAGCGCCTCCGCGCGCATTTGCCGAGTCAGCCCAGGCCATTCAGAAGCCACAGCTCGGCAATGAGAAAATTTCGAGAAGCCCTGAAAGCCGACTTGGCCCCGAACGGCGCGCTAGTGAACAATCTCGAACATTGCGCGCAGCCAAGCATCCCCCACTTCACGCTCCACGACTTCCCCCGCTACTTCTCCTCGACGATGGCGAAGCTCAGAGTTCCGATCGATATCACAGAGGCCCTGCTTAGCCACAAGGCCGGATCGAGGAGCCCGATTCAGCGCACCTACCACGTCTACACCAGCCTCGAGCCGATGCGCGATGCGCTGCAGAAGTACGAACACTATCTGTTCTCAACAGTTCTCACAGAACAATCCCGGAATTTGTTGCGCCAGGTTCCGCGAAGTTCTGTTTACGCACAAATTTCTTGAACGCCGCCGCACCTTCTGCTTTATTCGCCCCCAACCAGCTCGTCGGCTGGCCGTGTCGCGCGACATTCCCTCTTTGGAGTGACGTGCGATGCAGAGATTGGTCACTTATCCACAGCTCAAGGAACTCTTCGGGATACCCTATACACCTCAACACATCTTGCGGTTGCAGAAGGCCGGGAAATTTCCGCTTCGACGGAAGCTCGGCAACTTCAACTTCTGGCTGTGGGAGGATATAGAGACCTGGATCCGTGAGTTGCGGAAGTCCGATCCGCAGCTCCCCGATGGGGAGTGAGACACGAGGGGTCAGGCCGGCCGGCCTGGCCCCTCTCTCGTTTGTACAACACCTATCCAACGCAGCTGACAACGGTAGGACAGGTCGCAGGGACGCGTAGGACTGAAAATATCGCGACAACTCAAACAGTTCCGCCATCGTCAGGCTTGCGCAGCAAGCCATGACCCAAACCGCTTTCTCGTCACTACCGCTCCTCGATACCCTCGCGCACACGTGCCTATCGGACAGGTGGCGCTCGGAAGCGGCTTGGGTCATGGCTTCGCCAGACGAGGCGGCACAGTTCAATGTCCTTGAAGTTTTCCGCGATCGCTTTCTGCCAGATCGATCTCTCCAAGACGGAGCCCACTGGTTACCACTACAGCAGGAACCAGCAGCACTCGCGAACCCCGCTGTGGCAAAGTTCGGGGACAATCATCGTCGCCAACCCGCGACAAGCTACGCAATCACATTCCCGCTTTCGAAATTCCTTATCCTCGACGTTGTGGATATCTGGCCTCGGCGATCCGCGCGCAGCCACGGCGCAGTACAATATCCGTAATGCTTCAATAGTTGTTTTCAGCGCATAGAACCGCCGCATTCCGGGTAGGATCGCGGAGCCCATACTGTCTGGGCTGGACACTTTCTTGAGCAAGTCGTCGTGGCAACGTGCGCTGAAAAGAATGTATGGAAAATGCCCATGAATACATTGTCGGCAAAAGCGGCCAAGGCAAGACGACGCTGTTGCTCAACAAGATTTTCGACGAATTGCAAAATCGCGATCGCGCGATCTTCTTCATCGATCCGCACGGCGAAGCGGCCGTCCAGCTGCTCGATGCCCTGCCCCGCTCCGCCTTCAAGCGCACCTGCTACATCGACTGCAGCGATACCGACTACGCCGTTGGCTTCAATCCGCTGCTCGACCCGCGCCACTGCCTCTCCGGTCTGAAAAGCATTTGGGCGGAGAGCTGGGGACCGCGCATGGAGTGGCTCCTCCTCAATGGCCTCTTAACACTACACGCGAACCCCGGCAGCACGTTCAAGGATCTCCCGAAGATATACTACGACCGCGCCTTTCGCGAAAGGTTAGTCGCCAATAACACTGTCGATTTGCAGCGCTTTTGGCGCAGGGAGTACCCGAAGAAGTATGAGAAGTCCAAGGACAATCCCGACAGCCCGATCGTCAACAAGATCGGGCAGATCAACGCGAGTGCGATCAGCCGCATTCTCTGTCAGCGATCGCCGAAGCTCGATTTTGCAGAAGCTCTCCGCGAGCGCTACATCGTCGTTGTCAATTTGCACACCCCGAGCATCGGCAATGAAGCTGCCGCAATTCTCGGTGCCCTCTTCACTTCGACGCTGCGTGCCGTACTTCTGCGTGCCCCTTCGCCTTCGACCTTATACGCCGATGAATTCCAGAAATACGGCACCTCGATGTAT